>NZ_JCALDW010000013.1:0-138097 GCF_059813065.1 Mycobacterium sp. NGS24
GCCGACAACCACCCACCACCCCACCCCGACGACGACCCACCACCCTTCTGACCGGCACCGTTTGCACTCGGTGGGCCGGGGTACCCGCTTAGGTATGGCACGGTTCGGCTATACCTTGATGACAGAGCAATGCGGTCCGAAAGAGCTTGTGCGCGATGCCGTTTCGGCCGAACAACGTGGGTTCGACTTCGAAGTATGCAGCGACCATTTCTCACCGTGGCTTGCTACCCAGGGCCATGCGCCCAATGCGTGGGCGGTGCTCGGCGCCGTGGCACACGCGACGGAAAACGTAGATCTCTACTCGTACGTGACCTGCCCGACGATGCGGTATCACCCGGCGATCGTCGCGCAACAAGCCGCCACCGTTCAGATCCTCGCCGACGGGCGGTTCACCCTCGGTCTGGGCAGCGGTGAAAACCTCAACGAGCATGTGGTCGGCAAAGGTTGGCCGACCGTCGAGCGACGGCAGGACATGCTGCGCGAAGCCATCAAGATCATCCGCGAATTGTTCAGCGGGGACTTGGTCGACTGGAAGGGTGACTACTTCCAAGTGGATTCGGCACGATTGTGGGATGTGCCCGACGTGCTGCCCGGCATCGCGGTAGCGCTCGCGGGTGCCAGGGGCGTCGACAAGCTGGGCAAACTCGCCGACCACTTGGTGGCGGTGCAGCCCGACAGCGAACTGGTCGACGCGTGGCATGTGGCGCGGCAGAGCGGCGGGTGGCCCGGGGCCGGGCGGGTGATCGGCCAGATCCCGATCTGCTGGGATCCCGATCGCGACACCGCCATCAAGCGCGCACACGACCAGTTCCGGTGGTTTGCCGGCGGCTGGGCCGTCAACGCCGACCTGCCGACACCCGCGGGTTTCGCCGGCGCGACGCAATTCGTCCGGCCCGAAGATGTCGCCGAGAGCATTCCGTGCGGCCCGGACCTGGACGCCATCGTCGAAGCAGTCAAGCCGTTCTGGGAAGGCGGTTTCAGCGACGTCGCGCTCATCCAAATCGGCGGCGACACACAGCAGCAATTCCTCGAGGAAGCCGCCGAACCACTGCTGGAGTCGTTGCGCGCAGCCTCGACCTAGGCAGGTTTGGCTGGCCAGAGCCCGGGTATGGCTGCCGTAACACGAGCGGGTCGGATCCGCTACCGGGTCTGAACGAGGGGTGTTGGTAATGAATGAGTCCGCTAGCAGGACCGTGGCATTGGTGAAAGGCCTTGGCGTAGCCAGTTTTGGGCTTGGTTTGTCGGAGATATTGGCACCAAGCAAAGTGGCAGACCTCGCCGGTGTCGACGAGACACCGCGGGCTCGGAAGATCATCCAGGCGCTGGGTGTTCGCGAATGTGGCCACGGCGCAGCGCTTTTGCTGGGTTCCGAAAAGCTGGTGTGGACGCGGGTGGCCGGCGACGTACTTGACGTCGCAGTGCTGGCTGCCGGCGTAGCCCGGCGTGGGCCCGGTCGCCGCACCAGAGGCAGCATCGCCCTCGCCGCCCTCACGGTGATCGGCGGCCTCGATCTGTACGCCGCTCTGAGTACCACCGGCGGTCAAAGCCCGCGCCATGCGGGCGGACAACATCATGAATCGCTGCGCGCCGCTGTTACCGTACTGCGTTCTCCCGACGAGGTTTACAACTATTGGCGGGACTTGGAAAACCTGCCCAGCTTCATGCATCACCTGCAGTCGGTCACCATCGACGCCGACGGCCGCTCCCACTGGGTCGCGAACGCTCCGGTGGGGCAACCCATTCGATGGGACGCGCGGATCGTCGACGACGTGCCCGGCAAGCGGATATCGTGGCAGTCGTTGCCCGGCTCGGGAATTGACAACAGCGGCTGTGTTGACTTCACCCCCGACGGCTCCGGCAGGGGCACCGAAATCCGAGTCACCATCGGCTATCAACTGCCGGGTGGCGGTCTGGCCAAGGCGGCGGCCGCGCTACTCGGTGAGTCACCTCAACAGCAGGTCAACGACGATCTCCGTCGATTCAAACAGATCATCGAAACGGGCCAGGTGACGCGCTCGGACGGATCGCCCGGCGGGACAGTCTCCTTCCAGCAGATGCACCAGCAGAACGCCCAACCCGCCAACCAAGGAAGTCAAGCATGAAAGCAACAGTGTGGGCCGGGCGTAATAGCGTTGAGGTGCAAACGGTTCCGGACCCGAAGATCCTCAACGACCGCGATGCCATCATTAGGGTGACCTCGACCGCCATCTGCGGGTCGGACCTGCACCTCTACGACGGATACATCCCCACCGTCAAGCACGGCGACGTGCTCGGACACGAATTCATGGGCGAAGTCGTCGAAATCGGAAAGAATGTCGGCAACCTCACGGTCGGTGACCGGGTGGTGGTCCCCTTTCCGATCGCATGCGGGGCATGTTCGGCGTGCAGCCGCGACCTGTACTCGCTATGCGAGAACTCCAATCCCAATGCTGGGATGGCAGAGAAGTTGCTGGGGCATTCGCCCGCAGGTATCTTCGGCTACTCCCACATGATGGGCGGTTTCGCCGGTGGGCAAGCCGAATACGTGCGGGTGCCGTTCGCCGATGTCGGCCCGTTGAAGGTCGAGGACGATCTGACCGACGATCAGGTGCTCTTCCTCTCCGACATCCTGCCGACCGGGTACATGGGCGCCGAGATGTGCGACATCCAGCCGGGTGATGTGGTGGCCGTATGGGGCGCCGGCCCGGTGGGTTTATTCGCCATGGTCAGCGCCCTGTTGCTGGGTGCTTCGAAAGTCATTGCCATAGACCAGGTCCCGTACCGGCTTGAACTGGCGCAGAAATTGGGAGCCACGACGCTCAACTTCGCTGAGACGTCGGTACTCGATGAGCTACAGGACATGACGGCCGGCCGCGGACCGGACCACTGCATCGACGCCGTCGGGTCGGAGGCCCGCAACGGATCGACCCTGGTCGACGCCTATGACCGGGTGAAACAGGCCGCGCGGCTGGAAACCGAACGGCCACACGCACTTCGAGAGGCGGCCATGAGTTGCCGCAACGGCGGAACGATCTCGATCGTCGGCGTCTACGGCGGGTTGATCGACAAGTTCCCCATCGGCGCGGTCATGAACCGATCGTTGACCATCAAGGCGGGTCAGTGCCACGTCCACAGGTATATGCGACCGTTGCTGGAACGCATCCGCAAGGGCGAGATCGACCCGACCGTCATCATCAGTCACCACCTGCAACTCGACCAGGCGTCGCATGGTTACGAGATCTTCAAGCACAAGCAGGACAGCTGCACCAAGGTGATCCTCAACCCGTAAAGGAGTGGAAACCATGTCAAATGAATTGGACGGCAAGCGGATCGCGTTTCTGGCCGCCGACGGGGTGGAGAAGGTCGAATTCGAGCAACCCCGCCAGGCGCTGCAGGAGGCCGGAGCCCAGACTTACCTGTTGTCGCTGGAAGACGGTGAAATCGAGGCCCGCAACCACGATCTGGAGCCGGCGGGCACAATCAAGGTCGACCGCAAGGTTTCGGACGCATCGGTCGACGAGTACGACGGACTCATTCTGCCCGGCGGCACGGTCAATCCTGACAAGTTACGCGCCAACAAAGATGCCGTCACCTTCGTGCGGGACTTCGTCGACTCCGGGAAGCCCGTCGCCGCCATCTGTCACGGGCCCTGGACGCTGGTGGAAGCCGGCGTGGTTGCCGGCCGCCGGATGACGTCGTATGGCAGCATCCGCACCGATCTGCGCAACGCGGGTGCCCGGGTGGTCGACGAAGAGGTGGTGGAGGACAAAAACATCATCACCAGTCGCTCACCGAAGGACCTCGACGCGTTCTGCAAAGCCGTCATCAAGCAGCTTGCCCAGGCTCCGGCGCGCGCCCGATAGCACCGGGCATTGGCAAAGCAGGTTTAACACGATCGTCTGCGGGCATTAATCTGGCCATGACAGCCACGTTGCCAGCTTCGGATTCGACTCCGATTGCCGAACGGGTTTACCAGCCGCAGCACGACTCGCACCTGCTCGTGGACACCATGCGGTGGACGGGTCTGATCCGGGGCCGTCGGGTGCTGGACCTGTGTACCGGATCGGGCTACGTCGCGATTTCGGCGGCACAGATGGGTTGTGCCAGCATCACCGCCTTCGACATCTGTCCGCAGGCCGTGCGCTATTCACGCAGCAACGCTTCCTGCGTCGGAGCCGATGTCGATGTGCGCCAAGGCTCGTGGGTCGACGCGTTGGATTGCGCCCCGTTCGACGTGGTGGTCTCCAATCCGCCGTATGTGCCCGCCCCTCCGCTCGACGACACCGACCGTATCCCCGCAGCAGCCGGTCCGTCGTGGGCGTGGAACGCCGGCCCCGACGGTCGGCAAGTACTGGACCCGCTGTGCGAAACGGCGTCAAAGTTGTTGTGCAACGGCGGATCTCTGCTCCTGGTGCACTCGGCGCTGGCCGGTGTGCAGCAGTCGATCGACCAGCTGCGTGCCACCGGGTTGGACGCCGACGTCGTTGCCAGTCAACTCATTCCGTTTGGACCGGTGCTGACGGCACGAGCAGAATGGCTCGAGGAACTGGGGCTCATCCGCCCGGGCCATCGGGAGGAAGAAATCGTGGTCATTCGAGCAGACAAGCCATGAGCACCACGCGAGTGCAGGTGATTCCCAACGGTCCGGTACTGGTCTCCGGTCCGGTGCGAATCGAGATGCCCGACGGCAATGTCGTGGAATCGGACCGCTTCATGGTGGCGGTCTGTACCTGTCGGCGCAGCCAGGACTATCCGCTGTGCGATACCAGCCATCGCAGATGCCGGTCGACCATAGTCAAGAACCTGACTAGCTGAGCGGCCGCCGCAGCGACGATTCCCCCCGCTGCCAGGACGCCATGATGACATCTGCCAGGCGGTTCTCCACGGCCGCATTGGCGCGGATGCCGAACACGACATCGCAGTCCAACTGCGGTTCGCGGGAAACGAGATCTCCCACCACGTCGAGGCGCACCACGTGCTCGTGCACGGCGTCCGCCTCCACGTGCTCACGGTAGAACTCGACGCACGCCGCGGGCGCCTGCATGCGGTGCAGGGCGTCGACCATCCGTCGTGACCCCGGCGGCGACGTGATTTCGGTCGCCGCGAAATGACCGACCGCCGCACCCCGCAGCCTGCGGTGCAACCCGAACATCGACATCAGGTTCACCACCGCCAATGCCTCCGCGGGCACCGAATCCAGATAACCCAGGTACGTCGAATCCAGGTCTGCCGCCTCCAGTAGGTCAGCGAACAGCTGCTGGTGCATCTGGGCACCCCGGCCGGCTCCGTACTCGTCGAACTCCACCGCGACGAAGGCTGCCTTGGCGGTACCGGTGAGCCGGGGAATGGCGAAGGCGTGCGGGTCGCCCTCTTTGAGGTGGTACAGCGATCGGTGGACGAAGTACTCCCGCATCTGCTCCCAGGTGCCGCTGTCCCGCAGGTAGTAGGACAGACCCGTGCCGTTCTTGGGTTCGATTGCCAGGGCGTCCATCTCGGCGGCTGCCGTGTCGGTGGGCCCGATGGGTCCCACGTCGCGGCGCACGCCGGCCAGAAAGACCCGCTCCAATTCGGCCCGGAAACCCAGCAGAGCGGGATTCCACTCCCAACCCGGGTCCACCGACGCGAAACCGCGGTAGTGCAGCTCGTAGCACAGGTACAGCGCCAGCTGCAGGTCAAGGCCGTACGGGTCGGAGTCACCTACCGCAGCACTGATCCGGCCGGACTGCTCGCGCGCGGCCGGCGCCGTCAACGCGCGGCACACCGCCGTCGACAGGGGACCGTGTGCCGCGGGCAGGACAGGCTCCACGGCTACCGACACATGAGTCACAACGATCTTTTACCCCGCTATCGGTCAGGCAAACGGAAGACGGCCTCGATCGTGGTGCCGTCGACGCCGTGGTCGACTTCCATCGACTCGCTCATCGCCCGCATCAGCGGCAGGCCACGCCCGCCAGTGCGCGGATTCGCCGCCGGGGGTTTCCAACGACCGGTGTCGACGATCCGCGCCCGGATCTCGCCGTGGTCGGCACGCATCTCGACCAGCATTTTCATGGCGGGTTCCCCGGCATAGGCATGCTCGACGCAGTTGGTGCAGGCCTCTCCGACCACCAGCACGATGTCGCCCGCCAGCTCCTCCGGGACCTCGGCGGCCCGCAACCACGAACGCAGCCACCGTCGCACCGGCGCCAGCTGAGCTGCGGTGGCATCGGTTTCGATGCGCAGCGGCGCCAGTTGGTGCCGGTAGACCACCATCGCGACGTCATCGTCGTAGCCGGCCTGCGGCGCCAGCTTGTCCAGCACCGTTTCGGCCACCGCGTCGACCGGCAACTGAGCCGCGTCGGTCAGCACTTCGGCGACCCGGGCCAGGCCATCGTCGATCGACTCGTGCCGGCGCTCCACCAAGCCGTCGGTGAACAACATCAGCGTCGATCCCGGCGGCAGCACCTCGGCGGCCTGCGGACGACTTGTGTTGCGGCGCACGGCAAGTGGCACCGAACCGGCATTGGTCAGCAGCGTCGTCTCCGAATCCGCCCCCGGTCGGGGCTTGACCAGCACGGCGGGCATGTGGCCGGCATTGCTGTACTCCAGCACCCCGGACTCGGTGTCTAAGATCGCCAGGAACACCGTCGTGCAGTAGGCGTCCGGAATCAGCGACGCCGCCGCGTCGAGCTGCTCGAGCAGCACGGCCGGCTTGGCCCCGGTGAGCAACAAGGCCCGCGACGAGCTGCGCAGCTGACCCATGATCGCGGCCGCCGGCAACCCGCGGCCCACGCAGTCACCGACGACGATCCCGATGCGCCGGTCGTCGATCGCGATCACGTCGTACCAGTCGCCGCTGATTTCCAGCGGTTCGACCGCCGGTTCATACCGCACCGCGAAGCCCGGCGGCGGCTGCATCGGCGGCAGCATGGCCCGCTGCAGCGTCAGCGACGTCACCCGCGCATTCTCGAACTGGCGGACATGCTGAATGGCCAGACTGAGATGGCCGATCAGAACGGTCACCAGCAACCGATCCTCCCCGCTGACCCAGCGCGGCGTACGAAGCTCCAACCACAGCGCGACATCCCCGGTGCCGGACAGCATGACGACCAACCCGCGGGCCTTGCCCGGCGCGTCCGGCCACTCGACCGTCTTGGCCGTCAGCGGCAACTGGTGACGGGCATCCAGGAAAGTCTGCCGCAGAACCGGATCCATTGTGCGCCAGCTCGATTCAGCGGGTTCGCCGGCGACCTCGACGGTCGGCTCGCCATCGCCGCTGGGCCACAACACCGCCACCACGCGCTGCACGTCGACGGCGGTGCGGCACTCTTCGAGGGTCACCTGCAGCACCTCGGCCACACTCTTGGCCACGGCCACCGAGGTGGCCAGTCGCAGCACCGCACCCTCGCGCGCGGCGAATGCGCGCTGGGCGGTGACGTCACGCACCGTGCCGACGTAGACGTCGCCCTCGTCGTCGGGGCTGCGGACTGCGTTGATGCTCACTGCCACCCACAAGAGATGGCCGCTCGGGTGGCGGACCGGAATCTCGTACTGGGCGCTGCCTTCGCTGCGTAGCCGCCGCTGGTGCCGGTAGACGCCCTCCTGATCGACCAGCCAGGGCTGCGGCCACGGGTAGGGCAGGCCTTCGGCGCCGTAGCCGAGGATATCGGCGAACGCGTTGTTCACTTCGATCACCGCACCATCCTGGTCGGCGACGAAGAACCCCTCCTGTAGTGAGTTCACCAGCGCGGTGCGGAATTTGTCACGATCCGCCAGATCCTCTGCCCGGGCCCGCTCGGCCGCGAATTTCTTTGTGCCGTCCAGGAATCCGCGGGTTGCGACGTCCAGCGGCGCCAGTGTCTGCAGCAGGAATTCCAGGGCGGGGGCGCGCTCGGCGGCAGCGGTCCTGGACAGGTCGTTGAGCATTTGGAAGGTGTGCTCGATGATGTCGAGCATGCTGATTCGTTCCTGCAGCGCCCGGCGTCCGAGTTCGTAACCCCGTGCCAGGACGTCCTCGTCGCGGGCATCCAGGTAACTGCTCAGCGCGGACCGGTACTGGGTGTGGAAGTCGTCCGAACTGCTCATGTCGGAATGCCCCGGTGCCGCGCGGCAAGAACCATCGCGTCGTCACTTTCCTTGGCGTGCTTGGTGAGTATCTGCTCGGCGATGTCTTTGGCCGACGCGGCGAAGTCGATGTGGTCGAGGTGATCTTCGGTGATCCCGTCACTGCTGACGACCAGGAGATCCCCGGTGCGGATCGGAACCGTTTGTGCGGGACGGGTTTCCGGTATCCGGTAGCCGACGATGCCGCCGGCCAGTCGGGCGCTGGACCGGATCTGGGCGCCGCTGATGCTTTTGGCGACCAAGTGGGCGCTGACGTTGCCGATGCCGGTCCAGGTGAGTTTCGACGCCTGGAAATCGATCGTCGCCAGGGTTATCGCGGCACCCCTGGTGCCCTCCAGCACCCGGTGGCACAGCTGGATGAGCACCTCGAGGCGTTCGCTACGAGCCCCGTCGAGTGCCTCGATCGCGGTGAGCGCGGCGCTGGCGGCCTCCGGGCCATGACCGAGGCCGTCCAGCACACCGAAGAGTGCGTGGTCGTTGTCGATATCGACGGCGATCGACTGATCGCCGCAGACGTGCTCGCCCGGCCGTGCCCGACTCGCCGTCGCCCACTCGATCGGACCGAACCGGCCCGCGGACCGGACCTGCTCAGGCACGGGCCGGGACCCATTTCCACATCTCGATGACCGTGCCCCGACCGAGCGCGGACTCCACGATCAACCGATCCATCAGCCGCCGCGCACCGGGCAGGCCCATACCCAGCCCGCGCCCGGTGGTGTAACCGTCCTCCATGGCGCGGTCGATGTCGGCGATGCCGGGTCCGTCGTCCTCGGCGCGCACCACCAGCGCCCTGCGGCCCTCCCGGTCGGCGACCGCGACCCGCACCTCGCCGCGGCCGGCGTAGCTGGTGATATTGCGCGCGATCTCGGAGATCGCGGTGGAGATCATCGTGACGTCGGTCAACGAGAAGCCGAGGTCGAGGGCAAGCTGATGCCCGGCTTTGCGGGCGGCGACGATGTCGTCCGAGGTGTTGATGGCGACCACAATCTCACCCGCCACCGTCGCGCCCGATCGTCGACTTATTCAGTCCCAGTTTCTTGTGCAGCACCGCGATGCCTTCTTCCAGGTCCAGCGCGGTGCTCATGTCGTCGAAGGCCAGGCCGAGTTGCACCATGGCGAAGGCGACCTCGGGCTGCAGACCCACGATCACGGTGGTCGCCCCACGCAGCCGGGTCATGTGCGCGATCGTCCGCAGCGAGCGGGCGGCGAACGAATCCATCACGTCGATGGCGGTGACGTCGACAACGATGCCCTGCGCGCGAAACCGGCTGACCCGCTCCATCAGATCTTCGCGCAGGCGCTCGGTGTCCGAGTCGGTCAACGCGGCCTGCACCGTCGCGATCAGAATCGCGCCCTGTTTCAGAATCGGAACTGGCATGCGGAGCTTGGCTACTCGCCGGTGCGGGTGACTTCGTAGCCGAGTAGCCGCTCGGCTTCCTCGATCCCACCCTGCAGGTCGCCGACGGCATTCATCTTGGACAGGTCCAGGCCGATCGTCACCAGCGTCAGGGCGATCTCCGAGGACAGCCCGGTGATGATCACGCTGGCACCCATCAGCCCGGACGCGTCGACCGTCTGCACCAGATGGTTGGCCACCGTGGAGTCGATGGTGGGCACACCGGTGATGTCGATGACGACCACCTTGGCCCGGTTGGCGCGAATCGCCCGCAGCAACTGCTCGGTGACCTGCCGGGCGCGTTGACTGTCCAACACGCCGATGATCGGCAGAATCAGCAGCTGTTCGCGCACCTGCAGCACCGGCGTGGACAGTTCGCGGATGGCCTCCTGCTGCTGGCGGATGATGCGTTCGCGCTCCTGGACGAAGCTGACGCCCACGGTGTTGGCGATCCGGTTGGCGGCGGGCTCATAGGCGTCCAGCACCTGGTTCAGCATGTCGAACTCGGCCTGATACTTCTCGAACAGCGAGCGCGCCAGCACGTCGCGCAACAGCAGCACGATGCCGAGGACTTCGTCGGTTTCCACGCCCCGCGGAATGATCCGCTCAGACAGGTCGCGCGCGTAGTCCTGCAGCGCCTCGACGCTGCCGGTCTCCAGCACCTCGACGTAGTTGTCGTAGACGGCGGTCGCTTCGGAGAAGATCTCCTCCGGCGTCATCGCGGTGAGCAGTTCGGCTTCGGTGATTCTGCGGGCCCACTCTTCGCGCAGCGCGGTCCGGTTCCGTCTCAGGTGCTGGACCAGCTGCGGCAGCAAGCCTTCGCTGGAGACGCCGGCGGCGGCATTGCTGGTGAAATCCGTCGTCGAATCAGACATCGTCGAATCAGACATCGTTGCCTCCAAGGCCTGCCGGGCGCGGGTGCTATGGGGAGACTAGCTTGAGGTGCAGGGTTGAGGATGTTGAGGTCTTCTTCTTCTCGCCATTACCGCAGCAGGTTAGGCTTGCACCACACCCGGACGAAGGATCGCCATTGTCAGCTCCTGATTCGATCACCGCCACGGTCTCTGACCACGACGGAGTAGTCGTGCTCAGCATCGGCGGCGAAATCGACCTGGTTACGGCGCCCGCCCTCGACGAAGCAATCGACGGCGTGTTGGTCGACCGACCGGCCGCGTTGATCATCGACCTGTCCGCGGTGGAATTCCTGGGCTCGGTGGGCTTGAAAATCCTGGCGGCCACCTACGAGAAACTCGGTGACGTTGCGGAGTTCGGCGTGGTGGCCCGGGGTCCGGCGACCCGGCGACCGATTCATCTGACCGGTCTGGACAAGACATTCCCGCTGTACCCGTCTCTCGACGACGCCCTGACCGGCGCGCGGGACGGCAAGCTCAACCGCTGACCCGGGCGGATCGAGATAACGGTTGCGTCACGAATTCAGGTCACGATTCGTTAAGAAACCCGCCGAGTTTCTGAGAATTCTCAGCGTTTGCGTGCACGTTTACTCGTTCGTTTAGCTAATAGGGCAACACGAGTTGCTCGTGTCACATATTTCCCCGAGCCCGGATGGTTTGGTTTGTTCGGCAGCCGCGAACAACAAACGATCGCGATTTTGCTTCCGCTACTTTGGATTTCAGGGACTCGGGAGCCCTGGCGATCAGTTCGCTAATGCGGAGGAACACATCATTATGAAATTCAGCAGTATCGTCGCGCCACGACGAGTGGCCGGTGTCAGCGCCGGTTGTCTGCTCGGGGGAGTCGTTATCGGAATCGTCGGCGCGCCATCGGCCGCGGCGGCACCCGACTGCAGCCCGGAAGGCGTCAACGCCACCGTCTCGTCCGTCACCGGCGCAGCGCAGCAGTACCTCGCCGGTCACCCGGGCGCCAACCGGGTGGTAATGGACGCCTACGGTCAGCCGCGGGGTGAGGCGGCCGCCAACATTCGCGGTTACTTCACCGCGCATCCCAACGAGTACCACGACCTGCGTGGGATTCTGGCGCCGATCGGCGACACCGAACGGCAGTGCAATGTGACGGCGTTGCCGTCGAACCTGGAGTCGGCCTACCACGAGTTCATGGCCGGCTGATTCAACCGCACTGAACCGAACGACCCGCCACCACCCGGTGGCGGGTCGTTCGGCATGATCACGCCATGGATGTCGATCATCCGGAACGGGACCAGAACTGGGATCGCCGCGAACGTGGGGAAACCGAAGTCGAGCGGCTCGACCGCAACTGGAACAGCCTGCTGCAAGAGCTGCGAGTGGTGCAGACCGGTGTGCAACTGCTCACCGGGTTCCTGTTGACGCTGCCGTTCCAAACCCGGTTCGACGTGCTGAACCACGACATGCGGGTGGTGTACCTGGTGACCGTCGGGTGCTCAGTGGGTGCGACGATCATGCTGATCACACCGGTCGGCCTGCACCGCCTGCTGTTCCGGCGGCACCGGACCGCTGTCCTGGTTTCCGCGGCGCACCGCTGTGCGTTCTGGGGGCTGTGCCTGTTGGGGCTGGCGCTGACGGGGATGACGGTGATCATCTTCAGTGCGGTCGCCGGCAACATTGCCGGCATCACCGCGGGGAGCTGTGCACTGGCGTTGCTGGGCGTCGCCTGGCTGCTGGTGCCGCTGGTGCTGCGCAAGGTGTAAGTGCTGGCCGCGCGGGTAATTCAGGCTGCAGCCGACCGCGAGTCGGGGACATGCGGAGGACCCACCATGCGGCTGCGCCGCAGTGTGTTGAGCAAGCCGGGAATCACCCGCAAGCGCCGCGGTAAGGGCTTCGCCTTCTACGGCCCGGACGGTGACCTGCTGACGGATGACAAGACGGTGCAGCGGATCAAGGACCTGGTCATCCCGCCGGCCTGGAAGAAGGTATGGATCTCGCCGTATCCCAACGGTCACATCCAGGCTGTCGGGACCGACGCAGCCGGCCGCCGGCAATACCTGTATCACGAGCTCTGGCAACAGGAACGCGCCGAGGAGAAGTTCGACCGGGTGTTGGAGCTGTCCACCAAATTGCCGGCCTGGCGCGAGCAGATCGCACGCGACCTGGACAGTCGCGGACTGAATCGGGAACGGGTGCTGGCGTTGGGTCTGCACCTGCTGGACCTCGGCTACTTCCGGGCCGGCGGTGAGCAGTACGCCGAGGAGAACGAGTCCTACGGGCTGGCGACGCTGTTGTGTGAGCACGTGACGGTAAGTAAGGACGCGGTGGCGTTCGACTACCCCGCCAAGAGCGGTGTGCAACGTCAGTACGAGGTCAAGAACGCCGAAGTGGTCCGGGCGGTACGCGCGCTGCTACGCAGGACCGACTGCAGCGGTCGATTCCTGGTGTGCCGCAACGGTTCCAACTGGGTCGAGGTGAAGGCTGACGACATCAACACGCGGTTCAAGGAGCTGGTCGGCAGCGAGTACAGCGTGAAGGACCTGCGCACCTGGCACGGCACGGTGCTGGCCGCCGCGGCGTTCGCCGACGCCGACCCCGCGGTATCGGAACGGCAGGCCAAGAAGATCGAAGCCGCCGTCATGCGGGAGGTCGCTGCGGAGTTGGGCAACACCCCGGCGGTCGCGCGCGGCTCCTACGTCGATCCGCGGGTGGTCCGCGGTTACCGGCAGGGAGCGACCATCGAGAAGGCGGTGCAGCGGGCCGCACGGGCCCGTCGTGCTGGCGCCGGTCAACTCATTCTGGAAGAGGCCACCCACAAGCTGATCCGGCGAGTCGCCCGAAGTGACAATGCATCTGGGACTGCGAGGCTGGCCAAAACGGCCTGAGTCGTGCAAAAGGGGTCCGTGCGTACCGGGGCCGAATAATATGAGGCGGGTGTGCGCAGATTCGCGGCGAAAGAAGGGCCGCCGGTGGCCCGCGGTGGGTAGATTCCGCTACCTGACCCGTGAGGACCGTTGGGAGTGGTCCGAAGAGGTCGCCCGGATGCATGGTTACGAACCCGGTACCGTCACGCCGAACACCCAATTGCTGCTCAAGCACAAACATCCCGACGACAAACCCACCGTGCCGGAGCTCATCGAGCAGGTGCGCCGGCACGGTGCCGCGTTCAGCAGCAGACACCGGATCATCGACACCCGGGGCGAGACCCACGTTGTCGTAGTGGTGGGAGACCGATTCTCCGGGCCCGACGGCCGATTGCTCGGAATCGGCGGCTTTTACATCGACATCACCGACCAGTTCGACGCCGACCTGCAAAAGCATCTCAGCGAGGCGCTGCTGGCCGTCGATTCCCGCCGCGCCGTCATCAACCAGGCCATGGGAATCCTGATGCTGCGCTACGGCGTCAACTCCGATTCGGCCTTCGACATACTAGTCAGACTGTCCCAGGAATCCAACGTCAAACTGCGCAATATCGCCGAGCGGGTGGTCGCTGAGATCACCACGCAGGACGACGAAGACGACGCTGCCTATCGGGTCGACCGGCTCTTGCGAACTCCGCGCGACGGGCACTGATCACTGCTGCAGGGTGGTGTGTGGGCTCTGCCCGTAGCTGGCACGATAGATCGAGGCGAATCGGCCGGTGTGGCTGAAGCCCCAGCGTTGCGCGATCTCGGCGACGGTGGTGGTGGACCGGTCGCCGGCGCTGAGGTCTTGATGGGCACGCTGCAACCGGGTGCGCCGCAGATACTCGGTCGGCGTCGTGCCCAGGTGTTGCCGGAACAGGTACTGCACCGCCCGCGGCGTCATGCGCAGCGCGTCGGCAATGTCGTTGACGCCGATACCATCTCCGCAGTGGCGGTGAACGAACGAGACCGCGACCTTCAGGCTGGGCGGCAGGGTCGGGTTGCTCAGCAGTTCGCGGTCGGCGTGCAGATTGGATGGGAAGCACTCGAGCAGCGCAGCACCGAGCAGGCGCGCTGCCGCCGCAACGATCAACGGCTGACTGGTCGTCTCCGCGCGTCCGAAGCTGGCGATGACGTAATCGAGTGCCTGACTCCAGGAATGGGCAACAGCGTCGGTGCGCGGACGGCAGTCCAGGAACTGGAATCGCTGCGCCAGCGGCCCACCTCGCTCGGCCGCAACGTGACTCAACAGCTGCAGATTCATGCTGACGACGTGAAAGCGTGCGGTGTTGGCCTGCAGCACGCAGGGCAGACCGTCGGCGGCGAGCACTGCTGTTTCCAGCCGAGCGCCCGGGTCGCCTGCCACGGTCAGCGAACCCGCGCGCGGCTGAATGGCCACGACAGAGTCGGTGGGTCGGATCTCACACCCCACCCGACCTTCCACCAGCAACTCGTCCACCGTGACGCAATCGGCTTCGAAACGCCGATGGGTGATCGAGGTGCCGCGCGCCAGACTGCTGATCCGCCATCCCGGCTGGTACGCCTCGGCGAAGAACTGGGTCGCGGTCTCGGACGTGGTGGTACGGAATTGCCGGTATCGAATTGCGTTGCTGGAGTAGTAATTCCCGTTTCTTGCGGGTAGCACAGGCATCTGTTCCTATGCCACGGTGTGGAACTTGACGCGGCCTGCCGGGTCTAGTGGCACCCCCAGGTGTCGCGACAGGGTCTGGTGATAGATGCTGAGTGCATCCATCGCGACCCGATTCCAGCTGAACCGCGACACCGCCCGGGAGCGGCCGGCCGAACCCATGCTGTCCCGCTGAAAGCTCTGGTGCTCAAGAGCGCGCAGGGCTGACGCTAATTCGCGAGAATCATCGGGGGACACCAGTAGTCCGGTGACCCCGTTGATCACCACATCGTTCAGAGCGTCCACGGCGGCACCGACTACTACCACTCCGCTGGCCATGGCTTGCAACGCCGTCGTCGCCTGCGGCGCCCGTCGGGGTGTGCACGCAACCACGTGGGCGGACCGCATGAGAGCCGGAACATCTTCGGGGACAACGTGTCCGACGAAGTGCACCCGGTCGCGGACACCGAGTCTGGCGGCGAGTTCCCGCAGCGCTGCCGTCGGTCTGTCTGTTGCGTCCAGGGGGTTCGTCTGCGCAATCACCAACTCCGCGGCGGGAAGTTTGACCAGAGCGCGAACGGACTTGTCGAATCCGTTGCAGGGCATGCTGTTCGGTGCCAGCTGCAGAATGCGAAACGAGCCGTCGTCGACCACCCTCGGTCCGGGCGGCGTGTGAAGATCGACGTCGATTCCGGTGGACAGGACCGAAAGCTGCGCGCGGCGGCGGCGTAACCGGGTCAAGGTAGTTACCTCGGCAGTGCTGCCACCGGTCACCCACGCGGCATTGCGGACCAGCAGCGGTTCGATCCGGGCGCGTTCCGCGTCGGCCGCGGTGCCGTCCGGCGCCGCGAGACCGTAGAAACTCTGCACGACGGGCAACCGGTCCGGTCGGGCGGCCAGTTGTGCCGCCAACCCGCCCAGCCACCCGAAGGCGTGCACGATGTCGGGCGGGTCCGCCGCCCACTGCCGGGTCAGCATCGCAGACCACTGACCGATCCACGGCAAAACCTCCACCGGCGGCACCGAATCGTACGGGCCGACCTCAGCAGAGGCTTGGCGATAAGTTGGTTTGACGGGTGTCGCGATCAATTCGTCTCGACGGCGGCGATGTGCCTGGACGGTCACTCCCTGTTCCGCGAGCGCGGCGCAGAACGATGCCTCGTCGGCGACCCCATATTGTTCGTAATCAGAAAACGCGTCATCCCCGCTGACGACGGCAACTCTCACTGACAGTTCATTTCTCGAGACTCCTTCGTCTGTACTACGAGAAGTCGGAGATACCCCTTTCGATGGTTTGGACAAACGGCGACGGCCCAGCGGTTCGCTTTTCGGATAGATGCGCAGGCTGATCGGGGCATGCAGGAGCGCCGGCGGCGGGCTGTACCTACCGCCGGCGCACCTGACCAGGAACTACTGGTTGGACTTCTGGCGCTCCTCGGCTGCCTCAGCTCCGCCCCGCGCGGATTCGGCTTCGGCTTCCTTCTTCGCCGCGTCCCGCTGGGCGTCGGCCTTGTCCTGCTGCGCCTCACCCTCGTTGGCCAGGTCCTCTTTGCCGGTCACGTTTCCGATGACCTCTTTGGCCTTGCCCTTGATGCCTTCGGCAACGCCTTTGGCGCCTTCTTCGGGTCCGCTGTCGCCCATCGATTCATTCCTTTCGTATGTGGTGCCAGTCCATTTCGGCCAGTCGAGTCCCGTGTTCCCGGTGGCGACCCGGCCAAACCAGCGGCCGTCGGTGAATCTCGGTGAATCACCGGCGCGGTTAGATTGCGCCGTAACGGGGCAACCTAGCTGCGGTTTTCCGAGCACCGGGCAGGAGGGTGATAAGTATGCCGAACTCGTCGATCAAGAACGAGAAACTCTACAAAGACTTGCGTAAACAGGGTGATTCGAAAGAGAAGGCGGCACGGATCTCCAATGCGGCTGCCGGTCAAGGCAAGTCCAAAGTCAGCCGCAAGGGCGGCAAGTCGGGATCCTACGACGACTGGACGGTGCCGGAGTTGAAGAAGCGGGCCAAAGAACTTGGCATATCCGGATATTCAGGTCTGACCAAGGACAAGCTGGTCGCGAAGCTGCGCAACCACTGACCGGAGATCAATCCGGCGGTTCCTGCTTAGCGCTGTCCGGCGGCTCCGGTTCAGCCGCGCGCCTTTCTTCCGCGGTCTCGCCCGTCACGTTTTCCTCGAGGTCGTCGACCACGTTCGCCAGGTCTTCGTCCCGGTCAGGGTGTGAGTCCATGGGTTAGGACATACCCAGCAGCGCACATTTCACGCGCGCACACCGAGTCGATCGACCAGCACGAGGAACGCGACTGCGAAGTCGTTGTCGGCCGTCTCGGCCTCGACCAGGGCCCAGTCGATCTTCTCCCGCACTGCTCGCGCCGCCGGAATGAGATGGCCGAAGTCACAGTAATGCTCGGTCAGAGCGCGTAACCGCTGGATGAACACCACCGTCGGTGGCAGCACGGGCAACGAAAGTCCCAGCACCACACGGTCTTCGGCCGGATCCAGGTCAGCAGGCTCCACCCGTGCGCCGTTGACCCGGTGCAGCACATCGACCACCGCGTCACCGTTGTGTGCCTTGAACAGCCAGTCCTCCGGTGGCCGCTCGATGGTCAGGCCTGTCTTCTCCAGCGCCGAGACAGCAGCGGACACATCGCACTCGGCGACTACGAAGTCGACGTCGTGGGTAGGTTCGGGCGCACCGTAGGCCCACAGCGCATAGCCGCCCGCCAAGGCGAAGGGCGGGCCGTGTTCCTTGAGCGCGGACGCGGCGACTCGGAGTGCCTCGCGCAATTGAGTGGTCATCGCGGTAACCACATACCCGGTGCACCGTCGTTGGCAACCTGACCAGCGCCGTTTAAGCAGTGGGCAAACCGGAAATTCATCTCGCTATGTCAACCGCAGCGCCGCGTCCATACCACCACGCTGCGGTCGTGATTCCCGCCCACAACGAGAGCGCGAGTCTGCCGGCCTGCTTGCGCGCGGTCCTGACCGCGGCATTGTGTGCCCCCATACCGGTTACCGTGGTCGTCGTGTTGGACGCCAGTGAGGACGACAGTGCCGAGCTGGCCGGGCGGTACGGCGCCGACGTGCATTTCGTTCGGGTGGAGGCGCGCAATGTCGGTGCTGCGCGGGCAGCGGGATTCGACTTCGTCCGTACCCAGTTCGGATCCGACGCCGACTGCTGGTACGCGACCACCGACGCCGACAGCACCGTGGAACCGAATTGGCTGGTGCGCCAACTCGATTGCGGCGCCGATATGTATCTCGGCCTGGTGCGGGTGGCTGACTGGCGCCGGCACGGCGTCGAAGTCGCGCGCCGGTATCTGCGGGCCTACAACCAGCGCATCAACGGTGAGCACGATCACGTGCACGGCGCGAATATGGGATTCGATTCCCGGGCGTACTGGGACGTCGGTGGGTTTCGCGCGCTGTCGTCCGGTGAGGACGTCGAACTCGTCGGGCGTTTTGAGGCCGCCGGATACCGGATACGCCGCGACGCTGCGCAGTCGGTGATCACGTCAGCGCGCACCAAGGGCCGCGCACCGCGCGGTTTCGCACACCACTTGCGCACCTTGGCCGGTGCCGGGAAGAAGTCGATGGCAGGGGACCGCTCATGACCGCGGGACTGGTCCAGCACTGGCTGGAATCCGGACTGCTCGAGATGCCGTTGCCCGCCTCGGGACACACGGCCGAACGCTGGCAGCGCCTGGCCAAGCTGGCCGAGGAGGACATCCCGGCCGCCCGCATCGCGGAGGCGCACGTCGACGCGGTCGCAATCCTGGACGAGCTGGGCGGCAAACCACCTGAGCCGCGCCAATTGTGGGGCGTGTGGGCGGCGGAGGCTTCCGACGCCGTGCTGGCCGCGACCGGCATCGCCGGTGACGAATATCTGCTCAATGGCACCAAGGTGTGGTGCTCGGGGGCTGGTTTCTGCACCAATGCGCTGGTCACCGCCCGGTTGCCGGAAGGCGGCCGCGGGTTGTTCGCGGTGACCCTGACCGATACCGGGGTCAAACCGTTGCCCAGCACCTGGTGGAACCCCGGAATGGCCGGCAGCGACACCCGGTCGGTGCAGTTCAACAACGTGCACGCGATCCTGGTCGGCAGGCCGGGTCAGTATCTGACCCGGCCCGGCTTCTGGCACGGGGCGATCGGGGTTGCCGCGTGCTGGTTGGGGGGTGCCCGCCGGGTCGCCGACCCGCTGTACCGCTGCGCCGGCAGCGAGTCGGCCGACGCGTATGCGCTGGCGCACCTGGGGGCGGTCGACGCCGCGCTGGCGGCCGGGGACGCGATGCTGGCGGGCACGGCAGCCCAGATCGACGCGGATCCGTTCGACCGTTCGGGCACAGCGCAATTACTGGCCCGGCGGGTCCGCGCCGTCGTGGAACACGCGGCCGACGAGGCGATCACCCGCACCGGACGCGCACTGGGACCCGGTCCGCTGTGCCAGGACGGGCGGCATGCGCAGCGGGTCGCCGACCTGAGCATCTACATCCGGCAGAGCCATGCCGAGCGTGACCTGGCGGAGATCGGGCGATTGGTCGGGCGGCCCGGCCGTTGAGGACCGTGAGCAACGGACACCGGTTCGCTGCGACTCCGCTGGCCAGCGGTGGGACGTCCGCACAGCAGTGGCTGGCCGCCGACCGGCCGCCACCCCTGGATCTGAGTCCGTGCACGCGACTGGTCGTCGTCGGAGCTCATCCGGACGACGAGACGCTGGGGATGGGCGCCACCATCGCACAGCTCGTCGCGTCGCGGGTGGCGGTCGAAGTGGTCTCGGTCAGCGACGGCGGTGCCGCGCAGCCGCACGCGCCTGCTGAAAAGCGGACCCGTCTCGAAAGCCTGCGTCGAAGCGAATTACGCAGTGCAGCAATGGTATTAGGCGTTGCCGCACCGATATCGCTGGGGTTGCCCGACGGCAGATTGGGCGAGTGTGAGGAGCGAATCGCCGATCTGCTCACCGACATCCTCACTGGGTCCGCGCCCGGTACCTGGTGTGCGGCGACTTGGCGGGGCGACGGGCATCCCGATCACGAGGCGGTGGGTCGCGCGGCCGTCACCGCGTGCGCGCGCAACGGGGTACAGCTGTTGGAGTATCCGGTGTGGATGTGGCACTGGGCCACTCCGGGTGATCCCGACGTGCCCTGGGACAGCGCCCACACGCTGCCGTCGGACCGTCGGGCAATGCAGCGCAAACAACGAGCCGCGCACTGCTTTCGCAGTCAGTTCGAACCGCACGGCCCCGACGCGGTGCTGCCTCCCGTGGTGCTGGATCGGCTGATGGCGGTGGGGGAGTTGGTCTTTCGATGACCGCGCGACTGCCCGACGCGTACTTCGACCGCATGTATGCGAGCGCCGACGATCCTTGGCAGTTGTCGTCACGGTGGTACGAACAACGCAAATACGCGATCACCCTGGCATTGCTGCCAATTCGCCGGTACAGACACGCGTTTGAGCCGGGCTGTTCGATCGGAACGTTGACCACGTTGCTCGCGTCGCGCTGCGCCCACGTCACCGCGATGGACGTGGCCGAGGCGGCAATCCGCGCCGCCGACGCACGGCTTGTCGACCAGGGCTGCCGGGACCGGGTGATACTGTCCCGCGGGTCGCTGGACGAGCCGTGGCCCAATGGGCCCTTCGACCTGCTGGTGCTCAGCGAAGTCGCCTACTACCTCACCGCCGACACGCTGGCTGCCGTGCTGCGCCGGGAATGCCCTCGCTTGCGACCTGGCGCAACCGTGCTCGCCGCCCACTGGCGGCATCCCGTGGCTGACTACCCGCTCACCGGCGACCAGGCACACGACATCCTGCACGCCACCCCGGGGCTCAAATCACTGGGCGGTTACCGCGACGCCGACGTCGTCATCGAGGTATTCGACACCGGCGACGGACGGTCGGTGGCGGCACGAGAAGAAGTACCCGGAGCAGGGGAATAGCCGTGCGGGTGGCGACATTCAACATCCTGCACGGTCGCACCGTGGGCGATGGGGTCGACCTGCAGCGGCTGCAGGACTGCGTGCGGCGACTCGATCCTGACGTGCTTGCGTTACAGGAAGTCGACGTCGACCAGCCCAGGTCCGGCCGGGCCGATCTGACAGCGGCAGCGGCCGAAGCGATGGCCGCGGTCGAGCACCGCTTTGTCGCCGCCATCTCCGGCACGCCCGGGGCAACGTGGATGGCGGCCACCGGACAGGAACAACCCGGCACCGCCGCTTACGGGATCGCGCTGCTCTCCCGGTTCCCGGCGTCGAGTTGGCAGGTGGTGCGGCTACCCCGAATTCCGATGCGCCTACCCGTCTACCTCCCGGGAGCCCGAAAAGTGGTGGTTGTCGACGAGGAACCACGGGCGGCGGTCATCGCGCGGTTGCAGACGCCACTGGGACCGATGACGGTGGCCAATACCCACCTGTCCTTCGTGCCGGGCTGGAACAGGTACCAGTTGCGGCGGCTGGCTCGCGCGCTGCGAGGTTCGCCCGGGCCGCGCCTGCTGCTGGGCGACCTCAATGCGACGCCGGCAGCCGTGCACCGCTGGACGGGCATGCGGCCGTTGGCAACTGCGCTGACGTTCCCCGCGACCGACCCCGTCCGCCAGCTCGACCACATCCTCACCGACGATCGAAAACTTGTCGGTGCTGCCGGGACAGCGGATCTGATGACCATCTCCGACCACCGGCCGCTAATGGTCGATCTACAGCGGTAGCTCAGCCGTCGTTGCTGCGCGCCTCCGCGCCGGTTTCCCCGGCGTCGAAGTCGTCGTCGGCCCCGGTGCGCCCTACGTAGTCGCCGTCCTCTTCGCGCCCAGCGCGTGACTCGGCGACTCTGTCGTCGGAGTCCGCGTCGGACTCGGCGTTCTGCGGCTTGTGTTCGGTCATGAACTGTCCCTTCGGTTTTGCAAGCTGGGCACGTCAGCCCAGGCAGTCGGCAACGGCCAGCAATTCGGCACTCATATTGCGTTCCATCATCTTCAGTGCGGCGGACCCGAGTCCCTCGTCGATGTGAGCCACCGCATCGGGCGGCACGACGACGTCGTAGTGGCGGACATAGCCGTCCAATGCGCTGTAGAGGATGCACTGTTCGGTCACCTGGCCGGTCAGCACGATGCGCTTGGATTCCAACCGGTGCAGCAGATAGTCCACCGATGTGGCGTAGAAGACGCTGTGCCGCACCTTGACCAGAAAATTGCTGCCGGATGCCGGAACCAACGGCTTGACCAGATCCGGTCGCTTGCCCGCCAGCGCCTTGCTGATGATGGCGTCGTGGTCTGCGGTGAAGTCGCCCTGATTGTCGTTGACGTAGATCAGGTCGACGTCGTCGCGGTCGTTCGCCTCGTTGATGAGCCCGGTCAGGGGATCGATGACGGCAGCGACGTTTTCGGCCAACTGCTCGGCATCCGGATGGTCGTAGTCACTGAACATGTCGATGACAAGCACTGCGGTGTCGCTCACCGTCGCAGGCTACCCGCGGATCTGCATTGCACACCTGTTGAAATCTTCTCGGCGATCCGGTTTACCTGACGCGCGGGCGGGTAGATCTCCTGCCAGCGTTGCGGATACCACCGCAGGTCGCGTTGCCAGTCGAACTCAAACAGCCGGTTCGGTCTCAGGCGTCACTATTCATCCATTTCAGGAGTATCACCATGCACAAGATCCTTGCTGTCACGTCTGTCACCGGCGCCCTGCTGTTCGGCGGTGCCGGGGTCGCTTCCGCCGCCACCGAGATCGCTCCCGCGCCGTCGGCGACGACGATCACATTGGCGGACAACGACACCAACCAGCGTCAGGAGGACAACTCGGGCAAGTGGGGACTGCTCGGACTGCTCGGGCTGGGCGGCTTGGCCGGTCTGCTCCGTCGTGACCGCCGGCCGAACGCCAACACCACTGCGACGCACGTCACGGGCCCGGCAACGCGCCCCTGAGTTTCGTCAGCACGTCAGTCCGCACGTAGGGCAGCGGGATTCGCATCCCGTCCCTGCGTGCGGCTGGCGTGCCACCCGCCACTCAGTGCGCCAAGCAACAGTATCCATAGGCTATAGTAGCTGAATACTGGTTTTCGCTTCGGCCTTGGGAGTGCAGCATGGTTCATCTCGGGTCTGACCCGCTCGGGCGCCTAGACACCACGACCGGTGGTCGGGTGATCAGCGTGCCGGGTGTGGCGGCCGCCGCGGTCTGGGTGCTGGGACTGTTGGCTGGTCTGGTGGCGCTGGCGACCGGCCACGAACTGATGGCGGGCGTCGCCCTGGTGGCAGCCATCATGTCGCCGTGGTTCGGGATGGCCTGGGCCTCCCGCACGCAGCGGCGGAAAGCCTACGCGCGCACCACAACCGTCCCTGCGGTGGCGTCCTATGCGGGTGGTTGGCCCGCGCTCTGAGTCCGCGTCACGCAAATTTTGCGGATGTGCAATTTCTTGTTCTCCGGTGGGTGTGAGCAGCATTCGAACGGGGTACTGCCTGAGCCAACGGGCGACCACTAGGTGCCTAGCCCGGTCACTCAGGAGGGAAGAGCTATGCCGACAGTTAGCGATTATGACGCCCGCCGGGTGACCGAGGCCGACGCCGCCGACAAGAATGCGCTCAGCGAACTGGGGTCCATGCCCAAGCTCGCGACGGCGGTCGTCGACGACGACCTCAACGATGCGTCCTTCTTCGAGTTGCCGGGCGCCGACCTGTCCGGCGAGGAGTTGTCGGTGGTGGTGATCCCCCAGCGCTCCGACGAGTTCACTTGCTCCTGCTGCTATTTGGTCCAGCATCGCAACCGGTTGCGCGTCTCCACCGGCGGACGCCAGATCTGCGCGGACTGCGCCTGACACTCAGCCGGCTCAGCCATATGGCATCGGCTATGCAGTAGCGTCACCGACCGTGGGGCTACCTTCGCCGCCCGGTCTGCCCGCACCGCGCGGGTTACGCGGCGCGTGCGCAACCGCGTATGCCGTGATGTACCTCCTCGGCGGCGAGCGGCGGATGATGCGGTTGATCCGTCGATATGGACCGCTGATGACAATGCCGATCCTCAGCCTCGGTGACGTTGCCATCGTGTCCGATCCGGCACTTGCGAAAGAAGTCTTCACCGCCCCGACAGACGTGTTACTCGGCGGTGCGGGAGTGGGGCCCGCCGCAGCGATCTACGGATCGGGATCGATGTTCGTGCAGGAAGAACCGGAACACCTGCGGCGGCGCAAGTTGCTCACGCCGCCGCTGCACGGGTCCGCGCTGAGCGGATACGTGCCCATCATCGAAGAGGCCGCGCGGGCGGCGATGCGGGACTGGCCCGTGGACCGCCCCTTCGAGATGCTGCATGCCGCACGGAAGTTGATGCTGGACGTGATCGTCCGGGTGATCTTCGGGGTCGACGATCCCGACGAAGTCCGGCGGTTGGGACAGCCCTTCGATCGGCTGTTAAACCTTGGTGTCTCAGAGCAATTGACGGTTCGCTACGCGTTGCGAGGCCTCGGTACGTTGCGCATCTGGCCTTCGCGCGCCCGGGCCAACCGGGAGATCGACGACGTCGTCATGCCCCTGATCGCGGCGCGCCGCGCCGACCCCACGCTCGCGACTCAGCGCGACATCCTGGCTCTGTTGATGTGCGCGCGTGGCGACGACGGCCAGGTCTTGTCGGACAGCGAAATTCGCGACGATCTGATCACCCTGATGTTGGCCGGTCACGAAACCACCGCGACGACGTTGGCCTGGGTGTTCGATCTGCTGCTGCATCATCCGGACGCGCTGCGCCGGGTGCGGGCAGAGGCCTGGGCCGGTGAGGAAGCATTCACGACGGCAGTGATCGACGAGACGCTGCGAGTGCGTCCGCCGGCGCCGCTGACTGCGCGGGTCGCCGCGCAGCCGTTCGCACTGGGCGGTTACCTGGTCCCTGCCGGCACCCGCATCGTCGTACACATCGTTGCGATCAATCGGAATCCGGCCGTCTACGACCGCCCGAGCGAATTCCGGCCGGAGCGCTTCCTGGGATCGCGGCCGCAGACATATGCCTGGGTACCGTTCGGGGGCGGCGTAAAACGTTGTCTGGGTGCGGCTTTCAGCATGCGGGAGCTGATCACTGTGCTGCAGGTGCTGGTGCGCGAGGGCGAATTCGATGCGGTGGACAGCACGTCCGAGCGGATCGTGCGTCGCTCCATCATGCTGGCGCCGCGACGCGGCACCAGAGTGCGATTCCGTCCGCACGCCAGCGGTCCAGATCCTCTTGCGCTACCCCGTGATTGAACTGCGCGCAGCGGGGTATTCAACAACTTGTCAGTCAATTAGACAGCGTTCAACAGAAGGGGCGCGACGTGATTATCCTGGGGATCGTGTTGCTGGTGGTCGGTTACTTCACCGGCATCAGCATTCTTTACACAATCGGCGGCATCCTATTGCTCGTCGGCGTGGTGTTGTGGATTCTGGGCGCGGTCGGTCGCCCCATCGGCGGTCGAAAAGTCTGGTACTAGCACCCGAATGCGGCGAAGGCCACCGACAGTGAAAACTGTCGGTGGCCTTGCTCGTCTTCAGCGAGTCGGGGTGGCGGGATTCGAACCCACGGCCTCTTCGTCCCGAACGAAGCGCGCTACCAAGCTGCGCCACACCCCGCTTGAAGCTTGGCCAGCCTATCGCACCGTCCGGCGGCACCGCCAAACGCGTGGCTAGCCCCACCGGCAGGAGCGCTCGAAGACGGCCAGAGCCTGGGCGGGGCCGCCGGGATCGAGCCCCTGAGCAGCCACCCAGTCGTCGTCGAAATAGGTGTCGGCATACCGGTCGCCGCTGTCGGCGAGCAAGGTGACCACCGAACCGCCGCGGCCGTCGGCCACCATCTCGGCCAGCAGACCGAAGGCTCCCCACAGATTGGTTCCCGTGGAGGGGCCCACCCGGCGCCCCAGAACGCTGCTGACGTGTCGCGCGGCGGCTATCGAGGCCGCGTCGGGCACCGCGACCATCCGGTCGACCACCGACGGCAGGAACGACGGTTCGACCCGCGGACGCCCGATGCCCTCGATCCGAGACGACGCTCCCGTCACGACGTCGTAGCGCTGATCGGCGAAGGCCGGAAAGAACGCGGAGTTTTCCGGGTCGACGACGCACAGTCGCGTCGAATGCCGGCGATATCGGATGTACCGCCCGATCGTCGCGCTGGTGCCACCCGTGCCGGCGCCCACCACGATCCAGGTGGGGATCGGGTGGGTTTCCTCACGCATTTGCAGATAGATTGATTCGGCGATGTTGTTGTTGCCCCGCCAGTCGGTAGCGCGTTCGGCGTTGGTGAACTGGTCGAGGTAATGGCCGCCGGTCTCGGCGGCGACCCGTACCGCCTCGTCGTAGACCTCGCTGGAATTGTCCACGAAATGGCAACGGCCACCTTGGGATTCGATCAGCGCGATCTTTGCCGTGCTGGTGGCGGCCGGCATCACGGCGACGAAGGGCAAACCCAGCAGCGCAGCGAAATACGCTTCGGACACCGCGGTGGAACCCGACGAGGCCTCGACCACGGTGGTGCCCTCGTCGATCCATGCGTTGCACAGCGCGTAGAGGAACAGCGAGCGGGCCAGCCGGTGTTTGAGGCTGCCGGTGATGTGGGTCGTCTCGTCTTTGAGATACAGCGCGACGCCGGAGTCGTCACCCCACGCCGAGGGAAGCGGATAGCGCAGCAGATGGGTGTCGGCACTGCGCCGCGCGTCGGCTTCGATCAACCGGATCGCATTGTCGGTCCAGCTGCGAGATTTACTCCGGACCGCGATGCGGGTCCGGTCGGTCAACGAACCGACGTAGCAGTCGGCTGTCGGCCCAGGTTGCTGGTCGAGTCGCGGCCGCCCATCGGGGTGGCGATCAGGGTCAGCAGGGTCGCTTCGGGCCGGCAGCAGAATCGCACCGGCGCGAACGGCGAAGTGCCGAGTCCCGCCGAGACGTGCAGGCGCATGTTGGCGCCCCACTGCGACGGCCCCTTGGCCCGGGACCGGTCCAGGCCGCAGTTGGTCACGATGGCGCCGTAGAACGGCAGGCATAGTTGCCCGCCGTGGGTGTGTCCGGCCATCACCAGCTGGTAACCGTCGGCGGCGAAGCGATCGAGCACGCGTGGCTCGGGTGAGTGGACCAGGCCCAGCTTGAGGTTGGCCGCGGGACTGGCCGGACCCGCGATGGTGTCGTAGCGGTCCCGGTCGATGTGCGGGTCGTCGACGCCTGCGGCCGCGACATGCAGGCCGGCCGCCTCGAACTCGCGCCGAGTGTGGGTGAGGTCGAGCCAGCCGCGTTCGGTGAAGGCCGCGCGCAGATCCTGCCAGGGCAGTGGCTCACCCTTGACGCGGTGGCCGGGGTTGGTCAGGTAGTTGGCCGGATTCTTCGGCCGGGGACCGAAGTAGTCATTGCTGCCGAAGACGAACACGCCGGGCCGGGACAGCAGATCGCCCAGCGACTGCACGACTGCGGGCACCGCCTTGGGGTGGGCGAGGTTGTCGCCGGTGTTGACCACCAGGTCGGGATCCCAACTGGCCAGCTCGCGCACCCAGGCCTGTTTGCGCCGCTGATTAGGGGTCATGTGCAGGTCGCTGATGTGCAGCACCCGCAGCGGTGTGGAACCTGGGCTCAGCACCGGAATCGTCACCTCGCGCAGCACGAACGCGTTACGTTCGACAAGTGAGGCGTAGCCGATTCCGGCAGCCGCCGAGCCGACGACGGCGGCGCCGGCGCGTAGCAGCGTGGGAAGCGGGGCAGTCAGACGGACGTCAGCCATGCCAGGCAGTTTACTGCCCGACCGGCCGCTACGGCGGTGGCGGCGCCGCCGGCGGGGGCGGTGCCAGCAGCGGGATGGTGATAGGTGGCAGACCGGGAATCTCGACCACCTGCGATCCGACCACTTCCGGCGGCAGACTCCCCTCGGGCGGCGGCGGCGGTGCCGGCGGGACGCCATTGCTGATCTGGATGGTCACGATCGAGCCGGGGATGGTCTGGCCGCTGGGCGTGGTGCCGACGACCTCGCCGTACTTGGCAGAGCTGTTGACCGAGGTGGGCTGATCGGCGACCTGGAAACCGGCGTCCCGGAGCCGCTGCCGGGCCTGGTCGACGTCCAGGCCGGCCACACTGGGCACCCGCCCGGCCGGTGAACCGTCCAGGTAACGCGGATCGGTCGGCGGCAGGTGCACCTCACCGAAGTTGTTCGCGATCGGTTGCAGCGCAGTGAACCAGGTTCGCGCCGGCTCGTTACCGCCGTACAGGTCACCGCTGCCGCAATGGCGCAGCGGCGCCGAACACAGGTCGGTCGGTGCCGGGGAGTCGTCGTAGATGTAATTGGCGGCCGCGTACCGGTTGGTGAATCCCACGAAGCCGGACGAACGGTGGGCTTCGGTGGTGCCGGTCTTACCGGACATCGGCAGGTTCCAGCCGGCCGCACCGGCCGAGCCGGCCGCGGTACCGCTGCCGGTGGCGTCCTTGCTCATCGCATTGGCCAGGGTGTTGGCCAGCCCCTCGGGGACCACCTGTTCGCAGGTCTCGGTAGTGACCGACACCTCATTGCCGTTGCGGTCGATCAGCTTGTCGATCGGGCTGGGCGGGCACCACATGCCCCCGGACGCCAGCGTCGCCGCGACGTTGGACAGCTCCAGCGCGTTGACCTCGATGGGGCCCAGGGTGAAGGAGCCGATGTTCTGTCGCTTGACGAAGTCGGCCAGACTTTCGTTGCTGTCCGGGTTGTAGTCGCGGGCGGTGCCGGGGTTGGCGTAGGACCGCAGGCCCAGTTTGATAGCCATGTCCACCGCGCGGGACACCCCGATCTGGGAGATCAACTTGGCGAACGCGGTATTGGGCGAGGTGGCCAGCGCATCGGTCACATTCATCGATCCGCGGTAGTTGCCGGCGTTGACCACGCACCAGGTGTCCTTGGGGCAGCCCTTGGCACCCCCGCTGCCCAGGCCCTTGGCCTGGAACCGGCCGGGGACCTCCAGATTGGCGTTGATGCCCATGCCCATGTCGAGCGCGGCCGCTGTGGTGAACAGCTTGAAGATCGACCCGGCGCCGTCGCCGACAAGGGAGAACGGCTGCGGCCGCATGGTTTCGCCGGCCTCGGTGTCCAGGCCGTACTTGCGGTTGCTGGCCATCGCGACCACTTTGTGCGACGTCTTACCCGGCAGGATCACGCTCATCACGCTCGAAATGCCACTCAGCGTCGGGGGCGCGAACTTGTCGATCGCCGCCTTCACCGGGATCTGCACGTCCGGGTCCAGCGTGGTGCGGATCAGGTAGCCGCCGCGGGCCACTTGTTCCTTACTGATGCCGGCCCGGGACAGGTATTCCTGCACATAGTCGCAGAAGAACGCCCGGTCGCCGGCCGCGATACAGCCGCGCGGCAACTCCTTGGGCTGTTGCAGGACGCCCAACGGCTGCGCTTTGGCTGCGCGTAGCGCATCGGCCTCATTGGGAATGTTCTCGATCATGGTGTCTAGCACCAGATTGCGCCGGGCCAGTGCGCCCTCCGGGTTGGTGTACGGGTTGAGCGAGCTGGTCGACTGCACCATGCCGGCCAGCAGCGCGGCCTGCTGCCAGTTCAGGTCGATGGCGTTGACGCCGAAGTAGGTCTGGGCCGCGTCCTGGATGCCGAACGAGTTGTTGCCGAACGACACCAGGTTCAGGTAACGGGTCAGGATCTCCGGCTTGGTGAAGGTCTTGTCCAGCGTGAGCGCCATCCGGATCTCGCGCAGCTTGCGCGCCGGGGTGGTCTCGACGGCCGCCCGCTTCTCCGCGTCGGTCTGCGCGGTCACCAGCAATTGGTAGTTCTTGATGTACTGCTGCTCGAGGGTCGAGCCGCCGCGGGTCTCGACGTCGCCGGAGGCGTAACCGGCCAGCCCGGTCAGCGTGCCTTTCCAGTCCACACCGTTGTGGTCGGCGAACCGCTTGTCCTCGATGGACACGATCGCCAGCTTCATGGTGTTGGCGATCTTGTCCGACGGCACCTCGAAACGGCGCTGCGAATACAGCCAGGCGATGACGTTGCCTTTGGCGTCCACCATCGTGGACACGGCCGGGACCTGACCCTCGAGAAGTTGCGCCGATCCGTTGGCGACGACTTCCGACGCGCGGTTCGACATCAACCCGACGCCGCCGGCGAAGGGGAACATCAACGCTGTCGCGACCACGCTGGCGAGCACACAGAACCCCGCCAGCTTCAGCAGCGTCAGCGGGACCGGGGGGCGCTCGGACATGCGTACTACAGTAGCGACCTCGCGTCACGTCCCCGCGCCGTGCGGGGTGGGAAAACTTTCTTCGGCAGGTGTTGAACAGGATTCGCACCACGTCGCCGGCCGACCTGGCGGCGATATCACAGGTCAGAGGGCCCAACGGCGGCCCGCGGCGGCCGTCGAGGCCCGCATCACGATCCAGACGGCACGGACGTCCCAGAAAAACCGTTATCGGACTGTTGCGCAATTAGCACCTGACCACCTAACTTAGATACGCATTGAGATTCAGGTAACACCGATATGCGCAGTGTGGCTCAGATCGCATCATCGGCTGGTACCCGAGGAGGCGGTCGCGATTCGCGGCCGGGAGAAAGGGATCAGCTCGTGTCAGGATCGCGCCCGGGCGCTCGTAAGACGAACCTCACGTCCACCGGAAACCTGCTGCGCAGCGTCGAAGCCGATGACCGCGTCGCCTGGGTATCGCAGGCACTGTGCCGGGCAACCGATCCCGACGAACTCTTCGTGCGGGGGGCCGCCCAGCGCAAGGCTGCGGTGATCTGCCGGCACTGCCCGGTGATGCAGGAATGCGGTGCAGACGCCCTGGACAACAAGGTGGAGTTCGGCGTGTGGGGCGGCATGACCGAACGTCAGCGCCGGGCCCTGCTCAAGCAGCACCCCGAGGTGGTCTCCTGGTCCGACTACTTCGACAAGCGTAGGCGTCGCAGCATCATCTGACCCGGGCCGCACGGCACGTCCTTCCCTATTACTTTTCTGTTACAACCTGCCTCAGTATGCTGCGGCCCTAATCTTATATGCGCAGCTCAAAGGCACTTTTTCGGCCTCCTGGGCGGGGTCGCATTTGGTGCATCCGTTGAACGGCCGTCAAATAAAGGCCGGTTACCCCCATATCGGTGCAGGTGGGGGGCCGTGCCGGACGCTGGACTCAGCGGAGTCGGAAACCTGCGAACGCGCAGCGGGTGGACGCTGATTCCGCCCCCGCGCAGCATGCCTGCAGCCCAGCGCGGACCGACGCTACGGCAAGCCTTCATCATGACGAAAGTGTTACAAGTTAGTTGATCGCACCATGAAATGATGCTTATTTGCGCAGGTCAAGCTGCTATTGAGCGTTACTGATGGGGCAAATGGTAACTACTGCCGTTGTAACGGCGTCAAATAAATCGCCCAGGCGGGGTATCGCCGCTGGTTATGCGGTCGAGGTAATCTGGTCGGCCAGAGCGCGCAGCGCTTCGAGGTCGGAGACGTCGAACGGCAGCGACGGCACCCCGATGACGGGCACATGCGGGTTGGCGCCGGTGAACCGCGACAGCAGTCGAATCTCCCGCTTGGCGGTCTGCGCCCGGTCGGCGTGAATCTGCAGCACGGCGGCGGCCAGCGAGGAGGCTTCCAAATCGGTCTCGGCCGCTAACTTCTGGATGGCATCGATGGCCCGTTCGGCCGGCAACGAACACAGCATCGGGTGGGTGCGGTTCAACACCAGGCCCGCCAGCGGCATGGACTCCTCGGACAGCCGGTCCACGAAGAACGACGCCTCGCGCAGCGCGTCCGGCTCGGCGGCCGACACGACCACGAACTGGGTGCCGCGCCGTTTCAGCAACGCATAGGTGCGGTCCGCCTTCTCGCGGAAACCGCCGAATGTCGCGTCCAACGATTGCACGAACGCTGCCGCGTCCCCGAGCATCTGCGAACCCAGGATCGTCGACATCGCCTTCATGGCCAGGCCCATGGCACCCGTCACCAGGCGACCGAGACCCCGTCCGGGCGCGAGCAGCAGGCGCCACAGCCGACTGTCCATGAAACTGCCCAGCCGCTTGGGGGCATCCAGGAAATCCAGCGCGTTGCGCGACGGGGGAGTGTCCACGACCACCAGGTCCCACCGGTCCTGAGCCAGCAGCTGGCCCAGTTTCTCCATGGCCATGTACTCCTGCGTGCCGGCCAGCGAGGTCGCGACGGTCTGATAGAACTGATTGTCCAGAATCGATTGCGCCCGTTCGGAACCCGAGTACTGCATCACCATCTCGTCGAAGGTGCGGCGCATGTCCAGCATCATCGCGTGCAACTCCCCGGGGACCTCGGGTGCCAGCGGTACCCGCTGCGGCGTATTCCCAAGATCGTTGACTCCCAACGCTTGTGCGAGGCGTTTGGCCGGGTCGATCGTCAAAACCACTACGGTGCGGCCATATTCGGCTGCCCGCAGCGCGATGGCTGCGGCAGTCGTGGTCTTGCCCACGCCGCCCGCACCGCAGCACACCACGACCCGGTTGGACGTGTCGGCCAAAAGAGCCGCCATGTCAAGGGTTTCCGGCTTATGGGACTGCGTCGTAGTCATCGAACCCCCTGGTGGGCAAGCGCTTCGGAAAGCTCGTACAGGCTGCCCAGATCGACGCCGTCGGAGATGGTCGGCAATTCCAGCCTCGGCACCTGCAGCGCGTCGAGCTGTTGTGCGGTCTCGGCGCGCGCGGCGATCCGGGTGGCGTGTTGGATGGTCTCGGTCAGCAGGCCGGCGAAGTCGTTGTCGTCCAATTCGATGCCGGCCGTCGCCAGCCCGGCGCGGACCGAGTCCGCGTCGACGACACCTTCGGCGGCCTTGGCCAGGTCGCCGGAGTCGAGGTAGGCCGGAATGTTGCGGTTCACGATGACGCTGCCGATGGGCAACTGCATCTCGGCGAGTTCCTCGATCGCTTCCAGCGTCTCCTGCACCGGCAGCGCCTCCAGCAACGTCACCAGGTGGATGGCGGTCTGGTCGGAGTGCAGCAGTCTGACCACGCCTTCGGCCTGCGAGTGCACCGGGCCGCCCTTGGCGAGGTCGGAGACCGCTTTGGTGACGTCCAGAAAGCGGGCGATCCGACCGGTCGGGGGCGCATCGACGACGATCGCGTCGTAGAGCGGCCGCTTGTTCTTGTCCAGCCGGATGACCGTTTCTTTGATCTTGCCGGTGAGCAACACGTCGCGCAGACCGGGTGCGATGGTGGTGGCGAACTCGATGGCACCGATCCTGCGCATCGCCCGGCCGGCCAGTCCCAGGTTGTAGAACATGTCCAGGTACTCCAGGAACGCGGCCTCGAGCTCGATCGCCAGCGCGTTGACCTGCCCGCCACGTTCGGCGGTGGCGATCTTGACTTCCTGGTATGGCAGCGGCGGTACGTCGAAGAGTTGCGCAATCCCTTGGCGGCCTTCGACTTCCACCAACAAGACTTTGCGGCCGCCGGCCGCCAGCGTCAGTGCCAGCGCGGCCGCGATCGTCGACTTCCCCGTGCCGCCCTTGCCCGTCACGAAATGCAGCCGGGCCTTCGACAGCCGCGACGGCCACCCGACGGAGTTACCGCCGCTCGATGTGTTTGCCACCATCGCATGCTAGCCCTACCGGTTCGGCCGGCCAGCGGGCTGGCCGGAGCTGGTCAACACCGGCCGATAAGCTCGCGTCATGACCCAACCCACGACATGGGAGTACGCGACGATTCCGCTGCTCACCCACGCCACCAAGCAGATTCTCGACCAGTGGGGCGCCGACGGTTGGGAGCTGGTTGCGGTGCTGCCAGGTCCCACCGGCGAACAGCACGTCGCCTATCTCAAACGCCCCAAGTGAGCGTCACTGCCCGGCTCGCGGAGCTGGGCATCACGCTGCCCCAAGTGGCCGCGCCGCTGGCGGCCTACGTTCCCGCGGTGCGCACCGGCAACCTGGTCTACACCGCCGGCCAACTGCCGTTGGTCGACGGTAAGCTGCCCGCCACCGGCGCGGTCGGCAGCGACATCACCCCGGACGTCGGCAAGAGCCTGGCGCGGATCTGCGCGCTCAACGCTCTGGCCGCGGTGGATTCGCTGGTGGGCCTGGACTCGGTGACCAAGGTGGTCAAGGTGGTCGGATTCGTCGCGTCCGCGCCGGGTTTCCACGGTCAGCCGGGTGTGGTCAACGGCGCGTCGGAATTGCTCGCCGAGGTTTTCGGGGACAGCGGCGTGCACGCGCGTTCGGCAGTGGGCGTAGCCGAATTGCCCCTGGGCGCGCCGGTGGAAGTGGAGCTGATCGTGGAGGTCGGGTAACGGGCCGTGACTGAGTCGGCGTTGACGCATCCCGCCTATGGTCAGCTGCGGGCGGTCACTGAGACTGCCTCGGTGCTGCTCGCCGACAACCCGGGTCTGATGACCCTGGACGGCACCAACACCTGGGTGCTGCGCGGCCCGCGCAGCGACGAGTTGGTGATCGTGGACCCCGGGCCCGACGACGACGAGCACATCGCGCGGGTGGCGGCGCTCGGCCGCATCAGCCTGGTCCTGATCAGCCACCGCCACCCGGACCACACCGACGGCATCGACAAGCTGGTCGAGCTGACCGGGGCGACCGTGCGGTCGGCGGGCAGCGGGTTCCTGCGCGGACTCGGCGGTCATCTCACCGACGGCGAGGTGATCGACGCCGCCGGCCTGACGATCAAGGTGATGGCCACTCCCGGCCATACCGCCGACTCACTGTCCTTCATCCTCGACGACGCGGTTTTGACCGCCGACACGGTGCTGGGTCGCGGCACCACCGTGATGGACTCCGAAGACGGAAATCTGACCGACTACCTCGAGTCACTGCAGCGATTGCGCGGACTCGGCCGGCGCACGGTGTTGCCCGGGCACGGGCCCGACCTCGGCGATCTGACCGCCGTCACGCACGACTACCTGGTCCACCGGCACGAGCGGCTCGAGCAGGTGCGCGCCGCATTGCGCGCGCTGGGCGACGACGCGACTGCCCGGCAGGTCGTCGAACACGTCTACACCGACGTCGACGAGAAGCTCTGGGACGCGGCCGAGTGGTCGGTGCAGGTGCAATTGGACTACCTGCGCGCCGAGTCCGGTTAGCGAGCCCGGCGGGCCAGACGTTCGGAGTCCGAGATGAGGACGCTCTTGCCCTCCAGGCGAATCCAGCCGCGGTGCGCGAAATCGGCCAGCGCCTTATTGACGGTCTCCCGGGAGGCGCCCACCAGCTGGGCGATCTCCTCCTGGGTCAGATCGTGGGTGACCCGCATCGCGCCACCCTCCTGGGTGCCGAACCGCTGCGCCAGCTGCAGCAGCTGCTTGGCCACCCGGCCGGGCACGTCCGTGAAGATCAGGTCGGCCAGGTTGTTGTTGGTGCGGCGCAACCGCCGTGCCAACACCCGCAACAGCTGCTCGGCGATCTCCGGGCGGTCAGCGATCCAGGCCCGCAACGCGTCGCGGTCCATCGAGACCGCGCGCACCTCGGTGATCGTCGTCGCACTCGACGTCCGGGGGCCCGGGTCGAAGATCGACAGCTCGCCGAACATGTCCGACGGTCCCATGATGGTCAGCAGGTTCTCCCGGCCGTCCGGGGACCGGCGACCGATCTTCACTTTGCCGGCGACGATGATGTACAGCCGGTCACCCGGCTCGCCTTCAGCGAAAACCGTGTGTCCACGGGGGAAATCAACGGGCTGCAGTTGCTTGGTCAACGCGGCGACCGCGCTGGCCTCAACCCCTTGGAAGATTCCTGCCCTTGCCAGGATCTCGTCCACGTTGCCTCTTCTTGCCTCTTCAGTTGGTGACGAAGTTGATACGGGCAGGCCAACCTGTGACGGCCGACACGATTCTAAAGGTAGGCCAATCTGTGCGGCCTGCCAACGCTACACACGATTGACGTGTCGGATGCGGGTGGGGAGTCCCGTCTCGATTCGTCCGACGACGTCGGCAACGAAGAATGTCTCGGCGTGATGGCGCCCGGTCAGCAACCGGGACTGGGGTGCGGCGGCAAGTCCCAGAGCATGACGGCGGTGCAGATACTCCAGGGCCTCGGGCATGCCCTCGCGGGCCAGGGTGTGCACGTCGACCGCCTCGGCCTGCTCCCGGAATGCGGCGACGTCCGTGCTGCTGACGGCGTCGTGGGCAAGGGTCTTCTCCAGCCGCCCGAGCCCGAGCGCCGCCAGCATCAGCAACCCGGGAATGCAGGCCACCAGCAACCACAACACAAGGGAGAGTAAACACGGACTTCGATCAAGGCGGGGTCTCAGTCAGATCACGAAATAAGTACTCTGTCGTAGGTGACAGCGGCGAAGGCGTCCAAGCGCTGGTCCAATGAGACCCGGACGGGTCTGGTGCGACGGGCGCGGCGGATGAATCGCACTCTGGCGCAAGCGTTTCCGCACGTCTACTGCGAACTGGATTTCACGTCGCCGCTGGAACTGGCGGTGGCTACCGTCTTGTCGGCGCAGAGCACCGACAAGCGGGTGAATCTGACCACCCCGGCGGTGTTCGCCAAGTACCGCACGGCGCTGGATTACGCGCAGGCCGACCGCGCCGAATTGGAGACGTTGATCCATCCCACCGGCTTCTTCCGCAACAAGGCGTCGTCGCTGATCGGGCTGGGGCAGGCCCTGGTCGAGCGGTTCGACGGCGAGGTGCCGCGGACGATGGACGAACTGGTGACGTTGCCCGGGGTGGGCCGCAAGACGGCCAACGTCATCCTGGGCAACGCCTTCGGCATTCCCGGCATCACCGTCGACACCCATTTCGGGCGGTTGGTGCGCCGGTGGCGATGGACCGAGGAAGAGGACCCGGTCAAGGTCGAGCGCGCCGTTGGTGAGCTGATCGAGCGCAAGGAATGGACATTGCTCAGTCACCGGGTGATTTTCCACGGCCGCCGGGTGTGCCACGCCCGCAAACCGGCCTGTGGAGTCTGCGTGCTGGCCAAGGACTGTCCCTCCTACGGGCTTGGCCCGACCGAGCCACTGCTGGCCGCGCCGCTGGTCCAAGGACCCGAAACCGACCACCTGCTGGCCCTGGCCGGGTTGTAACGCGCCCGGATGAAAGCACTTTCCGGCACGGCTCGCTGGACGATCGCGGTCCTGGTGTTGGTGGTCGCGCTGGTGGTCGCTTTCGTGGCCGAACTGCGCGGGGAGCCGGTGCCGCCGGCGCACACGCAGGCGCCGGTGCAGCGTGAACACCGCGACGCCGACACCCCCGCAGCGCTGGCCGGCCCACGCCGGCGCGCCGGACTGCCGGCCTGCCCGGGGCCGGGACCGGGGGAGGGCGAGGGCGCCTTGCGGGGCGTCGTGGTGGAGTGCGCGGCCGACGGTGCGGCCGTGGACCTGGGCAGAGCGTTGACCGGCCGGCGGGTGGTGCTCAACCTGTGGGCGTACTGGTGTGCGCCGTGCACTGCCGAACTGCCCGCGATGGCCGAATATCAGCGCCGGGTCGGTTCCGACGTCACCGTGGTGACGGTGCATCAGGACGAGAACGAGACAGCCGCGCTGCTGCGGTTGACCGAACTCGGCGTGCGGTTGCCGACCCTGCAGGACGGTCGCCGCAAAGTGGCGGCTGCGCTGCGGGTTGTTAACGTGATGCCTGCGACGGTGGTGCTGCGGCCGGACGGTAGCGTTGCCCAAACCCTGCCGCGGGCGTTCGGCAGCGCTGAGGAGATCGCGGCCGTGATCGGAGACGGGGCGGGGTGAGCGAGCCGGGCTGTCGAGACAGGAGGGAGACGCCGGTGAGTGCTGCGACTCCTCTGACTCCCGATATCGGCCCGCCCTGGTTACGACCGCTGGTCGACAACGTCGACCAGATTCCCGACGCCTACCGGCGCCGCCTGCCGGCCGACGTGCTGGCCATGGTGACCGCGGCCAGATCGGTATCGTCGTTGCGCCGTACCGGCCGGGACGCCGCGGTGCTGGTGCTGTTCTCCGGGCCGCAGGACGGCCCGGCGGACGGTCGCGTGCCCGATGACGCCGACCTGCTGCTGACGGTGCGCGCCGCCACACTGCGTCACCACGCCGGGCAGGCCGCGTTTCCCGGCGGTGCGTCCGACCCCGGCGACGACGGACCCGTCGCCACCGCGCTGCGCGAGGCACGCGAGGAGACCGGGATCGACGTCGGCCGGCTGCACGCGCTGGCGACGATGGAGCGGACGTTCATCGCGCCGTCGAATTTTCATGTCGTGCCGGTGCTGGCCTATTCACCGGATCCCGGTCCGGTCACCGTCGTCAACGACGCCGAGACGGCGATCGTGGCGCGGGTGCCGGTGCGGGCCTTCATCAATCCGGAGAACAGGCTGATGGTGTACCGCGGCACCTTGGGCAGGCGCTGGGCCGGTCCGGCGTTTCTGTTGAACCAGATGCTGGTGTGGGGATTCACTGGCCAGGTGATTGCTGCCATTCTCGACGTCGCCGGTTGGGCACAGCCCTGGGACACCAACGACATCCGCGAGCTGGACGAGGCGATGGTGCTGGTGGGCGACCCTGCGGCGCAAACCCCGACGAACAGGGGTGGGTTGCGGTGAACTCGATGAGCCCGTCGCAGTGGCTGGACATCGCGATCCTGGCGGTGGCTCTGATCGCAGCGATCTCCGGGTGGCGGTCCGGCGCGCTGGGGTCGGTGCTGTCGTTCGCGGGTGTCTTGCTGGGCGCGGTCGCCGGGGTGCTGCTGGCGCCGCACATCGTCAGCCATATCGCCGCGCCGCGGGCGAAGTTGTTCGCCGCGCTGTTCCTGATCCTGGCGCTGGTGGTAGTCGGTGAGGTCGCCGGCGTGGTGCTGGGACGCGCGGTGCGCGGGGCGATCCGCAACAAGCCGATCCGCACCATCGACTCGGTGATCGGCGTAGCTATCCAGCTCCAGGTGGTGTTGACCGCGGCCTGGTTGCTGGCCACCCCGCTGACGCAGTCCAAGGACCAGCCCGAACTCGCCGCCGCGGTGAAGGGTTCGCAGGTGCTCGCCACGGTCAATGACGTGGCCCCGTCGTGGCTGAAACAGCCGCTGCGGCAACGGCTCTCGGGCCTGCTGAACACCTCCGGGCTGCCCGCGGTGCTGGAACCCTTCAGCCGCACCCCGGTCATCCCGGTCGCCTCCCCGGATCCGGCGCTGGCCAACAACCCGGTGGTGGCCGCCGTCGCGCCCAGCGTCGTCAAGATCCGCAGCATCGCGCAGAGCTGCCAGAAAGTGCTCGAAGGCACCGGATTCGTGATCTCCCCGGAACGGGTGATGACGAACGCGCACGTGGTCGCGGGGTCCAACAGCGTCTCGATCCAGGCCAACGGCAAGACCCTCGATGCCACCGTGGTGTCCTACGACTCGGCGGTGGACATCGCCATCCTCGCGGTGCCGGGTCTGCAGGCCACGCCGCTGGTCTTCGAGTACTCCCCCGCCAAGACCGGCACCGACGTGGTGGTACTGGGTTATCCGGGTGGCGGCAACTTCACCGCCTCCCCGGCCCGGATCCGCGAGCGGATCAAGCTCAGCGGACCGGACATCTACCGCAGCCCACAGCCGGTCACCCGGGATGTCTACACCATCCGGGCCAATGTGGAACAGGGCGATTCGGGTGGGCCGCTGGTCGACCTCGACGGCAACGTGCTCGGCGTGGTGTTCGGCGCAGCGGTCGACGACGCCGACACCGGATTCGTGTTGACGGCCGACGAGGTGCGCAGTCAGCTGGGCAGGATCGGCGCGAGCCAGCCGGTGGCCACCGGAGCCTGCGTCAACTGACCCGGTGCACCTGATCGAGGAACCGCATGAGGTGTCGGGTGACTTCCCGCGGCGCCTCTTCGTGGCTGAAATGCCCGGCGCCGGTGACCGAGATGTAGCGGCCGTGCGGCGCGTAGCGCTGGGTGCGTTCCACCGGGGCGGCCAGCACATAGGGGTCGGCGTCGCCGCGGATGTGCAGTAGCGGGACAGCGAGCGGGGCGACCATCGATTTGATGAAGCGGTGTCCCTCGCTGCGCAACTGGCTGCGTACCGCCCAGCGCTGATATTCCAGCGCGCAGTGCGCGGCCCCCGGGATCCGGATGGCGGTGCGCAGATAACCGATGGTCTGGGAAAAATCTGCGGAGGCAACCCATGGAGAGCTGCTGCGGCTGCGGACCAGGCGCTCGATCTCGGCACCGTTGTGTTTGGTGAGCGACCGCTCGGGCCACCACGGCGCCTGATACCGCAGCAGGGTGGGCAGCAGCGCGCGACCCTGGTCGCGCCGGGCCAGCGTGGAGCGGCGCAGGGCGGCCGGGTGGGGCGAGCTGATCAGACCGATGGCGCGCACCAGCCGCGAGTGCAGCAGCGCGGTGGCCCAGCATGCCAATCCGCCGTCGGCGTGGCCGATCAGCGTCGCCGAAGAGTGGCCGAGCGCCCGGATGAGACCCGCCGTATCGCCGGCCAACGTCCAGCCGTCGTAGCCGCGGGGCGGCTTGTCGCTACCGCCGTATCCGCGCAGGTCGACCGCGACCACCCGCGCGCCGGTCAAGTCCCGTAGTTGGTGCCGCCAGGACCACCAGAACGAGCCGAAGCCGTGCAGCAGGATCACCAGCGGCCGCCCGGTGGCCGGTATGCCGGCGTCAGCCTCCACGACGTGGAACCGGATGCCGTTGGCATGCACGTCCAGATGCCGCCACGGCCCGTCGATCCGGACCATCGACGGATCGGGAGCCGCCATCTACCAACCCGAGGGATCGGCGGGCGTCTTGGCGTCGGCCGTGATCGCCTTGGACTGCGGTGCCGCGGCAAGGTTCTTGTCGTGCCCCGGAGTGAACGCGGTGCGCGCCTCTTTCACCGATTCGATGGTCTGCTGCGGGCCGCGGATTCGGCGAACCTTGAGGAAACCGAACAGCGCGAGCACGGCGGTGACCACCACCATGATCGCGAAGACGATCAGGAACGCCGCCCAGCGCCACAGCCAGGTGTCGAGGAGTTCGGCGAGGAAGAAGAACAAGAAGAAGGTGGAGTAGAACAAGATGACCAGCGCGGAGATGAAGAAGACGCTGCCGGTCAGCCCTTTCTTGACATCCCGGGTGATTTCGGCGCGGGCCAATTCCACCTCGGCGCGCACCAGCGTCGACATCTGCGTCGTGACGTCCTTGATGAGGTCGCCCACCGACGGGTCGCCGACCCTGGCATGCGGGTCGGCCAGCGGAATCGTGGTCAGAGTGTTGGGCACACCGTTCTTGTCAGGTTTGCTCACAGACGATCCTCTCCGTTGCAACGCCCCTGCAGCTCCGGTGGCGCGTCAGTCGTCGCGGTTCATGTTGCCATGTGGCCCGATGCCCGACGAGGCCAGCCGAACCCGCGGCGAACCCGGCCAATACACTGGGCGGACTGTTCTCCGAACCTCTCATCCATCTTCTTCCTCTTTTCGACCATCCTGACGGGAGTATCACTTTGCAGAAGGCGCCCAGCGGCCGAAAGCCCCTCCGGGTCGCGGCGGTGATGGCCGCGTTCCTGGGCCTTCTGATCCTGCCCGTCAGCACCGCGGCCGCCGACGACAAAGTCCCGCTCGGCGCCGGTGCGGGCATCGTCGTCAACACCGGCACCCTGTGCACGCTGACCGCCATCGGGCACGACAAGTTCGGCGACCTCATCGGGTTCAGCTCCGCGCACTGCGGGGGTCCCGGCGCGCCGGTCGCCGCCGAGGGGGCCGAGAACCGGGGCCAGGTGGGCACCATGGTCGCCGGCAACGACGGTCTGGACTACGCGGTGATCAGGTTCGATCCGGCCAAGGTGACGCCGGTGGCGAACTTCAACGGCTTTGCCGTCAACGGCATCGGCCCCGAACCAACGGCCGGTCAGGTCGCCTGCAAGCAGGGCCGCACCACCGGCAACTCGTGCGGGGTGACCTGGGGACCCGGGCAGGACCCAGGCACCATCCTGATGCAGGTCTGCGGTGGACCGGGGGATTCCGGTGCGCCGGTGACGGTGGACAACATGCTGGTCGGGATGATTCACGGCGCTTTCAGCGACAATCTGCCCACCTGTGTCACCAAGTACATCCCGCTCCACACGCCCGCGGTGGTGATGTCGATCAATGCCGACCTGGCCGACATCAACGCCAAGAACCGGCCCGGTTCAGGATTCGTGCCGATCGCCGACTGAGCTACTTCGCCTCGCGGATCGCGTCGAATACATCGGGGTCCAGCAACGTCGAGGTGTCGCCCAGTTCCCGGTTCTCGGCGATGTCGCGCAACAGTCGCCGCATGATCTTGCCGCTGCGGGTCTTGGGCAGCTCGGGCACGATGTGGACCTCGCGCGGCTTGGCGATCGGGGAGATCTCGTGGGCGACCTCGCCGCGTAGATCCTCGACGGTACGGTCACTGGCTTCGTAGTCTTCCCGCAGCACGACGAACGCGCAGATGGCCTGGCCGGTGGTGTCGTCGGTGACCCCCACCACCGCGGCCTCGGCCACCCCGGAATGTCCGACGAGCGCGGACTCCACCTCGGCGGTGGAGATCCGGTGCCCGGATATGTTCATCACGTCGTCGATGCGGCCCAGGACCCAGATGTCGCCGTCGGGGTCGAACCGGGCGCCGTCGCCGGCGAAGTAGTAGCCGTGCTCGGCGTACTTGGACCAGTAGGTCTTCTGGTACCGCTCCGGGTCGCCCCAAATACCGCGCAACATCCCCGGCCACGGCTGGTCCAGAACGAGGTAACCGGTGACGTGCTCTTCCCCCTCCTTGTCGGGAGGTAGCGGTTCGCCGTGGTCGTCGACGATCTTCGCCGAGATGCCCGGCAGCGCCGCCATCGCCGAACCGGGTTTCGCGGCGGCCACGCCGGGCAGCGGGGAGATCATCGCCGCACCGGTCTCGGTCTGCCACCAGGTGTCGACCACCGGCACCCGCCCGCCGCCGATCACGTCGCGGTACCAGCGCCAGGCTTCGGGATTGATGATCTCGCCGACCGTGCCCAGCAGTCGCACGCTGGACAGGTCATGCGCGTCCGGAATCTCCCGCCCCCACTTCATGAACGTGCGGATCAGCGTAGGAGCCGTGTAATAGATTGTGACGCCGTATCTTTCGATGATCTCGAAATGCCGGTGCTGGCTCGGGGTGTTCGGGGTGCCCTCGTAGAGCACCTCGGTGATGCCGCTGGACAGCGGCCCGTAGACGCCGTAGGTGTGTCCGGTGACCCAGCCGATGTCGGCGGTGCACCAGAACACGTCGCTGTCCGGCTTGACGTCGAAGATCGCGTGCATGGTGTAGGCGCACTGGGTCAGGTAACCGCCGCTGGTGTGCACGATCCCTTTGGGCTTGCCGGTGGTGCCCGAGGTGTAGAGCAGGAACAACGGCTGCTCGGCATCGAAGGCCTCGGCCACGTGCTCCGGGGCGGCCGCGTCGACGACATCGTGCCACCACAGATCGCGGTCGTCGTCCCAGGACACGTCGACCCCGGTGCGCCGCACCACCAGCACGTGCTCGACCGGGCTGCCGTCGACCGAGACTGCCTCGTCGGCGGCCTCTTTCAGCGGTGCGGGCTTGCCGCGGCGGAACTGGCCGTCGGCGGTGATCAACAGCTTGGCGTCGGCGTCGGCGATCCGGGCCTGCAGCGCGTGCGCGGTGAAGCCGCCGAACACCACGGTGTGCATGACGCCCAGCCGGGCGCAGGCCAGCATCGCGATCACCGCCTCGGGGATCAGCGGTAGGTAGATGGCCACTCTGTCCCCGGCCACCAGGCCGAGGTCGGTCAGCGCGTTGGCCGCCTTGCACACTTCTGTCTGCAGGTCCGCGTAGGTGAAGGTGCGCCGGTGGTCGTCGGGCTCGCCTTCCCAGTGGAACGCGACCCGGTCGCCGTGGCCGGCTTCGACATGGCGATCCACACAGTTGTAGGCGACGTTGAGCTTGCCTCCGACGAACCATTTGGCGAACGGCGCGTCCGACCAGTCCAGCACCTCGGTGAACGGCGTCTCCCAGGCCAGCCGGTCGGCCTGTTCGGCCCAGAACGCCAGGCGGTCTTCGGCGGCCTTCTCGTAGAGCTCCGCGCGGGCGTTGGCCTGGTCGACGAAGTGCTCGGGCGGTGGGTAAGTAGACGGGCCTTCGGCGGTGGCGTCTGTCACGTAGCGAGCCTATTAGGGTCGCTGTCATGCGTCGGATGCGGGCCGCGCTGGCCGCCCTGCTGGTGTCTGCTCACTTGGCGGGCTGTGGCGGCGGCATGCTGACACCCGAGGTGGTGGTGGTCAATGGTGCCGAGCCACCCAACCCGCTGATCCCGACCGGCACCAACGACTCCAACGGCGGCCGCATCATCGACCGGTTGTTCGCGGGCCTGATGTCGTACGACGCGGCGGGCCGGCCATCCCCGGAGGTGGCCGAGTCGATCGAGAGCACCGACAACATCAACTACCGCATTGTGCTCAAACCGGGATGGAAGTTCACCGACGGCTCGCCGGTCACCGCTCATTCGTTCGTCGACGCGTGGAACTACGGGGCGTTGAGCGCCAACGCCCAACTGCAGCAGAACTTCTTCAGCCCGATCGCCGGCTACGACGAAGTGGCCGGCCCACCCGGGGACGGCCGGCCTACCAGCATGTCCGGGCTGCGCGTCGTCAACGATCTCGAGTTCACCGTCCGGCTGCAGGCACCGACCATCGACTTCATCATGAGCCTGGGGCACAGCGCCTTCTACCCGTTGCCGCCCATGGCATTTCGCGACATGGCGGCATTCGGCCGCAGCCCGGTCGGCAACGGGCCTTACCGACTCGCCGACAGTGCCCACGGGCCGGCATGGGAACACAACGTCAAGATCGACCTGGTGCCCAACCCCGACTACCACGGCAACCGCAAGCCGCACAACAAAGGTCTGCGGTTCGAGTTCTACGCCAACCTGGACACCGCGTACGCCGACCTGCTGTCGGGCAATCTGGATGTGCTGGATACGATTCCGTCCAGCGCGTTGCCTATCTATCAGCGCGACCTGGGTGGCAATGCCGTCAAGGCGCCGGTCGCGGTCAGCCAGTCGGTGGACACACCGCTGCGGTTGCCCCACTTCGGCGGCGAGGAGGGCCGGTTGCGCCGACTGGCCCTGTCGGCGGCCATCAACCGCCCGCAGATCTGCCAACAGATATTCAGCGGAACACGGCAGCCGGCAAGGGATTTCACTGCCAGCTCGCTGCCGGGGTTCGATCCGAACATTCCGGGAAGCGATGCGTTGGACTTCAATCCTGCTCGCGCGCAGCAACTCTGGGCACAGGCCAATGCCATCTCGCCGTGGACGGGACGGTACGCGATCGCCTACAACGCCGACAGCGGTCATCAGGAGTGGGTGGACGCGGTGGCCAACAGCATCAAGAACGTGCTCGGTATTGACGCGGCCGGGGCGCCACAGCCCACGTTCGCCGGGTTCCGCACCCAAATCACCAACCGGACCATCAATACGGCCTTCCGAGCCGGCTGGATCGGGGACTACCCGTCGATGATCGAATTCCTCGCACCGCTCTACGCCACCGGCGCCGGTTCCAACGATGTGGGGTACTCCAGTCGGGAGTTCGACGCCGCGCTGGCCGCCGCCGAAGCGGCGCCCGACGTGCACGAGGCCGATCTGCGGGTCAACATCGCACAGCGAATTCTGTTGCGCGACATGCCTGCCATTCCGCTGTGGTACTACATCAGTGTGATCGGTTGGTCGGCTCAGGTGAGCAATGTGCAGCCCACCTGGAACGGTCTGCCCGACTACGAGAACCTGCACAAGGGCTGACATGGGCTGGTATGTGCTGCGCCGGATCGCGGTGATGGTGCCGGTTTTCCTGGGCGCCACCCTGCTGATCTACGGCATGGTGTTCCTGCTGCCCGGCGATCCGGTGGCCGCCATCGCCGGCGACCGGCCGTTGAGCCCGGCGGTCGCCGCGCAACTACGCGCCCAATACCACCTCGACGACCCCTTCCTGGTGCAGTACCTGCGCTACCTGGGTGGCCTGCTGCACGGCGATCTGGGCCGCGCGTACTCCGGTCTTCCGGTCAGCGCCGTTCTGGCACATGCCTTTCCGGTGACGATACGGCTGGCGCTGATCGCTCTGGTGGTGGAGGCGGTGCTGGGGATCGGGTTCGGCGTGATCGCCGGACTGCGCCAGGGCGGTGTCTTCGATGCCACGGTGCTGGTCGCCGGACTGGTCATCATCGCGATCCCGATTTTCGTGTTGGGCTTCCTGGCGCAGTTCGTGTTCGGGGTCCGGCTGGGGTGGGCGCCCGTCACGGTCGGGGGACGGGCCAGCTTCGACCGGCTGCTGCTGCCCGGCATCGTTCTGGGTCTGGTGTCCTTCGCCTACGTGGTGCGGCTGACCCGCTCCGCAGTGGCCGCCAATGCCCACGCCGACTATGTGCGCACCGCCACCGCCAAGGGGTTGTCGCGGTCGCGGGTGGTCACCGTGCACATCCTGCGCAATTCGCTGATCCCGGTGGTGACGTTCCTGGGTGCCGACCTGGGCGCGCTGATGGGTGGCGCCATAGTGACCGAAGGGATTTTCAACATCCACGGCGTCGGCGGTGTGCTGTATCAGGCGGTCACCAGGCAGGAGGCGCCTACAGTGGTGTCGATCGTCACGGTGCTGGTGCTGATCTACCTGGTGAGCAATCTGCTGGTGGATCTGCTCTACGCCGCGCTGGATCCCAGGATCCGGTATGTATAGGCGACCCAAGTTCGTCATCGCTGCGGCAATGATCGTGCTGATCCTGCTCGTAGCGGCGTTTCCGTCGTTGTTCACCGGGGCCGACCCCACCTACGCCGACCCGGGTCAGAGCCTGCTGCCCCCGTCGGCCGCGCACTGGTTCGGCACGGACCTGCAGGGCCATGACATCTACGCGCGCACCATCTATGGCGCCCGGGCGTCGGTGATGGTCGGGCTCGGCGCAACGATGGCCGTGTTCGTCGTCGGCGGGGTGTTGGGCGCCCTGGCCGGCTTTTACGGTGGCTGGCTCGACGCGGTGGTGTCCCGCCTGACCGACGTGTTCTTCGGGTTGCCGCTGCTGTTGGCCGCCATTGTGCTCATGCAGGTGCTGCGGCACCGAACGGTGTGGACGGTGATCGCCATCCTGGCGTTGTTCGGCTGGCCGCAGGTGGCCAGGATCGCGCGCAGCTCGATTCTCCAGGTACGGGGCAGCGATTACGTGCTGGCGGCGAAAGCATTGGGGCTGGGCAGGTTTCGTATCCTGCTCCGGCATGCGGTGCCGAACGCGATAGGCCCCGTCATCGCGGTGGCCACCATCGCCTTGGGCGCCTTCATCGTGACCGAGGCGACGTTGTCCTACCTCGGTGTCGGGTTACCGCCGTCGGTGGTCTCCTGGGGTGGCGACATCAACGTGGCGCAGATGCGGCTGCGGGCCGGTTCACCCATCCTGTTCTATCCCGCCGGCGCGCTGGCGATCACGGTGCTGGCGTTCATGGTCATGGGGGACGCGCTGCGCGACGGTCTGGATCCGGCGTCCCGGGCGTGGCGGGCATGAGCGCGCTGTTGTCGGTAGCGGGTCTGGAGGTCCGCTTCGGCGACCAGCAGGCGGTCCGCGGGATGTCTTTCTCGGTGTTGCCCGGGCAGACCGTCGCGGTGGTGGGGGAATCGGGGTCGGGCAAGTCCACCGCGGCGGCGGCCGTTCTGGGACTGCTCGCGCCCGGTGGCCGAATCACCGCCGGCCGCATTGTTTTCGACGGCCGCGACATCACCCGGGCCGGTGAACGCGCGATGCGTGACATCCGGGGCCGGGAGATCGGCTATGTGCCGCAGGATCCGATGACCAACCTCAACCCGGTCTGGAAAGTCGGCTTTCAGGTTCGAGAAGCGTTGCGGGCCAATGCCGATGGGCGTGCGGCGCGACGGCGCGCGGTTGAGCTGCTCGCCGAGGCGGGGATGCGCGACCCGGCCCGGCAGGCCGGCCGGTATCCACACCAGCTGTCCGGCGGGATGTGCCAGCGCGCGCTGATCGCGATCGGACTCGCCGGCCGGCCGCGGCTGCTGATCGCCGACGAACCGACGTCGGCGCTGGACGTCACCGTGCAACGCCAGGTCCTCGACCATCTCGGCCACCTCACCGACGAACTGGGGACTGCGCTGCTGCTGATCACCCACGACCTGGCGCTGGCGGCGCAGCGGGCCGAGTCCGTGATCGTGGTGCATCGTGGTGTCGTGGTGGAATCCGGTGCAGCGCAGGAGATTCTGCGCTACCCGCAACACGAGTACACGCGTCGGCTGGTGGCCGCCGCGCCGTCGCTGCGGGCTCGGGACAAGCGCTCAGCCCAGATTCGGGAACGGGTAGCAGCGACGGCGACCGAGCACGCTGGGGGTTCCGCGGACATCCTCGTCGTGTCGGAGTTGACCAAGACCTACCGCGAATCACCCGGCGTGCCGTGGCGTCGCGCGGAATTTCGCGCCGTCGACGCCGTCTCGTTCCGGCTGGCCCGGGCCGGCACCCTGGCCGTGGTCGGCGAGTCGGGGTCGGGCAAGTCGACGCTGGCGCGGATGGTGCTGGGCCTGTTGCGGCCGACGTCGGGCAGCGTGGTTTTCGACGGGACCGATGTCACCACGCTGGACCGCCGCGCAGAATTGGCGTTTCGCCGTCGGGTGCAGCCGGTCTTCCAGAATCCCTACAGCAGCCTGGACCCGATGTACTCGGTGGCCCGCGCGGTGGAGGAGCCACTGCGGATCCACCGGGTCGGCGACCGTGCCCAGCGTCGGCGGGCGGTGCGCGAATTGCTCGACCAGGTGGCGCTGCCGTCCTCGGTGCTTGACCGGCTGCCCCGCGAACTGTCCGGCGGGCAACGGCAACGGGTGGCGATCGCGCGGGCGCTGGCGCTGCGGCCCGATGTGTTGGTGTGCGACGAGGCGGTCTCCGCGCTCGACGTGCTGGTGCAGGCGCAGATCCTGAACCTGCTGGCCGAACTGCAGGCCGAGCTGGGCCTGACGTATCTGTTCATCAGCCACGATCTGGCGGTGATCCGCCAGATCTCCGACGACGTGCTGGTGATGCGGGACGGGCGGGTGGTCGAACACGCCGCCACTGAACAGGTTTTCACCGCGCCACAGCACGACTACACCCGGCAGTTGTTGGAGGCCATCCCCGGCGCCCCGGCGGCGTCCCGCTAGTTTGGCTCTCTGTGACCGACCCGCTGGCTCCGCTGATGGACCTGCCCGGTGTCGCCGAAGCCAGCGACCGGGCGCGTGAGGCGCTGGGTCGGGCGCACCGGCACCGGGCCAACCTGCGCGGCTGGCCGGTGACCGCCGCCGAGGCGTCGTTGCGCGCGGCACGGGCGTCGTCGGTGCTCGACGGCGGGCCGGTGCGCCTGGACGACGTGGCGGAGGCCGCCACCCAGCACGGTGGCGTCAGTGATCCCGTGTTCGGCGGTGCGCTGCGGGTGGCCCAGGCGCTGGAAGGTGGCAGCGGCCCGCTGATCGCGGTCTGGCAGAAGGCGCCGCTGCAGGCACTGGCCCGATTGCACATGCTTGCCGCCGCCGACCAGGTCGACGCCGACCGGCTCGGCCGGCCGCGGACCGATCCGGAGATCGGTCCGCGCCTCGAGTTGCTGGCCGACCTGGTGACTCGCCCGACAGCAGCATCGGCGGCCGTAGTTGCTGCGGTGGCGCACGGGGAGTTGTTGACGCTCAAGCCATTCGGCAGCGGTGACGGGGTGGTGGCCCGCGCGGTGTCGCGGTTGGTGACGATCGCACGGGGGCTCGATCCGCACGGGCTGGGAGTGCCGGAGGTGAACTGGATGCGGCAGTCCGCCGCGTACCGGGACGCCGCGCTGAAGTTCGCCTCGGGCTCGCCCGACGGAGTCGCGGCGTGGTTGGTGCTGTGTTGCCGGGCGATGAGAGCCGGTGCGCAGGAGGCGCTGATGATTGCTGAATCAGTAACCGGCGGCCCGCCGAAATAACCCTGCGACAAATGCGAAGCGGGCGGCGACACGAAGATTTCGAATCGCCGCCCGCCAACACGGTTCTCGGTTACCAAGCGTGCATTATGTGGGCTGCGTGGGTGGCCTCGGCGCGTTTGCGACACTTCCTGCTGCAGCCCCACCCAAAGGGCCGTCGCGGCATTCCATCTTCGCAATTACGCAGGCCCGCAACACTTCTGCCATTATCGCGGCTATGACTCCGCGTGGGTGCCGGGAACCGTGCTGGGTGCCCGGGTCGGGAGATCGAACCTTCTCTTCCGGATCGACCTTGGCCTCACCGGGCTGCCGTGTCTCCTTTGTACTACTAGAGCACTGGCACAGCAAGGGGCTGACGCCTCAAAGTTGCGCAACGGATTCGGCTCGTGCGCGAAAAGTGTTTGCTGCCGTGGCGTTTGGGAAAGCTGGGGCGACGTCCGTCGGCGCCTGTCGCCGGAGACTAGAACGCGAAGCGCCGCAACAGCGCGTAGGTGACGGCGCCGGCAGCCACCGCGGTGACACCCACCGCGGCCGTCGTCGCGATCGCGGCACCCGACGGCGCCGGGATCCGGTCGCGCAACGAGACCGGCCGGGAGAACGACAACACCGGCCAGCCGCGGTCCAGGGCCTCCCTGCGCAACCCGCGGTCAGGGTTGACGACCGACGGGTGGCCGACGATCTCCAGCATCGGCAGGTCGGTGATCGAGTCGGAGTACGCGTAGCAGTGCTCCAGCGGATACCCCTCGCGCACGGCCAGCTCGCGGATCGCTTGGACCTTGCCTTCGCCGTAGCAGTAGAACGCGATCTCGCCGGTGTACTTGCCATCCTCGACCACCATCCGGGTCGCCATGGCATGCGTGGCGCCCAGGGCACGGGCGATCGGCGCGACGATCTCCTCACCCGATGCCGATACCACCACGACGTCACGGCCACACAATTTGTGCGCAGCGATCAGATCGGCGGCCTCGGCGAACACCAGCGGCGTCACGATGTCGTGCAGCGTCTCGCTGACGATCGACTTGACCTGTTCGACGTCCCACCCGATGCACATATTGGCCAGGTGAGCTCGCATTCGGTCCATCTGGTCATGATCTGCCCCGGAGAGCAGGAAGATGAATTGCGCGTAGCTGGACTTCAAAACGGCACGACGGTTAAGCAGCCCCTGCGCAAAGAAGGGTTTGCTGAACGCCAGCGTGCTCGACTTGGCGATGATGGTCTTGTCCAAATCGAAGAAAGCGGCGGTGCGCAGGCCCGGCACTGTCGGTCCCGGTATTTGCGGCGAGACTTGCTGCTGCGCGGCCGGGTCGGGGACGGTCACCGATCCAGCATAGGTCCGGGATGCGGCAAACCCGTGATCTCCGGCCCGAATTGAGCGCACGAATACGAAGGGTGTCTTTCTCCGGTCGGTGTTTTCACGGCTCAGGCGGCACTTTCGGTTGGTTGAGTACTTGCGTGAAGCCCGGCTGGCATGTGTATAGTAAGCATTACTCGGCCGTGAGCCGAGGGTGTATCAGCCCGACCCCCCGGGGCTGATACACGACGACCCTCGCCTCCTCCCCCCCTGGCGGGGGTCGTCCCTTTTCTGGGGTAAGAAATTCACCGCTACGGGTCTCAGAACCCGTTTGTCGACCATTGCCGAAATAGCGCTTGGTCGCGAAGTCGCGCCATTCAGCGAACATTTGTACACAGACCGGACTTTCTCCACAAATTGGCCTTCGGCACTGGCGGGCAATACCGGTGGCGCGCCAGCGTAGAAGGGTGACCAATTCCCCGCGCACCGCCGGCTCCGGCGTGCTGGCGATGCTGACCGATTCGCATCTGCGCGAGGAGCTGGATCGCGTCGGCGCCGCCGTCGGCGCGCGGGTGGTGCATACCGGTGCCCACACCCCGGTGAGCAGGAAAACGTGGCTGGCCGCGGCCGCGGTGGTGCTCGATTCGGACGCAGCGCAGTGCTGTGCGCAGTCCGCGCTGCCCCGTCGCGCCCACGTGAGCGTGTTGACCGGTGCTGAGTCCGGCACGGCGACCTGGGCGGCCGCCGTCGCCGTCGGCGCCGAGCAGGTGCTGCGGATGCCCGAGCAGGAAGCGGACCTGGTGTGCGCACTGGCGGAAGCGGCCGAATCGGCGCGTGATGTCAGGCGGCGTGGCCAGGTCCTTGCGGTCGTCGGCGGCTGCGGCGGGGCGGGGGCATCGCTGTTCGCCGCCGCCGTCGCGGAGGTCGCCGGAGAGTCGCTGCTACTCGACCTGGATCCGTGGGGTGGCGGCATCGACCTGTTGATGGGCGACGAGGCGTCGCCGGGGCTGCGGTGGCCCGACCTGGCGCTGCAGGGTGGTCGGCTGAACTGGTCGGCGGTGCGGGACGTGCTGCCGCGGCGCCGCGAGATCAGTGTCCTGTCCGGCACCCGGCACGGCCGCGAGCTGGACGCCGCACCGGTGGAGGCGATCGCCGAAGCCGGCCGCCGCGGCGGAGTCACCGTGGTGTGCGACCTGCCGCGGCGTCTGTCCGAGGCCAGCCACGTCGCACTGGCCGCCGCCGATCTGGTGGTGCTGGTCAGCCGGTGTGATGTGCGGGCTTGCGCAGCCACTGCCACGATCGCGCCGGTGCTGGCCGCGATCAATCCGAATGTCGGCGCGGTGGTGCGCGGTCCGTCCCCAGGGGGGTTGCGTGCGGCCGAGGTCGCCGAGATCGCGGGCGTGCCGTTGCTGGCATCGATGCGTGCCGAACCGCACCTCGCCGAACGACTGGAGCACGCCGGGCTGCGGCTGGGGCGGCGATCGGCGTTGGCGGCGGCGGCGCGCCGCGTCGTCGGCGTGTTGGCAAGCGGCCGAACGACGCTGGACGGCCGCGCGGCATGAACGGCCCGCTGATCGAACGCGTCCGGGAACGGCTGGCAACCGAGTCGGGACCGCTGCGGCCCAACGTGGTGGCCGCGGCGATTCGCGCCGAGTCCGGCGGCATTCTCGGCGACACCGAGGTGCTGGCGAACCTGCGGCTGCTGCAGACCGAACTGACCGGCGCCGGCATCCTGGAACCATTGCTGTGCGCCGACGGCACCACCGATGTCATGGTGACCGCGCCCGACTCGGTGTGGGTTGATGATGGAAACGCATTGCGACGCAGCAATATTCGGTTTCCCGACGAGGCGGCGGTGCGGCGGTTGGCGCAACGGCTGGCGCTGGCGGCCGGCCAGCGGCTCGACGATGCCCAGCCGTGGGTGGACGGACAGCTGGCCGGGATCGGCGCACGCGGGTTCGCGGTGCGCCTGCACGCGGTGTTGCCGCCGGTGGCGGCGGGCGGTACCTGCCTGTCCCTGCGGGTGTTGCGGCCGGCAACGCAGGATCTCGCGGCGCTGGCCGCCGCCGGGGCGTTGACCCCCGTAGCCGCCGAGCTGGTGGCCGGGATCATCGCCGCCCGGCTGGCGTTCCTGGTGTGCGGTGGCACCGGGGCCGGCAAGACGACGCTGTTGGCCGCGATGCTCGGCGCGGTCTCACCGGCCGAGCGGATCGTGTGCGTCGAGGATGCCGCCGAGTTGGCGCCGGCACACCCACATCTGGTGAAGCTGGTCGCGCGGCGGGCCAACGTCGAAGGTGTCGGTGAGGTGACCGTGCGCCAACTCGTCCGCCAGGCGCTGCGCATGCGCCCGGACCGGATCGTGGTCGGAGAGGTCAGAGGCGCCGAAGTGGTCGACCTGCTGGCCGCGCTGAACACCGGACACGAAGGCGGTGCGGGCACCGTGCATGCCAACAGCCCGGGTGAGGTACCGGCCCGGCTGGAGGCGCTCGGCGCGCTCGGCGGGCTGGACCGGGCCGCGCTGCACACCCAGCTCGCCGCGGCCGTGCGGGTGCTGTTGCATGTCTCGCGCGACCGGTCCGGACGACGCCGGCTGGTCGAGATCGCCACGCTACGGCAGGCCGGGGACGGGCGGGTGCACGCGGTGCCGGCGTGGCACGCCGATCACGGGATGGCCGCTCCCGCAGCGGATCTGCTCGCGTTGTTGCCGGCCGGGGCGCGGCCATGACGGGTTGGCAGCTCGCCGCTCTGCTGTTGGCGATGGCCTTGCTGGTGGCGCCCGGCTCGCCGCGGCGTCGTCTCAGGGCGGAGGGTGCCGTCCACCGTCGATTCGCGGTCACTGCCCGCGGTGTCGGTTGGTTGTGCGGCTGCGTGTTCATGCTGGCTGCGACGGTTTTGCCGGTGACGGTAGCCGCCGCGCTGGCTGTGGTCGGGGCTACGACGGGGGTGCGGTACCGGCGTCGACGCAACGCCCGCAGTGCGATGGCAGAGGGCGCGGCGCTGGAAGCCGCCCTCGAGGTCCTGGTCGGCGAACTCCGGGTGGGTGCCCACCCGGTGCGGGCCTTCGAGGCCGCCGCCGGGGAAACCGGCGGCGCAGTGTCGGTCGCGCTGCGGGGCGTCGCGGCGCGGGCCAGGATGGGTGCCGACGTGCCGGCCGGCCTACGCGCGGCCGCGCACACGTCGGCAATGCCTGCCCATTGGGAACGCATCGCGGTGTGCTGGCAGCTGGCCAGTGAACACGGCCTGGCTATCGCCGGGCTGATGCGGGCCGCGCAACGCGATATCACTGAGCGGCAACGGTTTTCGGCAAAGGTGGGTGCGGGCCTGGCCGGTGCGCGCGCCACTGCGGTCATTCTGGCCGGGCTGCCGGTGCTCGGCGTGGCGCTCGGGCAACTGATCGGGGCGCGGCCGTTGACGTTTCTGTGCTCCGCGCCCGGGGGGTGGTTCCTGCTTGTCGGTACCACGCTGATCTGCACCGGGCTGTGGTGGTCGGATCGGATCACCGATCGGGTGACTCCGTCATGACTAGCGCCGCGCTCTTGCTGGCCGCCGCCCTGTGGTGCGGGGCGGGACCTGCGGCGGCACGTCATCGGGCCGGGTTGGCTGCCCACGCGGCGCAGTCGCCGCCCCGCGCGTCGGGCGGGCCGGATCCGCTGGGGGCGGCATCCACCTTGGACGTGCTCGCGGTATGCCTGACGGCCGGCATGGCGGTGTCGACGGCAGCGTCCGCCACCGCCGGATCCGCGCCGCCTCGCCTTGCTGCGGTGCTGCGGCGGGCCGCCGACCTGCTGGCGCTGGGCGCTGACGCCGGCGTCGCCTGGTCGGCTCCGGCTGGCCGGGCACCGGATACGCAGGTGGATGGCCTGCTGCGGTTGGCGCGGCGATCGGCGGCATCAGGTGCAGCGCTTGCCGACGGTCTGGCCGAACTGGCTGCCCAGACCCGCCACGATGCCGCGCATGCGGCCGGCGCGGCCGCCGAGCGGGCCGGGGTACTGATCGCCGGTCCGCTGGGCCTGTGTTTTCTGCCGGCCTTCGTGTGCCTGGGCATCATCCCGGTGGTGGCCGGGTTGGCCGGCGGTGTTCTGCAATCAGGTCTGTTGTGAGAAGGGAAATGGTTGATGTTCAATATATTTCGTCTGTTCAGGGCGCGCATGACGCTGTTGGTTGTGGACGAGTCCGGCATGTCCACCGTCGAGTATGCGATCGGCACCATCGCGGCGGCGGCGTTCGGCGCCATCCTCTACACCGTCGTCACCGGCGACTCGGTCGTGTCGGCGCTGAACCACATCATCGGTCGCGCGCTGAGCACCAACGTCTAGTCGCCAGTGCCGGTTCGAGCACCGTCGAGGCCGCGTTGGCGATCGCGGCCCTGGTGGTGGTCCTGGTGTTGTGCCTGGCCGCGATCACCGCGGTGTCGATGCAGGTGCGCTGCGTCGATGCGGCCCGCGAGGCTGCCCGGCTGGCGGCGCGCGGCGACCCGGGCGCTGTCGAGGTGGCCCGAAGCATCGCGCCGCCGGGGGCTCGGGTCGCGGTGCGCCGGGATGGCGATCTGCTGGTTGCCACCGTGGTCGCGCATTCAAAGCTGTTGCCGCACCTTGATATTGCGGCCCGGGCGGTGTCGGCGACTGAACCGGGGTGAGGACGGCGCCGCCACGGTGCTTGCGGTTGCAATCATCGCGGCGCTGCTCTGCGTGACTGCGGCGGGTGCCTGGCTGGGCTGTGTCGTGGTGGCCCGGCATCGCGCCCAGGCCGGCGCCGACCTGGCCGCCCTGGCGGGGGCTGCACAGGTGCCGCAGGGCGCATCCGCGGCCTGTGCCCGGGCCGCGGCGGTGGCCCGGGCGATGGGCGTTGCCACCGCCGGATGCCGGGTGGACGGTCTTGACGTGATCGTCGAGGTCCAGGTGCCGGTCGCGCACGCCGGCACCGCACGGGCCTCGGCGCGGGCCGGGCCGGTCGGTTGAGCCGAGCGGCTCGGATACCTTGCTGCCGCTCCGGCGGCTACGCCGGCGGAAAGTCTGCGTCGGCGATCTCGCCGTCGGTCGGCAACCGCAGCGAGAGGAGCCCGGCGAAGGTGTCCGGCTCGATCTCGACCCGGTTGACGGTGACATGCACCGGCACCCAGTCGGTGTCGGTGCCGGGCAGTCGCAGCACCCGACTGGTCGCACCCTCGGCGAATTCCGTTGTCATGGCGGCCACCAGACCCTCGTCGTCCGGATGGACGCGTTGCCGGTCGTCCTCGTTGCCGCGCCAGTCGTAGAACGGAGCGGGGTCGTCCAGCCATTTGAGCAGGGTCCAGGTCTTGAGGTCGACGAGGGCGCGATGGACACCGGCCTGCGCGAGGCCCTTGAGGATCCGCTGCGCCAGGTCGTCGGTGGCCACCGCTGGACCTTTGCGCTCTGCCCGCCAGTTCATCGCCCGCGCCACCAGATGATCACGGCCGTCAGGTCCGGGTTCGATCGCACTGCGCGCGGTGAACCCGATCCTGATCGGATTGCCCTGCCAATCGGTGAGATCCCAAGTGCTGCACAGCGTTTGACCCGGCTCAGCCCGGATCGCCATGGCCAGGACCTTGGTTTCGTTGGGGTTGAGCTCGCGAGACGGCAGATCCTCGGCGAATGCCCTGCCGTAGGTGACCTCGGCCTCGGGGTTCTTGCCGCTGTTGGCCAGTGATTCGGGAGTGTCGGTAGCCACGCCGCGGGTGAGGTCCCATTTCAGCGGCCCCGGCATTGGTCGCTCGGGCGGTTCCTCGTCGATCGGGCCGCTCCACACGTGCACCCCGTGAATTCGGCCGTCCGACATCACCACCGGTTCGGTGCGGATGACGCGGTCACTCTTGGGGGTGATGCTGCTGAGGGCCTGGCCGGTCTGCACCGACTCGGCGATCGCCGTCTTGATCGACGCGAGATACGGGCTGCGCCGCAGGAACGAGGTGATCGGGACGAGGTTCTTGAGTTGACGCCCCTGCGCTACGACGGCGGGCTCGTCTCCCAGCGTCTCCACGAGCAACCAGTCGTGGCCCATAGGCGCAGTTTACTGATCCGGTGATCGGCCACGGACACCGCCGGGGGGTGGCGCCGGCCGGGAGCCATCGTTGCGTTTGCTGCGTAATAGTGTTGCAGCAAAAGCGGATACAGTGTGCGCCCGCGGGGCGTGGGTCTACCCGTACCGCGCGGCGCCCGTCATGCTGACGACGACGTCAAAACCGTTGTCCCGCAGCCCCGGCGCATCCCGGTCGTCACGCAACGGTCGTTCTATGACCGGCGGTCAGTTGAGTGCGCGGGTAGGTATTTCACGCCCCTGCAACATATCTCGGTTTATTGCCAACTTGTTTGTCATACCGTCTGACGGGTTTGTCTGAATAGACTTCGTAAAATGGGTGCTTGTCGTGTTGCAATTGAGGCTTCACGCCAGGTAGGTTTCTGCTGCGCTGGAGTTTCAGCAGAGTGGACGGATTTGTGTTGGCAGACCGTCGAATAGTGGATCCGTGGAGGTCGACCGTCGAGGGGTCGGTCGCCCGTCCAACGGATTAGTCACCGGGATTGCACAGCAATCCTTTTGATGATCCTCGGCCTAGGGCCGATTGGTTGCCCTCGATTGCGGTGTCGGAACAGGCGGGCAATAGACCCCTCCGGCTCCACCGGAACCGCGACTGGCCATGCTCGTCCGGCAACCATGGGCCATGCCGCCGCTGCCGCCGCCGCGGGAGTTGAGGATCACCACGGTGGCGCCGCCACGGGGTCTGTCGGCGACCGGTCCGGCGAGTTGTCGTGCGGACAACCCGCTGGGTGACGACAGCGGAGAGCTGTCGGACTTTCGGGCGCTGAGCGCGGGGCCGGCGATCCTGGGGCGGCCCGCCTCGGCACCGGACAGCCACCGGGTGGCACGACCGCCCGACTCGCCGGTCGGAACCCCGACTCGGCCCGCTGCGCCGACACCGATCAGACCGGTCGCCGCACTTCTCGACTCACCGCCGGGGGGCGCGCCCGATCCGCGGTTGCCCTCCATCGTGCTGCCGGCGACCTCCGGACGGTGGCCGGCGGCGTGGTTGTCGGAGCGGCCGACGGATTCGCGTTTCGTGGTGACGGCAGGCTCGGCAACGGTGCTGCCGGTGGCGGCGACGTTGTCGGACTCCGCGGCCGCATACGCGCCCGCACCGGATCGGAGCAACTGCACAAAGTCCTGGTGGAACGCCTCCGCCTGAGCGCCGAGCGTCTGGTATCCCTGCGCGTGCCCGTTGAAGAACGCGGCAACCGCGGCCGATACCTGATCCCGGGCCGAGGCCACCAGACCCGTCGTCGGGGCCGCCGCCACGGCGTTGGCCCTGCTGATCGTGGCACCGATGCCGGCCAGGTTGGTGGCCGTGCTGCCTATGGTGCCGGGCGCCGCGTTGACATGAGACATGCGACACCTCCGACTCGATTGTCGACAGACTCGGCCAGTGTCTGATCGCCATCACCGTGCAATGGATAAATGCACTGTAAGGTCATTTCGCCGAATCGAAAAGCAATTCTTTCCGGCTGTGTCGCAAAGCGGCCCAGCGGCCGATTCACCCCACCGCCCGGGCGGCCCCACCGTCCAACGCCGCCAGCACCATTTGCAGCACCAGCACGGCGCCGGCCTTGTCCAACGGGTCGTTGCCGTTGCCGCATTTGGGCGACTGCACACACGACGGACATCCGCTGGGGCATTCGCAGGCTTCGATGGCCGCGGCGGTGGCACCCAGCCAGGTGGCCGCCCGGTGAAAGCCGCGTTCGGCGAAGCCCGCCCCGCCCGGATGGCCGTCGTAAACGAACACCGTCGGCAGCCCGTCGGGACCGACCGCGGTGGACAGCCCGCCGATGTCACCGCGGTCGCAACTGGCTACCAGGGGCAGCAGGCCGATCGCGGCGTGCTCGGCGGCGTGCAGCGCACCGGGTGTCCTGCTGAGGTCAATCCCGTTCGCCTCCAACGCTTCCGGCTCGACGGTGTACATCACCGAGACCGTCGGCAACGAACTCTGCGGCATGCTGAGTTCGACGAAGTCGATCACTTCGCCGTCGATCCGTCGACGTAGGTATCCGACCACCTGGTGGGTCACCGTCACCGGCACCAGACCGAGGGTGACCGCACCGAACGCGGACCGCTCGCCGTATCCGGTGACCGCGATATCGGTGATCTCCCGGGCGAACGTCGCATAGCCGGGGTCCTCTGCATGCACCAACGCGATGCCGTCCTCGAGGTCCAGCGAGTCGACGACGTAGCTCTCACCCTGATGCAGGTAGACCGCTCCGGGATGGATCGAGGCCGGCGCCTGTCCCACGCCGGTGCTGCCCAGCAGACGTCCGGTGTCGGCTTCGACGATCACGATCTGGCCGCCGATGGAACCGCGGATGTCCACGGCCCCATGGGGTTCGACGCCCGGTGCGGGAAAGTACCTGCCGCCCCGGCGTTTCAGCAGTCCGTCGTCGACCAGTCCGTCGGCCACCCGCACCGCGTCCATCGACCGGACCTCGGCTTCTTCGAGTGGCAGTTCCGTTGCAGCACAGAGTAGTTGAGGACCCAGAATGTAGGGATTGGTGGGGTCGATCACGACCCGTTCGACGGGCTTGCCCAGCAGCGCGGCCGGATGGTGGACGAGGTAGGTGTCCAGCGGATCGTCGCGGGCCACCAGCACCACCAGTGCGCCCTGACCGCGCCGTCCCGACCGGCCGGCCTGCTGCCAGAACGACGCGACGGTGCCCGGGAACCCGGCCAGCACCACCGCGTCCAGACCGGCGATGTCGACACCGAGTTCGAGTGCGTTGGTGGTGGCCAGTCCCCGCAGTCGACCGTCGGCCAGGGCCTGTTCCAGCGCGCTGCGGTCCTCGGCCAGATACCCGGCGCGGTAGGACGCCACCAGCGACGACAGCTCCGGGGCGACCTCTTCCAACCGGGCCCGGGCTCCCAACGCCGTCAGCTCGGCACCCCGGCGGGAACGCACGAAAGTCAGCGTCTGCGCTCCCTCCACGATCAGGTCGCCCATCACCCGCGCCGCCTCGGCGCCCGCCGACCCGCGCACCGGGGCGCCGTGCTCGCCGAGCAGGTCGGTGCGCAACGCCGGCTCCCACAACGCCACCGTGCGGCCGCCCTGGGGTGATCCGTCGTCGAGCACTTCGACGACGTGCTGACCGATCAGTTCGGTGGCCGTCGTGCCGGGAGAGTCGGTGGTCGCACTGGCGAAGATCACGGTCGGATACGACGAATAGCGCGCGCAGAGGCGGAGCAACCGGCGCAGCACCATCGCCACATTCGAGCCGAAAACACCGCGGTAGTAGTGGCATTCGTCGACGATCAGGAAGCGCAGACCGCGCAGCAGCACCGCCCACCGGGGGTGGTTGCGCAGGATCGACAGGTGGATCATGTCGGGATTGGAGAACAGCCACCGCGAGCGCTCCCGGGCGAAGCGGCGCACTTCGGCGGCGGTGTCGCCGTCGTAGGCGGTGGGTGCGACATCGGCCAGAGCGGGCACGGCTGCCGTCAGGGCGTGCGCTACCCGCAACTGGTCATGACCCAGCGCCTTGGTCGGCGACAGGTACAGCACCCGCGCGCGGGGGTCGGTTGCCAGCGCGCTGAGCACCGGCAGCTGGTAGGCCAGCGACTTGCCCGACGCGGTACCAGTGCTCACCACCACGTGACGACCCTCGTGGGCCAGTTCGGCGGCCTGCACCTGATGTGACCAGGGTGCGCGGATGCCGCGGTCGGTGAATGCACGCACCACGTCGGGCGGCGCCCAGTGCGGCCAGGCCCCGGGACGCCCCGGTCGCGGTGGCAATTCGGCGACGTGACGCAGCGGATGTTCGCCGGCTGCGGTGCCGGCGAGGGCGGCGGCAAGCAGTTCGCTGCCGAAGCTCGCCATCGCGTGCCTTTCTGGGTCGTAGTGGTGCGCTCCCGGGGTCCGCGGGTGACGCAGACGTAAATTGGGCGACCTGCGCTGACTTCAGGCTGTCGCCGACGCGACGAACGTGGTTGACTGGGTGCGGTCGCAGCTTCTGTGTTCGTGTAAAACTTTCGCAGGATCGACGTTGCGGTCGCGGTTCCTGCGAGGTTATCTGTCGGGTGAAATTCCGGCGACTCCGAGAAGGTATGGCGGTCGCAGCGGGCCCGGGGCACCCGAACAGCGGTGCCCTGCACCCAGAAGAGAAGGAAATATCGAGAAATGCCACAGGGAACTGTGAAGTGGTTCAACGCGGAGAAGGGGTTCGGCTTCATCGCCCCCGAAGATGGATCCGCTGACGTCTTTGTCCACTACACGGAAATCCAGGGGACGGGCTTCCGCACCCTCGAAGAGAACCAGAAGGTCGAATTTGAGATCGGCCATAGCCCTAAGGGCCCCCAGGCCACCGGAGTCCGCTCCGTTTAATCCGAGCAGATTCTGACGTAGCCCCCCGGCGCAGCCCCGCACTCGCGGAAACCGCCGGGGGGTTTTCGTTTCATCGGGGCCTTGCGTCCCACGTCCCCCCGCCGTCGTAGCACGGTGCCGCCGCGCCGCGCGCGGAGCCGCCGCCGACTCCCCGGCTGGCCTACTGTCTGTGGCGTGAGCCAGCTTTCCTTCTTCGCCGCGGAATCGGTGCCGCCCGCGGTCGAAGATTTGTGCGGGCTGCTGGCTGCCCCCGGTCAGATCGTCATGGTCGGCACGGGTGCCAGGTTGTCAGTGGTGGTCGAGCAGTCGTGGCGGGCCGCCGCCCTGGCGGACATGATCACCGAGGCCGGGTTGGTCCCCGAGATCACCCGGACCGACGAAAACCACCCGCTGGTCCGGACGGCGGTGGATGCCCGGCTGTGCAGTATCGCCACCGAGTGGACGCGCGGCGCGGTCAAGACCGTGCCACCGCGCTGGGTGCCCGGCCCGCGGGAGTTGCGGGCGTGGATCCTGGCGGCCGGCGCACCGGATGCCGACCGTTACCTGCTCGGGCTGGATCCGCACGCGCCGGACACACATTCGCCGCTGGCGTCGGCGCTGATGCGGGTCGGGATCGCACCAACCCTGATCGGCACCCGGGGAGCCCGCCCGGCGCTTCGGATCAGTGGCCGTCGCAGGCTATCGCGCCTGGTAGAGAACGTCGGAGAAGCTCCTGACGACCCCGAGGCGGCCGGCCAGTGGCCGCGCGTTTGACGGGTTGCCGGGGCACGGCGGAGAGCCGGTCGGTTTGCGCGGGCGCGCCTATTGGTGCGAAATTGGCAGTTGCCCGCGGGGGCGAACGGACGGCGGCGAGCCTCAACGGACCGGATTATCGGGAATTTCAGGGCGCCGACCTGTCATTCTTCCCCGCGAAGGCGGTTCCGCCAGGGAACCGACACAGGAGATGGAGCGTAGGCGCAGGTGGCTGACCGGAGGGCTAGCAGCGGCAGGAACGGGAGCACCCGGCGATTGGTGATCGTCGAGTCGCCCACCAAAGCGCGCAAACTCGCCGGTTACCTGGGATCCAACTACATCGTCGAATCCTCGCGGGGGCATATCCGCGACCTGCCGCGCGCCGCCGCTGACGTGCCGGCGAAGTTCAAGTCCGAGCCGTGGGCCCGTCTCGGGGTCAACGTCGATGCCGACTTCGAGCCGCTGTACATCATCAGTCCGGAGAAGAAGAGCACCGTCACCGAGCTGAAGGGCCTGCTCAAAGACGTCGATGAGCTCTACCTGGCCACGGATGGCGACCGCGAGGGCGAGGCCATCGCCTGGCATCTGATGGAGACCCTGAAGCCGCGCGTCCCGGTCAAACGGATGGTTTTCCACGAGATCACCGAGCCGGCCATTCTCGAGGCCGCTGCGAACCCGCGCGACCTGGACATCGACCTGGTCGACGCTCAGGAGACCCGCCGCATCCTGGACCGGCTGTACGGCTACGAGGTCAGCCCGGTGTTGTGGAAGAAAGTGGCGCCCAAACTCTCCGCCGGCCGCGTGCAATCGGTGGCCACCCGCATCATCGTCCAGCGCGAACGCGACCGGATGGCGTTCCGCAGCGCTTCCTACTGGGACATCCTGGCCAAGCTGGACGCCAGCGTGTCGGACCCCAAGGCGCAGCCGCCGACCTTCGCGGCGCGTCTGACCAGCGTCGACGGTCTGCGCGTGGCTACCGGTCGCGACTTCGACTCGCTGGGCCAACTCCGCAAGGCCGACGAGGTCACCGTCCTGGACGAAGCGGGCGCCACCGCGATCGCCACCGGACTGCAGGGCGCCCAGCTGGCCGTGGCGTCGGTGGAGGAAAAGCCCTACACCCGGCGGCCGTATCCCCCGTTCATGACCTCGACGCTGCAGCAGGAGGCGGGCCGCAAATTGCGGTTCTCCTCGGAGCGCACCATGAGCATTGCGCAGCGGCTCTACGAGAACGGCTACATCACTTATATGCGGACCGACTCCACGACGCTGTCGGAGTCGGCTATCGGCGCCGCGCGCAACCAGGCACGCCAGCTCTACGGCGAGGAATACGTGTCGCCGTCGCCGCGCCAGTACACCCGCAAGGTGAAGAACGCCCAGGAGGCACACGAGGCGATCCGGCCGGCCGGTGAGACATTCGCCACACCCGATGCGGTGCGCCGCGAACTCGACGGCGACGAATTCCGGCTGTACGAGCTGATCTGGCAGCGCACGGTGGCATCGCAGATGGCCGACGCGCGCGGCACCACGCTGAGCCTGCGCATCGAGGGCCGGTCCGGAGAACGGGACGTGATCTTCTCGGCCTCCGGGCGCACCCTGACGTTCCCGGGCTTCCTCAAGGCATACGTGGAGACCGTCGACGAATTGGCCGGCGGCGAGGCCGACGATGCCGAACGTCGGCTGCCGCAACTCACCCCGGGCCAGCGGTTGGACGCCGTCGAGCTGACCCCGGACGGGCACTCCACCAACCCGCCCGCGCGCTACACCGAGGCCTCGCTGGTCAAGGCGCTGGAGGAGCTGGGCATCGGCCGTCCGTCCACGTACTCCTCGATCATCAAGACCATCCAGGACCGCGGTTACGTGTACAAGAAGGGCAGCGCCCTGGTGCCGTCCTGGGTGGCGTTCGCCGTAATCGGGCTGTTGGAACAACATTTCGGTCGTCTGGTGGACTATGACTTCACCGCGGCGATGGAGGACGAACTCGACGCCATCGCCTCGGGCAGCGAGCGACGCACCAACTGGCTCAACAACTTCTACTTCGGCGGCGAACACGGCGTGCCCGACTCGGTGGCCCGCGCCGGCGGCCTGAAGAAACTGGTCGGTGTCAACCTGGAAGGCATCGACGCCCGAGAAGTCAACTCCATCAAGGTGTTCGACGACGCGCAGGGGCGTCCGGTGTATGTCCGGGTCGGCAAGAACGGTCCGTACCTGGAACGCACGGTGACCGGTGACGACGGCGAACCGACGCCGCAACGGGCCAACTTGAACGACTCGCTGACTCCCGACGAGCTGACTCTGGATGTGGCAGAAGAACTTTTCGCCACTCCGCAGGAGGGGCGGGTGCTGGGCGTGGACCCGCAGACGGGACACGAGATCGTGGCCAAGGACGGCCGCTACGGGCCTTACGTGACCGAGATCCTGCCGAAGTCGCCGGACGACGACGGCGACGCCGCGCCGGCCAAGAAGGGCAAGAAGCCGACGGGTCCCAAGCCGCGGACGGGTTCGCTGCTGCGCAGCATGGACCTGCAGACGGTGACGCTCGAGGACGCGCTGAAGTTGCTGTCGCTGCCGCGGGTGGTCGGGGTGGACCCGGCGTCCGGCGAGGAGATCACCGCGCAGAACGGGCGGTACGGCCCATACCTCAAGCGCGGCACCGACTCTCGATCGCTGACCACCGAGGACCAGATGTTCACCATCACCCTCGACGAGGCGCTGAAGATCTACTCCGAGCCGAAACGGTCCGGGCGCCAAGCTGCTTCGGCCCCGCCGCTGCGCGAGCTGGGCGCCGACCCGGCGTCGGGCAAGCCGATGGTGATCAAGGACGGCCGATTCGGCCCCTACGTCACCGACGGGGAGACCAACGCCAGCCTGCGCAAGGGTGACGACGTCATGTCCATCACCGACGAGCGCGCCGCTGAATTGCTGGCCGACCGGCGGGCCCGCGGTCCGGTGAAGCGGACCGCGAAGAAGACGGCACGCAAGGCGACGTCGGCCGCCAAGAAGGCACCGGCCAAGCGCGCCGCCAAGCGCACTTAGTCGCCGGCCGTTACGGGGTCGCCTGCGTGGCGACCTGCTCGGTTTGCGGCGAAACCTGATCCAGCCCGGCCAGATTCAGTGGACGCGCCAACTGCGTGGGGGCGATGCGGCCGCGCAGTTCGACCACCTCGCCCACGTCCCAGCACAGTGCCTCGGCATCCAGGGCGCCGCTTACCGCGATCGCCGACGCCAGCACGTGGCCTTCTTCCAGCTTGGCCAGTTCGGTAAGACGGGCGGCCTCGTTGACCGGGTCGCCGATGACGGTGTACTCGAAGCGGGCCTGGGCGCCGATGTGGCCGGCGATGGCCCGGCCGGCGGACACCCCGATGCCGAATTCGGCAGATCCCAGCACCGGGATGAGCTCGTCGTGCAGCGCGCGCGCCGCGGCCAGCGCTGCGCCGGCGCCGTCGGGGTGTTCGATCGGCGCACCGAAGATCGCCAGCGCGGCGTCGCCCTGGAACTTGTTGACGAATCCGCCGTACCGCCCGACGGTCTCGACCACAACCCGGAAGAACTCGTTGAGCAGGTGCACCACCTCGGCCGGCGGTCGCGTCGCGGCCAGCTGGGTGGAGCCGACCAGATCCACGAACAGGACCGCGACGTCGCGTTCCTGGCCGCCCAGCTCGGTGCCGCGCTCGAGTGCCCGGCGTGCCACGTCCTCACCCACGTAGCGACCGAACAGGTCGCGCAGCCGCTGCCGCTCGGATAGGTCGCGGACCATGTCGTTGAACCCGGCCTGCAGCAGCCCCAGTTCGCTGGCATCGTAGATCTGCATGTGCGCGTTGTAGTTGCCGCGCTGCACCTCCGACAGGGCCCAGCGCAGCTGGCGCAACGGGTCGGCGATCGACATCGAGACCAGCAGCGTGCTGGCGGCCCCGATGGCCAGCGCCGCCAGCGCCAGCAGCAGGATCGGATTGAACAGGCTCTCCGCCGACGCGTGCAGCAGCGATATCTTGTCCGACACCACGGCCAGGATGATCGCCAGCAGCGGCACCGCGGTGGAGAGCACCCAGGTGAGCATCAGGCGCAGGATGACGCCGGGGGCCCGGACGTTCTCCGGCACGCCGCTGCGCAGCGCGGCGACCGCCACCGGCCGCAACACCCGCTCGGACTGCAGGTAGCCGATGATTCCGGTGGCGGTGGCGCCCAGGGCGTTGGCGACCATCACCACCGGCGCGGCGTGGCGGGCCACCGACCAGCTCGCGATGACGAACACCACGCTGCCGACGGCCCAGGATCCCGCGCTGATCAGGGTGCGGTAGAACGGCATCCGCAGGGCGCGGGTGCGGGCCAATTCGGAAGTGGACGGGTCGGCTTCGACGAGCAGGTTGTCGCGGCGCTGCCAACGGAAGACCGGCACCAGCAACTTGAGGTTCCAGGCGAATCCCGCGAGGAACAGGAACACCACCGAGCAGATGAAGATCGTGACGTTCGTCGGCGGCAGGTCCTGCAGCTGGATGCGGTCGCGGGGCGGCAGGCCGTAGCGCAGGAAGCCGAGCACGAACAGGCCGCCGATGATGTCGGCCTGCAGCATGCTCAGCGAGAACACCGGCCACGGCGTACGTATCACCCAGCGGGCGAATGCGCTGATTCGCCTGGGGAAGCTTGCGGCCGTGGTCACGCAACTACCGTATCGGTCAGCGGGGACAGGCCGGTAACCAAAAATTGCTTCGGCAAGTCGTCCGACGTGGGCAGATGATGGCCGAAGGTCACGAAACTGTCGCGAAACGGATGCTGATCGGTATCTGTCGGGGGTGCTCACTACTGTTGCCGATCATGACGGGCGTGTTTACGCGGCTGGTAGGCCAGCAAGTAGTGGAGGACGAGCTGCTGGCTGCTGCCCGGGCTGCCCGACGTACTGTCCAGGGTGATCAGGGTCACGCAGGCCAGCGAGCCGGGACTATGACACATGCCTGGCTGATCACCGGTCCGCCGGGTTCCGGCCGTTCAGTGGCCGCCTTGTGCTTCGCGGCGGCGCTGCAGTGCACCTCCTCGGCAGATCCGGGGTGCGGCGACTGCCGAGCCTGTACGACGACGATGGCGGGCACCCACGCCGACGTGCGGCGGGTGATTCCGGAAGGCCTGTCGATCGGTGTGGACGAGATGCGCGCGATCGTGCAGATCGCGTCGCGGCGACCGACGACCGGGCACCACCAGATCGTGGTGATCGAAGATGCCGACCGATTGACCGAGGGTGCCGCCAACGCGCTGCTCAAGGTCGTCGAAGAGCCGCCCCCGTCCACGGTATTCCTGCTGTGCGCCCCCTCGGTGGATCCGGAGGACATCGCGATCACGCTGCGCTCCCGGTGCCGGCACGTCGCGCTGGTGACCCCGTCGACCGAGGCCATCGCCCAGGTGCTGATCGGAGGCGACGGCCTCGATGCCGCGACCGCGAACTGGGCGGCGTCGGTCAGCGGCGGCCACGTGGGGCGGGCACGGCGGCTCGCCACCGACCCCGACGCCCGCACGCGGCGACAGCAGGCGCTGGAGTTGGTCCGCGACGCCGCCCGACGGTCGGGGGCCTACGCCGCCGCCGAGGAGTTGGTGGCCGCCGCCGAAGCAGAAGCCGTCGCCCTGACCGCCGAGCGCGCCGAAGCCGAGACCGAGGAACTGCGTACGGCGCTGGGGGCGGGCGGGACCGGCAAAGGCGCCGCCGGCGCGATCCGTGGCTCCGCCGGGGCGATCAAGGACCTGGAGCGACGGCAGAAGTCTCGGCACACCCGCGCCTCACGCGATGCTCTGGACCGGGCCTTGATGGACCTGGCCTCGTATTTCCGGGATGCGGTGCTGGTCTCGGCCGGCGCCGGGTCGGTGCGGCCCAACCATCCCGACATGGCTGAGCGAGTGGGTTCGCTGGCCGCGCACGCCAGCCCCGAGCGGTTGCTGCGCTGTGCGGAGGCCGTGCTGGAATGCCGCGAGGCGCTGGCGATCAACGTCAAGCCCAAGTTCGCCGTCGACGCCATGGTGGCCACGATTGGGCAGGAGCTACGGTAGCCACGTAGACTCGTCCCGCCCGCGACAGGGCACCGCCGCCTTAGCTCAGTCGGTAGAGCGATTCACTCGTAATGAATAGGTCAGGAGTTCGATTCTCCTAGGCGGCTCCATCTACCAGCGGAAATGCAGCTACACAGAACCGCTGGACCCATGAGAACCCGGTCCACCTGATACTTTCCTGATACTTTCAGCCGCCACTTTCCCCGACGCGAATCTGTCCAGCGTGTTCCGCACATCCGGGCCGCGAATGTGACGCTGCAGGTAATGCGCTTCGGTGGTGGCCAGCTTCGAGTGGCTCAGTTGCTGCTGCGCTAACGCCGGCCCAGGTCGTCGCGGACCACGGTGGCCACCGTGCGGCGAAACGAGTGCGGTGTGACCCACCGAAGATCTGCGGGCAGCGCGGTCCGTAGCGCCCGCCGCAGATTGCAAAGCGACATCCAGCCGCCCTCCCTGTTGGCGAACACCGGCCCGGACGGGCCGTCTCGCCCAGGAGTACCGTGAAGGCCTCCACGCCGAACTGGGGCAGCACCACGGTATGCTCCGGAGCGTCGCCCTTGCGGGCTTCCTGGCGGTGCAGCCCCTTGCCTGGGATCCGTTGGTGGTCGACCAGGGTGCCCGAGATTGTCACAGTCGGGGGGTCCGCGAGCAGATCGACATCTGACCACCGCAATGCCAGCACCTGACTCGGGTGTGCGCCGGTCGCGGCCAGCACTTCGATGAACGCCGGCAGCAGTCGGCCGGGCTTCGGGCCGCCATGCCCCTCGCGGCTTGCGTACGCGTCGACCGCGGCCCGCACTCGCTCGAACTCGGCGGGTGTCATCGCGCGGGCTGGCTTCCTGTGCAGCTTCGCGGTCTTGGTCTCCACGATCGGATTCACCGCCAGGACGTCAAAGCGCACGGCCAACGAGAACATCCCGCGCAGAATTATCCGCAGATAGCCGGCCTGAGACGTTGTCGTTGCCGCCACGCCCTGAATGTGCGCGTTGGCCCGCGACGTCGGAAGCTCAGTCACCCGCAGCGCGCCTAGCTGGCCGGCGCCATACTTGGGTCTGCTGCACGGATGGGTGACATCTTGACCTGACCCACCGTCTGGGTTCCAGATTCGGTGACTAACTGGCGGCCTGTACGAAAGGCTGACCGTCATGCCGCGCCCGTATCCTGACCACCGTGGCCGCCGCCATGCTCGACCGCCTGCTGCACCGCTCCGTAGTCATCAACCTCGACGGTGAGTCCTACCGGCTACGCGATCACCACGCCGCCGCGGAAACCCTGCGCCGAACAACCACCGGCACCCGCCAACAACTACACTGACCGCTGCTCACAGGTGAGGAATTTCGGCGAGCACAGCCGGGGATTTTCGATGAGCGCGGTCAACGCACGGTTTCGGTCCTGATGACGCTCGCCGGCATCTACGGCCTGCCCGGTCCGATCCGGGTCAAACGGTTGCGCGGCGTAGTGACCGCCGATGATCTGGTGAACCGCAAGTTCCACCGGCTGGCGCCAAATGAGTTGTGGGTCACCGACATCACCCAACACAGGACCCGGGAAGGATGGCTGTACTGCTGTGCTGTCCTGGATGCGTTCAGCCGCCGCATCGTGGGCTGGTCGATGGACTCGAAGGCCGATGCGACTTTGGTGGTCAATGCGTTGGACATGGCCATCCGCAACCGCCGCCCATCACCCGGTGGCATCGTTCACGCTGATCACGGAACCCAGTTCACCTCTTGGGTTTTCGGCGAGAAGATCCGCGCCGCGGGGCTTTTGCCGTCCTTTGGGACGATCGGCGACGGGCTGGACAATGCCATGATGGAGAGCTTCTGGTCTTCGATGCAAATCGAGCTGCTCGACCGCCAGAAATGGAAGACCCGCGTCGAGCTGGCCAACGCGATCTTCGACTACCTCGAAATCTTCCATAACCGCCGACGCCGCCACTCCGCGCTCGGCTACCGCACCCCGGTCGAATACGAACTATCCTTCACCAACAACACCCTCACCGCCGTCAGTTAGTCACCGAAAATGGAACCCAACAGGTGGGTCAGGTCAAAACTGTCACCTGACGGTGCAGCAGACCCTTTCAGGGTGTTCGGTATCGGACTGAGCGGACGTGGAGGGCGGCGTTCGCGAGGTTCCTGGCGGCCCGTGACGCCTGGGCTCAAGAACATGAGGGCGCGAGGTTGGCGCCGTACGAGAACAACGGTCACTGCCCCTTCGACCATTCGAGATTTTTCGGCGTCGCCCAGTGTGTACGGCGCTCATGACGGCAGGTTGGGTGCGCCCGCCATGGCACTCGGCTTATTCATCATCGAAGCGCTTCGTAGGGAAAGATGGCCAGTCGGGTTCGAGATCGAATACTGACGACGCATCGAGCGTTGCCGCGCTTTCTACGAACTGCCCGCTCTCAAGTGCTGTGGTGGTAGCGAAGCCGTCGCGGTTGTTGATTGGGGTTGCGGCCCATGGATTCAGCCATAAGCGGGGTAAATCTGTTGCGATTCTCCAATACCGAAGGTTGGATCCGATCAGCACAGCCGATACGCGAATTCCACGCTGGTCGTCATCGTCTTTCCAATCACCACGGAAGTAGCCATCGCGTCGTCGCACTTGACGTATCGACGCGGCGTCGCCCTCATTCCATTGAAATTCCCTGCGGCCAAACAATGCGTCGCCGAACTCATCCTCATCCACCCATCCGGTTCCCTCCAACACGGCTACGATCAGCGGCAGCGGCAGCGGGCTATTACCGTAACGCCGCCCTTTCTTAGTGATCTTCTCCTGGATGCGATCAATTGTGTTGGCAGGGAAGCCGAAGACTGCGGGCAGTGTGCCGATTATCCGGCCGCCCTTATGTCTTGCATCAGGCCTAGTCGGGTAGGCAACCAGCTCCAGTGACCAGTCGCGTATCGGAATCGTCCTGCGAGGCAGTTCTTCTCCCGGTTTCGAGAGAATATCGTCAGGGTCAAGCGACGCGAGCCACTGCGCGATAGGTCGGGTGACATCTCTCCGTTTCGGTTTCTTGGTACCGGTTTCGACGCGCTCGACACCGACGAGAAAGTCGCGAGTCTCAACATCGCTTATGCAGTCGTAGATCCATTCAACGTTGCCGCGTGTCCCCCCGGTGCCGGCGACCACGCATTCGATGTAGAAAGAAGCTCCTGGCTTCGTCATAAGGAAGTCGGGCTTGCCCTTAGATCCTTCGATAATGGGGTGTGCGACAACGTCATACCGCAAGTGCCGGAACAAGCTAGCGATATACAGCTCCCACCAAGCCCCCAGGTGCTGACCGCTGTCGTGATCGGTGAACCTGCTGTAGAGGTCACGCTTGGCGTCGCTCGGATGCTCGGCGAACCACCGCTCGAGCAACACCCGCACGCGATCCCAATGCGCACCAGCAACACGGTCAAGGAACTCGAAGTCACCCTCAGAAAACCGGGCCGGACTACGGTCGGTCCGCTTAACGTCACTGAAGAGTTTCACGACGCGTTCCGTAGTCTTCACGCCGCCGAGCGGCGAGTCGGCGGACTGCGCACCGGGGAGCGCGTCACATTGGATACGTGTGGCTTGGGAACACACCTGCTTGCGGCCGGTGTTATCGCTGCAGGGGACGCGATCTGGGGGTTTTCACCAAGACTGAGATCGGACGCAAACTGTGGTCCAAGATCTGGACGGGCAAGCACATCCGTGCAATTGCACGGGACTATGGCGGGATTTCTTCCGATGGACATGGACATTAGCGGCCCTTCGGCATCCGGTCCGAAATGCCTTGCAGTGCTTGCCTGTACAGCTCATCAGGGTGACCACCGAGGGACAGCCACCTGTGCGTCCCGGCCAGGACACAGAGCGACGCCGCGTCCATTGTCGCTGTAATGAACTCGGGATCGGGGAGACGCTGAATCCGGAAGTACCCAGGCTCGTACTCATCTCGGCTGTGCAGCTCGTACCCCTCAATGCCAAACCAATTCTGTCCATGCGCCGCGCCGCTAGCGGCATTCCATATGTAGGCCCACTCGTCGGGATCGCGCTGAACATGCTGCGCCGCATGACGTATGAGCCCTTCGTACCCGGGCGGATTATCCGCCGGCCGCAGCGGCAGCGGCGAGTCGCGAGCACGCCGTTCAAGGTTGTTGATCCGCGACTGGATATAGGACTCGTCGCGCACACCTGCCCGGAGAGCCTGGCGATGGTAACGAAAGTCGCGGTGCAGCAAGCGGACATGGCGACTGGCGCAGTCCTCGGAGATAGGCGAGCTGAGCGGCCAAAGCGCATGGGCGGCGGCTTCCAGACCAGCACGTCCCAGCAGCAGATACGACCGGTACGGCACCTCGTGCGCCGCATCCGGGGCGAACTCGTACGGAGAGAAGTGATCGGCCCAGAAACCGAGAGAGTCACCCGCAGCCAACAAGTACTCGCGCGTCCACGCCGAGACTTTCTCATGCGGGTAATGAAGATCTGCGGTAGCGAGTGCGCTGCCTGGTACCGGGTCGACGGTTCTCTGCATCACGAGTCGGCATGACCGGGCCAATAGCGCCGATGATTTCCATTCCTCTAGGTGCTCGTCGGGAACCGGTGAGGGGGTCGGTGGTTCGGTCATGCGGGCTCGGGGGACTTGATCAGTCGACGAACTCGTAGGGCACACCCGACGCGTACGTGTCAAAGCGATCGCCGCTCTCCAACGCATCGATCAGGCGGGCCACCGCGAACTCATGTCGGGTGATCTCGAGGCCCTGGTGTCCGAGTCCGAGCGGTAGGGCGCAGCGTCCGCCGTCAACGTATACGAAGTTGACTCGATCAACGAGCGACCCCCGCCAGAACACGTCGGCATCGTGCATGGACACCTTGGGATCTGGAAACTCCGCCCACCCGAATTTCAGATCGCGCGACATCAAACCGGATTCTCGCCCGAATGCGATGGTGATGTCGATGTCCGGCTTGTAGACCGCAACGTACGTGTGACCGTGAACCTCGCAACCGGCCGATCCGTCGGCGGGGCTGCTCCAAGTCGCGAAGCTGTCACGATACGTTGGGCCCGAACGGATTCGATGCCAGTCAGAGTTTCTGGATGCGGTGATGAGTGTGCGTAACTCGTCGAACTGCATGCGGGCTCCCTCCAAAGATAATCCAGCGTCGGGCAAGACAACGCGCGTTATTTGTCCCCATCGCGCCGACTTCGGCGTTCCTCGATTTCACGCTCACGGCGATCTCGTTCCTGCGCGAGCTCGGCCTTCTTACGCTCGGCGGCCTCTGCCTTCCTTCGTTCGATCTCTTCGCGCTTGCTCTTGTTGTCCCAATGGTCAGTCACGTGCGGTCCTTCAGTGGAGGGCGATAGCGCAAAGGAGCAGTACGACTTCGACTACGAGCAGCACGACCGCGCAACGGAACGCATTCTGTCTCAGTTCGAGCATGTCGTGGTTAGCCTCGGCTCCGGTGATCATTGCATCGATGACGTACCGGCGGATAGCTGCTTCGTCATCTCCCGCCGCAATCCTGGCCATGATCTTCGAAGCTGACGGGGTGTAGCACCACATCTTGGCCGGCCACACGACCACCAGCACGCTGATACCTAGAGCGACCACGACCAGCAAGAGGATCAGGGCTATGCCGGAACAAAGCGCGGACTCTGAGTCCGGATCGCTCTGGATCAAGCCGACCCCGGCTGAAAAGGAGATAAACAGCGCGGTAGTGGCGAGCAGATTGCTCGCCCTGGTTCGCGTGTTCGCTAGCGTGGCGTCCTGCAGCTTCAGCCGTTCCTGCGCTACGGCATAGGCCAATTCAAGGCGCTTGTCGGAAGCGGGCTCGGCCGACACTAGAACGCGGAATCTTCCGGACCCGGATCTGCGTGACCAACCACTGGCATTGCGACTGGCCCCCGAGTCTCCTCGACGGTCACCCACTGCGCGGGACTGATGTAGAGGGTCTCGCGGTCTGCCTTGCTAATTTTCAGGACGCCGCCGGCGACTACCTCCAACCTGTCCCGGTGTCGAAGCTCAGGGGCGGTTCGCCTGTTATCAGTTGCACCTTGATTGCCATGCGGTCAGTCTCGCTCCAGGGCCGGACACATCGGTCTAAGACTCCGGTGATAACTCGGGAGATTGTTACCTCGGAGTCAGTGGCCGCTCAGCTGTGCAGAATGTGGCCGCCGGCGCCACCGAGGGCTGTGATTGCGATTTTTGAGCCTCCTGACAGCAGGCCGTCAAGCACTTTTCGGGCTCTGCTGCGCTCCGGCTCGTCCAAGTCTTCATCCTCGGCGACAGCCACGTCCAAAGACATGATCGACACCGCCATGACCGCCCAACTCCCACGCCAACGCCAATCCGTCAGAGGCATACCCGGATACACAATCTGATGCCACGGGACTCGATTCGGTCCTCACTGGTCGGCATTAGCGATCACGCTGCTGCCGGCGATGACGCCAGTGTCGCTGGTCACAACCGTCCCACCGCTGCCTTAACATTGCACAATGGGGGGCGTGGCCATTGCACAAGCTCTCCCCTCGTTCAAACTGCCGCCGGTGATCGAGGTGGCCGCGGGCATTCACTTTCTGCAGTTGCCTGGTCTTGACACGGTCGCGTTGGTGCGCCTGGTCGACAGATGGCGAGAGCGTTTCCCGAAAGTTCAGGAACAGGTAGCTCTGCCACCACTGGGGCCGGCCAACTTCATGTTCCAATTCGGCAACTCGGTCGCACCGATTCGGTTGTGGGTTTTGACCGAGGACGAATCACTACTCATTCAGGTGCAACACGACCGCCTACTGATCAATTGGCGTAAGCAACAGGGTGATAACCCGTATCCGCGCTATGACGTGTTACGTGCTGAGTTGTCGTCTATCTGGAGCGACTTCGAGCGTTACATAGAAGGTGCGGGATTTGGCGTTCTCCGGCCAAGTGCCGCAGAGGTGACCTTCTTCAACCGAATCGCGGTAGCCGGCGCATCTGATGTACCGCGGGTGATTGATGCGCTCTCGACCACCTTCACTCTCGACGGTCATGTCGCAACCAGGGTCCAGATGGAGCGCCAACTCAGCGAGACGGACGGCCAACCGTTTGGGCGGCAGACAATATCGCTCGGTTACCCTGCTGACGAGAATGAGCTGCAACTTGAGATCAACTCGATAGTTGCGATAGACGCCGAACTTTCTTCAGTGGACGTCTTCGCCGCCCTTGATGTTGCACATAGGGAAGGCGTAATGATGTTTGACCACGTCACAACGGAGGGCATGCACATCGAATGGGGAAAGACCGATGCCAGTAATTGAACAATCGCCAATCACTTCGTCGCCCAGAACTGTGCCGACGTTTATTCAAGATGCGCATATTCGATGGTGGGCCGCCCAGCCCGGACAACCGCAAGTCTCCCACCCGACGCGGTCAGAAGTCATCGTGTACGCACAGAGCGAGCTGGCCAAGCTAACGCGGCTGCCCCGAGGTTGGGACGGCGCCAGCGGCCGCGCGGTGCACACCGCAGTCGCGAACCTTGCGGTCTCCTTGATCAAGGCACTCACACACGCTGATGGGCTTGCAACGCCGCAGTTCTCGCCGCTCCCCGACGGCGGACTGCATGTCGTCTGGCTCGTTGATGGTGACCAACTCACAATCGCATTTGAGGATGGTGAACTGGCGTTTCGTGGCTACTGGGCCGATGGTCGTGAAGCGTTTGATCATGAACTCGCAGTCAGCAAAGGCCAGACTGACGGGCCTCGACTGCTAGGAGTCGCACTCGATGATTCGCGCATCTTCCTCGAGAAGATCAGTGCAGGAGTTCAACATCAACTGATTCCGCGGTGAAGGCTGACGATCCTCAGATCGGCCCAGAGGAAGTGCTGTACCGATATTCGCCAAGCATCCCTCACGAACACTGGACAGTGACCGACCAGGGAACGAAGAAGGTGTCGATCACCGTGGCTGCAGTGCGCTTTGATGACGACGGCATCTCTTGCTATCGAGACCGAATTCTCGCCGAACACGGACTCAGTTGGGCGGATGTCAAGCGGGAACCCAAGAATGGAGTTTTCTCGATGCTGGTGAAGGATGTCCGGGAGGTCTGCCTCGGCGTGGCGTTCGACCCATACCCTGACACCGAACAGTCACACCCTCGCGACGTCGCCCATTCCCTAGTCGTCGACAACGACCTACCGAAGAAGCAGGGCAGGAAAGCGCGCGAGGACCTAGCCAGGCGGGCGCGGATAATCCACAGCGGTATCACGGAATAGAAGGCGCAGACGCGACGCAAGCCCGGTTCGCCGAGCCGCCCCCCGGCCCGCCCACCTGCGCGTTTTGACACGAACCGGCAGGTCGAAATAGCCGGGAGAGATATAGTTGTCAGAGGTACATGCGACGCTACGAGAAACAAAGCTATCGTTACGAACAGAGGGGGTGTGAGTATGGCAGTCAAGTTTCAGAAGATCAGCGCAGACGGATCGTGGAAGATCTTCGATCAAGCTGCTCACCGTCTGCTCGGCATTGATGGCGCGACGTTCGCGCGGCGTTGGGACAACGGCTCCTATGCGGATGACTCCGACACTGACGTGATGAAGGTCGCCATGCTTCGTCCGAGTGGCCGGTAGGACTCAGGCCGAAGCAGTTAAGGCGTTTGTCGCGCCGATCCAGGCCGCCCTCGGTATGTTCCTCGACGGCAAGGTCACCGCCGACAACTACAGGGCAGGCGAAGAGGGTGTTCTCACCCTCAACAACGGCGAGGTCGTCGGACTCCGCGCCGCCGGCAAGCTGGGCCTGAGTGTGAGTATGCGATACAAAATCGTCGCCTCCGACGATCGTGACCGGGGTCCGTGGAAGGTCACCACGACGGGCTACATGTACGACCTGCTGATCGATGGCACCCCCCAATACGAATATCACTGGCACCCGATTTCGTCGTCGCATGAAGTGCGTCCACATCTTCACTGCTCGGCACTCGGCAAGGGGCACATACCGACCGGCCGGGTCATGATCGAGGATGTACTGAAGTTGGCGTTCCAGCAGGGAGCGGAGCCTCGCGACGAGAAGCGGTGGGAGAAGCTGGATAAGCGCAATCGCGAGATGTTTGCGCGCGGTGCCACCTGGGGGGTAGGGCCGTCCTAGTCTGCTGTCAACGCCGACTCCAGTCGCATGACGGCCTCGTACAAGGCCACCACGACCGCCTCCGACTCCTTGCCGTAGTCCTTGGCGACGTCCCAGACCTTCGCCGAAATCGGCAGTTTCTCTGGTCTGGGGCCAGGGAGGTAGTGCGACGGCTGGCCGGAACCGCCGAATGTGGTGGTCTGGACGCTGATGTCGGTGCTCATGTGGGTGACTGTAATGAAAGGCACCGACAAAATAGACGGGTCTCCACTTTCCTGATACAAACGCCCCTAAATCACCCCGGATCCGTGGGCACGCTAGCGGACGATGAATCGTGTATCACGTTGCGCTGCAATATCTTAGCGGACTCTCTTGAACGCTATCGTTCTACGTCAATATGTGAATAGGTCAGGAGTTCGATTCTCCTAGGCGGCTCCACACTTCACCGGATCGGCGACGCGCCGCGAAGTTTCCGGGCTGGGCGCTCACAGCGGCGCCAGAAACCCCACCGGCCCGGAGGCCAGACACAGCGCGAGTGCAGCGGTGTTGGCCCGCACCGTGATCGCATCGCCGGCACCCGGCAACCGGGCATAGACGCGGTTGAGTCCGGGATGCACCGGGACCTTCACCTCTGGCCCGTCGGACAGGGCCAGCATCATCGAGCCGTCGGTATTGGCCAGGTAGTGCAACTCGACAGTCCAGTCGGCCGGCAGCAGCGGACCGTCCAGGATCAGGCGCGTCGGGCGGTCCGGCTGGGCGAAGTAGCCGCACTGCGCGACCGGCCCCGGCCTGATGGTCCGCACCCAGGTCACCCGGGCGTTGACCAGTTGCCCCTTGCTGTTGAACATCCGCAATTGTGTTGTGGCGGAACTGAATTCAGGTCGATCGCGAAGCAAAGCGAACAGCTGGCTGGCCAGGTTCTGCGGCCATGCCACCCGCTGCAAGACCATCGGGTCCACCTCCTGGTCCAGCAACGGCACCGTCGGGTCCGCCATTGCCAGGCCGGCCCGGGCGTTCTTCAGATAGGGCTCGGCCGGATTGTCGCGCCATACCTGCGCGAACGTCGACGTCGAGTACAGGCTGCTGGCCAAGAAGAGCAGCGCCACAACGGTTGTCGCAGCGGTCCGGAGCCGCGAGGTGTCCAGCCACGCCGCCGACGGCCGGTTGGGGGCGGCGAACGCGATCGCGGCCAGTAGCGCCAGCACCACCACCAGGTCGGGGAAATACCGCAAGGTCTGCGCCAGTTCGAGGGCGGTGAAACGCGACGACCGCATCAGGTAGATCGGAACCTGGCAGGCCACGGCGTAACCGGCGGCGATCAGCCACACCGGTCCGATCCGCTGCTTGCGGATCAGCGAAACCGCCAGCGCCGCAGCAACACTGAGCCATCCGAGCGCCATCACCACGGTCCCCGGGGTGGCCCACGGGGAGGCCGGCGCCCAACGCGCCCAGTGCCAGGGGCCGCCGGCCAGACCGGGCACGATGCCGTGCGTGACGGACCGGCGCAGCAGGGCCCAGGTCATCGCGACGTCCGAACTCCATCGCCGCTGATTCACCACGACCAGATACAGCACCACCCAGCCGGCGGTCACCGCCAGCGACGGCACCCACAGCCGGATGCCGGCCCGCCAGGCGGCCCGCAGCGGCGACGCATCTGCGCGCACATGACCGGCGAGGGCCACGACCGCGAAGGCGACGAACGGGATCACCGCGGCCTTCTCGAAGAACAGCAGGCCACCGAGATACACCGACACACCCGTCAGCGCGTAACGCTGCCTGCCGGTGCGAACCAGCAACACCGCGTCACCGCACACCCACGCCAGCGCCGCCAGCATCGGCAGCGAGTTCAGCGCCGCCGCCCACCACGCGAACCCCGGCACTCCCAGCGGGGTGAACAGCGCGAAGGTCAACGGGAGCAACAACACCGGCCGCCAGCCCAGAATCACCCGCAGCGCCCGCAGCAACGCCAGCGACGCCAGCAGTTGCAGCACCACCAGACTGACCGCCGCCCCGGCCCACTCCAGCGGTGCCAGCCGGATGATCGCACCGGCCAGCAGAAACGCACCGGGCATCACGTGCCCGTCGTGGTCGTCGAACAGATACGACGGGGACACCAGACTGTGGCTGCCCGCGCGGCCGATCAGAATCAGATCGTCCCAGTAGAAATAGCCGCTGAACGCCAGCGCCGCGCGGATTGCCAGCTGCACCGCGATCAGCACACCTGCGGCGACGATGACCGCCCGCGCCACTCGGTATGGTGGGCCGGTGCGCGCACTGGTCACCGGGGCTGCCGGTTTCATCGGCTCGACGCTAGTCGACCGTCTCCTGGCCGACGGTCACACGGTGGTGGGCCTGGACAACTTCGCGACCGGCCGGGCGACCAACCTCGAGCATCTCCTCGACGAGCCGGCGCACACGTTCGTCGAGGCCGACATCGTGACCTCGGACCTGCAGCCCATCTTCGACGAACACCGCCCCGAGGTGGTGTTCCACCTGGCGGCCCAGATCGACGTGCGGCACTCGGTGGCCAACCCGCAGTTCGACGCCTCGGTCAACGTGATCGGCACCATCCGGCTGGCCGAGGCGGCGCGTCGCGCACAGGTACGCAAGGTCGTGCACACCTCCTCGGGGGGGTCGATTTACGGCATCCCGCCGCAGTACCCGACGCCCGAGACGGTGCCGACCGATCCTTTTTCGCCCTATGCCGCGGGCAAGGTGGCCGGGGAGATCTACCTGAACACCTTCCGGCACCTGTACGACCTGGACTGTTCGCACATCGCGCCGGCCAACGTGTACGGTCCGCGCCAGGACCCGCACGGCGAGGCCGGCGTGGTCGCGATCTTCGCCCAGGCGTTGCTCGAGGGCAGCAGCACCAAGGTGTTCGGTGACGGCTCCAACACCCGCGACTACGTCTTCGTCGATGACGTCGTCGACGCCTTCGTCAAGGCGTCCGGCGAGCAGGGCGGCGGGCAGCGGTTCAACGTGGGCACCGGAGTCGAAACCTCCGATCGCCAACTGCACACCGCGGTCGCCGCCGCCGTGGGCGGGCCCGACGACCCGGAGTTCCATCCGCCGCGGCTAGGTGACCTGAAGCGCTCCTGCCTCGACATCGGTTTGGCGGCAGAGATTTTGGGTTGGCGACCGCAGGTCGGGTTAGCCGACGGGGTGCGGCGCACGGTGGAATATTTCCGGCACAAGCACGGGAGTTGAGCCCGCCGGGGCGGGCGGCTGAATTCACTCTCGCGGCGACGAACCCACGCTGGCATCGGGCGGTTGCGCGCCTTCCAGCGCGATCGCCCGCGCCAGGCGCGCGTAGCGCAGTTCCAGATCCTTGAACCGCATGTAGGTGCTCAGCGTGGTGAAACTGAACGCCATGATCAGCGCGTAGAGCATCAGGTCGGTGCCGCGGTTCACCCCGAACCAGTGCGCGACCACCGTCGTATCGTCCGGACGGAGCACCGCGTAGACACCGAGCAGCACGAACAGGACGTAGCCCACCTTCACCCACGCGCGCGCCCGGGCGCTGCGCCGCGACCGCAGCAGGAACATTAAAAGCGCGATGATGGCGCCGATCAGCAGCGGCTGAATCCAGTTCACCGTCGTATCCTCCCGCGCAGGAACCCGTCGAAAATGATGTTCACGCCGTTGAGCAGCGGCTGCCCCTTCGACTTGGAGTAGTCGGTGTAGAGCACCTCGACCGGTTCTTCGGCCACGCGCCAGCGGTTTTCGGCGATCAGCATGACGATCTCGGTGGCGTGGCTCATGCCGCTCATGGTGATGTTCATCCCGTCGGCGACGGTCTTGTTGAAGACCCGCAGGCCGTTATTGGTGTCGGTGAGCCCGAGCCGGCGGCCGCGCCGGCTCAGCCGGGCCGCGGTCTGCAACACGATCCGCTTCAGCAACGGCGGGCGGGTGGCCACCGCCTGGCCGAAACGGGTCCCGATCACGACGTCGACGTCGCCCCGCTTGATCCGCGCGACCATCGTGGCCACGTCTTTGACGCGGTGCTGACCGTCGGCGTCGAATGTCGCGAACACCGCGGCGCCGGGCTGCGCGCGGGCGTACTCGATGCCGGTCTGGATGGCCGCGCCCTGACCCAGGTTGATCGGATGACGCACCAGGTGAGCGCCGGCCCGCCGGGCGATTTCACCGCTGCCGTCGGAGCTGCCGTCGTCCACGCAGACGACGTTGTCGAAAACCGATCGCAGTTCGCTGATCACCGCACCGATGACAGCGCCTTCGTTGAAGTTGGGGACGACGATCCACACGTCATGCGTTTCAGAACCCATGTCAAGCCACAAAGTACACGCCGGGCAGGCCGCGATCAGGTGCCGACGCGTGCGCCGCGCCCGAGCGCAAGCAGGTGGACGGCGATCCCCACCAGGGGTCCACACAGCAGCGCGACCACGGTGCGGGTCTGCAATGCGGTCGGCAGCAGCAGCAACAGCCCCGAGGTCACCGTCGCGCCGACCCACCCGAGCGAATACGCCCGATGCAGGGCGGCCGCGACGGTGGCGGATCCGGTGAGCGTCAACAACCCGATCGCGACGGCGGCGGCGGTCAGCCAGGCCAGCAGTGCACTGCTGGTTGCGTATTGCGACCCGAACGCGAAACGCAGCAGCCACGGGCCCACCACGGCGGCGAGCAGCACCCCGATCCCGCCGATCCCGGCGACCAGCAGCGCCGGGGATACCAGCGCCCGCAGTCGGTGGCCGCGCTCGTCGACGAAGTGTGCGATCAGGTTGCCTTGCATGGCCATCAGCGGCACCAGCAACGGCGCCCGGGTCAACGTGACCGCCAGGATCACCACACCGCCTTCGGTGCCCAGTTCGGCGGAGGTCACTTTCAACAGCACCGGGAAGCCCATCACCAGGATCGCGCTGGCTCCGGCGGCGGTGATCGAGTGTGCGGCGCCGCGCAGGAAGGCGGCGGGGCTGCCCGGGGTCAGCAGCCGTGCCGTGCTGCGTGCCGCGGGCGAGGCGGCCAGGATGATCAACCACGCCACCGAACCCGCGACGGTCGCCCACAGGAACCCGGCCAGGCCCCAGCCGATCACGAAGGTGGCCGCGGCGACCGCCACCCGGATGACGGCGTCGGTCACCATCAGCGCCCCGTAGTGCCCCCATCGGTTGGTGCCGGCCAGCATGCCCTGCAGGGCCGAGTGCAGGCAGAATCCGGTCAGCCCGACGCTGAGCAGCGCCACCGACAACCAGCGGTCCGCGACGAACACCCGCCCGCTCCACAACGGTGAGCTGCCGGCGATCAGGACGGCCGAGACCAGCCCGACCAGGCCGGCCACCTGCAACGGGCGGGTGCGGGGCCGCTCGGGCAGCACGTCGAGGTACTGCATTGCGCGCACCTCGCGCGTCGTTTCCTGCAGCAGGCCGGAGGCGGCGCCGGTGACCAGGCCGAACGCTCCCCAGAAGACGGCGAAGACGGAGAAGCCGCTGGGCGCAAGATGGCGTGCGGCCAGGTAGACCACCGCGTAGCCGCAGCACGCGGTGACCGCGGTGGCCGTGCCGACCCGGGCGACGCTGCCGCGGGTGACCGGTCCCGCCGACACTGCGGGGGTACCCGCGCCGTCCGTCACCGTCGCGACACTAGCGGTCGAGGATGTCGGTCAGTGCCCGCTGGTCTTGAACCGCTCCACCGAACGCTGCACCTCGGCCTCGGCCTCGGCGCGGCCGACCCAGTCCGCGGCCTTGACGAACTTGCCGGGCTCCAGGTCCTTGTAGTGCACGAAGAAGTGCTTGATGGACTCGAGTTCCCACTCCGGAACGTCGCCGATGTCCTGGATGTGGTCCCAGCGCTTGTCGCCGGCCGGCACGCAGAGCACCTTGTCGTCGCCACCGGCTTCGTCGACCATCTGGAACATGCCCACCGGCCGCGCCTCCACCAGCACCCCGGGAAACAGTGGTTGCGGCAGCAACACCATGGCGTCGAGCGGGTCACCGTCTTCACCCAGGGTGTCCTCGATGAAGCCGTAGTCGGCCGGGTAGCCCATCGGGGTGTAGAGGTAGCGGTCCAGGCGCACGCGACCGGTCTCGTGGTCGACTTCGTATTTGTTGCGCTGGCCCTTGGGGATTTCGATGGTCACGTCGAATTGCACGGCTACACAGTAGTCGAGCAGGTGCGGCGGCACTGCTGTGTGGGCGGTTCGGCAGAATGGGACACGACAAGACAGGAGATCGCGCGATCTATGGCTCCCAGACGCTGGCGCAAGACCACCCGGGTGTTCGTCGGGTTGGCGGTGCTGGCGTGCGTGGCTGCGGTGGTGGCGGCGGCCGTGCTGTTCACCACCGGCGGGCACGGCAGCGGCGGGGCGCGTTCCACGGTGCCGCCGCCGCGACCCCCGACGGTCAAGGCAGGCGTGAGCGCGGTGGCCGACAACGCAGAGGCACCCAGCCCGACGGGGGTGGCCGCGGCGCTGGCGGCGGTGGTGGCGGATCCCAATCTGGGCAGACTGGGCGGCCGGATCACCGATGCCATGAGCAATAAGCAGCTCTGGCAACAGCTCGACGACGTACCGCTGGTGCCGGCGTCCACCAACAAGGTGCTGACTGCCGCCGCGGCGCTGCTCACGCTGGACCGCCAAGCCCGGATCAGCACCCGGGTGGTGGCCGCCCCGAATAGCGCGCAGGGTCCCGTTGTGCTGGTCGGTGCCGGGGACCCGACCCTGTCCGCGGCCCCGCCCGGCGTGGACACCTGGTATCGCGGTGCGGCACGGATCAACGACCTGGTCGAGCAGGTGCACCGCAGCGGTATGACGCCCACCTCGGTGCAGGTGGACATCTCGGCGTTCAGCGGTCCCACCCTGGCGCCGGGCTGGGACTCCGCCGACGTCGACAACGGTGACGTCGCCCCGATTGAGGCGGCGATGATCGACGCCGGCCGGATCCAGCCCACCACCGTCAACTCCCGCCGCAGCCGGACGCCGGCCCTGGATGCCGGCCGGGAGCTGGCCATCGCGCTGGGGCTGGATCCGGCGGCGGTGTCTATCGCTTCGGCGCCGTCCGGTGCGCGCCAGCTGGCGGTGGTGCAGTCGGCGCCGCTGGTGCAGCGGCTGTCCCAGATGATGAACGCCTCGGACAACGTGATGGCCGAATGCATCGGCCGCGAAGTGGCAACGGCCATCAACCGGCCGCGCAGTTTCACCGGGGCCGTCGACGCGGTGACCAGCCGGCTGAACACCGCGCACGTCGACACCGGCGGCGCCGCCCTGGCCGACTCCAGCGGACTGTCGGTGAACAACCGTCTGACGGCCCGCACCCTGGACGGCGTGATGCAGGCCGCCGCAGGTCCGGATCAACCATCGCTGCGGGCACTGCTGGATCTGCTGCCGATCGCCGGCGGCAGCGGCACGCTGGGCGAGCGGTTTCTGGACCGGTCCACCGACCAGGGCCCGGCCGGTTGGCTGCGGGCCAAGACCGGCTCGCTGACCGCGGTGAACTCCCTGGTGGGGGTGCTCACCGACGCCAGCGGACGGGTGCTCACGTTCGCATTCATCTCCAACGACGCCGGCCCGAACGGTCGCAACGCGATCGACGCGCTCGCCACCCGGTTGTGGTTCTGCGGGTGTGCGGTATGACCGACAGCGCGGAATTGACGATGGGCAACGCCGTTGACTGGCGTTTCGCGGCCACCGTCGGGGAAAAGCTGACCCGTGGCGGTCCGGTCACCTCTGACTACACCCGACGGCAGGTCGTGGATCAGCTGCTGCGGTCCGCCGAGCAGGCCGAACCGCCGGTCCGCGACGTGACCGGGCTGATCACCGACGGCGCGGTGCCGCCGGCGCGGGTGGTGGACCGGCCGGCGTGGATCCGGGCTGCCACCGAATCGATGAAGGCGATGACCAACGGCAGCGACCAGCCCCGCGGCCGGCTCACCGGCCGGCTCACCGGCGCGCAGACCGGTGCGGTGCTGGCGTTCGTGTCGTCGGGCATCCTCGGTCAGTACGACCCGTTCGGGTCCGAGGGCGGAACGCTGCTGCTGGTGTATCCGAACGTCATCGCCATCGAGCGCCAGCTCAATGTCGATCCGTCGGACTTCAGATTGTGGGTGTGCCTGCACGAGGTCACCCACCGGGTGCAGTTCACCGCCAACCCGTGGATCGCCGGTTACATGTCGAGTTCGCTGGGTCTGCTGACCCGGGAACCCGCTGACGATATCCGCGAGGTGGCCGGCCGACTCGCCGAATTCATCCGGTCGCGCGGTGCCGGGACGGACGATCCCAATGCCACCGGGATCCTGGGCCTGATGCGCGCCGTGCAGTCCGAACCGCAACGCCAGGCGCTGGATCAGCTGTTGGTGCTCGGCACCCTGCTGGAAGGGCACGCCGAGCATGTGATGGACGCGGTCGGGCCGATGGTGGTTCCGTCGGTCGCCACCATCCGGCAACGGTTCGACGAACGCCGCCGCCGCAAACAACCGCCGCTGCAGCGGCTGCTGCGCGCGCTGCTCGGTGTCGATGCCAAGCTCAGCCAGTACACCCGCGGCAAGGTGTTCGTCGACTCGGTGGTGGAGCGGGTCGGGATGAAGCGTTTCAATACGATCTGGACGGGACCCGAGACGCTGCCGCTACCCGCCGAGATCGAGCACCCACAGCGATGGATCGACCGGGTGCTTTAGCCCAGTTGCGTAGGGCTGCAGCAGATTTCGCGCAGACCTATCTGGGTCCTGACGAGCGGTGGTGCATCGGACTCTCCGGTGGCCCGGATTCGCTGGCGCTCACCGCCGTCGCAGCTCGGTTGCGCCCCACTACCGCGCTGATCGTGGATCACGGGTTGCAGTCCGATTCGGCCGAGGTGGCCGAAACCGCACGGGCACAAGCTCTTTCGATGGGATGCGCGGATGCCCGGGTATTGCGCGTGCAGGTCGGCACCGACGGCGGCCCGGAGTCCGCGGCCCGGACCGCCCGCTATGGCGCGCTGGCCGCCCATCGGGACGGGCCGGTGTTGCTGGCGCACACGCTCGACGACCAGGCCGAGACGGTGCTGCTGGGCCTGGGCCGCGGCTCGGGAGCCCGCTCGCTCGCCGGTATGCGTCCGTTTGATCCGCCGTGGTGCCGCCCGTTGCTGGGGCTGCGGCGGGAGGTCACCCACGCTGCCTGCCGCGAGCTGGGCGTCACCGCCTGGCAGGATCCGCACAACGGCGACCGCCGTTTCGCCCGGGTGCGGCTGCGCACCGAGGTGCTGCCGCTGTTGGAAGACGTGCTCGGCGGCGGGGTCGCGGCGGCGCTGGCCCGCACCGCGACCGCCCTGCGCGAGGACACTGAGCTGATCGATGCGCTCGCCGCGGAGGCGCTGAGCGGGGCGACGACCGGTACGGGGCTGGATACCCGGGCGCTCGGCGAGCTGCCCGACCCGGTGCGTCGACGGGTGATTCGCCGTTGGCTGCTGGCCGGCGGTGCGACCGGACTTACCGACCAGCAGATTCGCGGGGTCGACAAACTGGTCACGGGCTGGCGCGGCCAGGGTGGTGTGGCGGTTGGGTCGCAGCTGCGCGGTCGCCGGCTGGTCGCGGGCCGGCGCGACGGCCTACTCGAGTTGCGCCCCGAGACGATTTGACGGTTGCGTTGGTTGTTGACCGGTCGGCGTGGCACGCTGTGGACGTGACGGCGGAGCTGTATCCGGGGGATATCAAGTCGGTGTTGCTGACCCGGGAGCAGATCCAGGCCCGCATCGCCGAGCTCGGGCAACAGATCGGTGACGACTACCGTGACCCGGCGGCCACCACCGGTCAGGATCTGCTGCTGATCACCGTGCTCAAGGGTGCCGTCCTGTTTGTCACCGACCTGGCCCGCGCCATTCCGCTGCCGACCCAGTTCGAGTTCATGGCGGTCAGTTCTTACGGGTCCTCGACATCGTCGTCGGGGGTGGTGCGCATCCTTAAAGATCTCGACCGGGACATCCACGACCGCGACGTGTTGATCGTGGAGGACGTGGTCGACTCGGGGCTGACGCTGTCGTGGTTGCTGCGGAACCTCAGCAGCCGGCATCCGCGCTCGCTGCGGGTGTGCACGCTGCTGCGGAAACCCGATGCGGTGGGGGCCAACGTCGACATCACCTACGTGGGTTTCGACATCCCCAACGACTTCGTTGTCGGCTACGGCCTGGATTACGACGAGCGCTATCGTGATCTGTCCTATATCGGCACTCTGGACCCCCGCGTTTATCAATAACCGCTGGTAGATTACTTTCCGTTCACCTGCTGTTCAGCTGTCGCCGAGGTGAACACCGTCCTAATTGAGTGACCTGGATAACACCCAGCAAACGCCGTTCTGGTTCGAAAGTCGACTGCTGGCCGCTTATGGGGGCAGGTCCGGTTCAACGATTTCACGTTTAAGCAGCGGCGATCCGGTGGGAATCTCGCGTCGTTCGCAAATCTGCGGGTCCGACGCCGGGACCGTCGCCGAGCCTGGACTCCGCCGCCATCGGAGGCGGTGAGCAGCCGCTCGGCGGCGACGAGCCGTCGGTCCGGTCCAGTCTGTTCGCGTGCGCAGGGAAGTCGCAGGCAGTCGCGTCCGGGCTGGAACTGCAGGTCAACGGCGTTCTCTGGGATATCAGGCGGCAGCTTGTGCCCCGATTGGTGGCGGTGTTCGCGGCGGATAGCCGGGGCCGCAGACGCACAGGGTAGCTGCGATTGCACGTGCTTTTTAGAACTTCATATAAAACTCATTTCATATATGAAACATATATGATTCATACCTAGTCTCCACTCCACCTGCGGATTCAATGCAGCAAATGAATAGTTATTGTCCCGCCAGTGAACAAGCCGCTGATGGCCTGGTTTGCGCCCTTTGTCGGACTTAACGTGGTCGAGGAACCAGCTCAGCGACGAGTGACGTGCCACGTCATTGGTCGCTGATTGCTGTTGTGCAACGTAAACGTTGAGGGAGGACTCAAATGTCGACTGTCTTTGCTGAGCCAGAAGTTCTGACCGGTGCGTCGGGGGAGCTCATGTCAATTTTCTCGGCCCACCGTGCCGGCAATTCCGCCGCCGCGGGCCCGACGAGTGCGGTCGTTCCGGCCGCATCCGACGTGGTGTCGCTGATCATGGCCAACCATTTCGTCAACCACGCCACGCTGTTTCAGGCGATCAGTGAGCAGGCCGTGGCGGTCCAGGAGCAGTTGGCGACCACGCTGGGTCTCAGCGGTAGTTCCTACGGCACCACCGAAGCCGCCAACGCTGCCACGATCGGTTAGGACGACAGGTCAATGTTGGATTTCGCAGCTCTTCCGCCGGAGGTCAACTCCGCGCTGATGTATGCAGGTGCGGGGTCGGGGCCGATGCTGGCCGCAGCCGCTGCCTGGGAAGGTTTGGCGGGCGAATTGCAATCCGTTGCAGCCTCCTACGGCGGGGTCGTCACCGGCCTGACCGACGGGCCGTGGGCCGGCCCCTCGGCCGCAGCCATGGCCGCCGCGGCCACGCCGCAAATTGCCTGGTTGACCGCTACGGCCGAACAGGCCGCACAGACCGGCGCGCAGGCTGTCGCCGCGGCGGCAGCCTACGAGGCCGCATTTCTGGCGACGGTGCCGCCACCGGTGATCGAGGCCAACCGGGCACTGCTGGCCGGTCTGCTCGCGACGAACTTTCTGGGCCAGAACACCGCGGCAATTGCCGCCACCGAGGCGCAATATCTCGAGTTCTGGGCGCAGGACGCCGCCGCCATGTACGGCTACTCGGGTGCCTCCGCGGCGGCCGCGGACCTGCCGACTCTGACACCGCAGTCCGTCGCGACCAGCATCGCCGGGCTCAGCAATCAAATCAACGCGCAGATCAACGCGGTCAACTCCGCCCTGGCATCGGCGGGTTATCACGATGTGGTGCGGGCGCTCAACCAGCTGGGCGGCCTGACGAACGTCCCACCGTGGCTGGCCAATCCGCAAGCAGCGCTCGGATTGACCGGAGCGGCCTGGAATGCCAACGGCGACGGGATCGTGTTGAACGGAATCCTGGGCGATGTGGTGGAAGGGCTGACCGGTTCCCAGACGGTGGACTTCAGTTCCGGGTTCGACACCTACATCAGAATGGTCTCTCCATTCCGACTGAGCACCACCGCGATGAAGGATATCGACGGCCTGTTCCACAGCGCGTTCCCCGCGGCCGCAAAAGCGGCAGAGGGCGCGGCAAAGGCGGCGGAGGGGGCTGCGGCGGCTGCTGCACCGACCTTCGGCAGCGGTTTCGGCAACGCTCTCGGCGGGATCACCGGCGCAGTCGGCAACGCGGCCAAGGTCGGGGCGGTCTCGGTCCCGGCCAGTTGGACGGCCACGCCGGGGGCGACGCCGATCAACGTGGCGCTCAACGGCGCTGCAGGTGCGGCCGCCGCCCAACCCGCCACCTCAGCGTTCGGCGGGCTCCCGATGGCGCCCGGGGCCGGCACCGGGCGCAGTGTGGCGAACTTCGCCGCTCCCCGCTACGGCTTCAAGCCCACCGTGATCGCGCAGCCGCCGTCCGGCGGCTAGCGCAGCAGCCGCCTACCTGGCCCCCGCCAATTCGGCGTTGACCCGCCGCTCGACGAGCAACGGGATGAAGTCCCGGATCCGGCTGTGGGCCAGGCTGGCGCGTGCATTCTCGATGGCGCCGGCCACCTGATCGGGCGGCAGATGGCGGTATTGCGTTGCCAGTCGGCGCTCCAGACGGGCGATCATCGCGTCCTCGTTGATCCCGGCCATCGAGTAAGCGTGCGACAGGATGCACCGTCCGTCAACTTGGCATTCAGGCCCGGGGAACGTCGTGGTTGCTAGGGCGTAACCAGGATCTTGCAGTGCCGTTCCGGGTCGGCCAGGTCGTCGAACGCCGCCCCGACGTCGTCCAGTCCGACTTCGCCGGTGATCAGGGGGCTGACGTCGATGTCACCCTCGGCGATCGCTCGCAGCGACTCGCTGAACTCCTCGAAGTCGTAGGCCAACGAGAACTGGATGCTGATCTCGCTGGCGGTGCCGAAGAACGGGTGGATGGTGTCGGGTTCCATGCAGACACCGGCCACCACCAGGCGCGTGCCGCGCCGTGCTCGGAGCAGCACGTCGTCGATGACCCCGGGTCTCCCGACGGCCTCGAACACCACCACCGCCTTCGTGACGTCGAACGGCGAGCCCTGTGCCGGATCCACCGTCCGATGTGCTCCCATCAGGGTCGCCAGCTCGCGACGTTTGGGCGAAAAGTCAGCCGCCACAATGCTTTGCACGCCGCGGACGCGCAGCGCGGCGATGATCGCGATGCCGATCGGCCCGCAGCCCAGCACCAGGGCCGCTTCGTCGACCTTGATGTCGGACTTGTTCACCGCATGCAACCCCACCGCCATCGGCTCGGTGAGGGCCGCGTGCTTGAGGTCCAGACCGTTGGGGATCGGCACCAACAGCGGCGCCGACAGCAGCATCCGCTCGGCATACCCACCGAGCGTGCTGTTGCTGTACACGATCGGCTCGACGCCCTTGTCGGACAACAACACCGGCAGTGAGGTGACCAGTGTTCCCGGCGGATGGGTGTCGGTGTCGGGACCGGCCTCGAGCACCTCGGCGCTGAACTCGTGGCCCATGAAGATGTCCCGGCTCAGGTCGACGTCCATGCCACCCGTATTGCCGGCCACCCGGCGGCTCATTTCCAGCACCTTGCCGCCGTGGGTCGCGAAATGCAGGTCAGAGCCGCAGATTCCGCACGCACGGACCGCGACCAGCACCTGTCCCGGCCCCGGTGTCGGTTCGGGCAGGTCGTCGCGGTAGACCATGCGCCCGTCGCGCAGCACCGATGCCCGCATCAGTTGCCCGTCTCGTCGTGTTCGGCGACGTGCTGAGTGATGGCCTGCACGACGGCCTGACCGGCGCGTCCGATCAACTCCTCGCGCTTGTCCTTGGCCCATTCGTGCGAAGCCCGCGGGGCTTCGAGTTGTCCCTTGAAATGCGGAATAACTCTGCGCGCGAACAGTTCATAGGAATGGAAAGTCGCCGCCGGCGACGCCCAGTCGTGGCCGAGCAGCAGCAATGTACCGAACCCGCCGGAGCGTTCCAGCAGATCCTCGATGTGCGCGATTGCGTCGTCCGGCGTGCCGATGCAGCAATTTCCCTGCGCCGCATAGTCTGCCACGTACTCGCGGGGTGACTGGGTGCCGTCGACCGAGTTGGACAGCGGGACGAATCCGGCGGCGCCGAAATATTCGGCGAAATCCAGCAACCCGTACGTACAGTCCTCGATCGCCTGGTCCCGGGTGTCGGCGATGTGCATGATGCTCAACACCCGCCAGTCGCGCCGCCGGGGTGCTTCGCGGCCGGCTTTGGCGGCCTGGTCGACCACCACCTGCCAGGTTGTCTCCAAAGCTGCATACCCGCCCGGTACCGACATCGACAGGGACAGCAGCGAGGTGCCCAGTGCGCCGGCCAACCTCGGTCCCGACGGCGAAATCATTGCGGCCGTAGATATCTCCGGATATGGCCAGGTATACGGGCGGATGTGCAATTGGGCGTCGCGCAGGGTGAACCACTCGGTGTGCCGGTCGATGCGCTCGTCGGGAGCGGCGCGGAACAAGGCCAGGATCGCCTCCAGCGATTCCTGCATCATCCGCCGCTGGTCGACCGGATCGATTCCCATCATGTAGGCATCCGACGGCAGCGCGCCGGGACCGGTGCCGAACATCACCCGGCCACGGGTCAGGTGATCCAACAGCACCCAGCGGTCGGCCACCATCAGCGGATGGTGATAGGGCAGTGAGACCACACCGGTACCCAACCGGATGTGCTTGGTCCGCTCTGCGGCGGCCGCAATGAACACCTCCGGGCAGGAGATCAATTCGTAACCGCCGGAATGGTGTTCGCCGAACCACGCCTCGTCGAAGCCCAGGCGGTCCAGCGCGACGACCCGCTCCATGTCGTATTCCAGTGCCACCGTGGGTGATTGACCGGTGGGATGAAACGGTGTGATGAAAACACCGAATCGCATTGGCGCACTCACCATTGCACTCCTTTGAGGAAGTCGAGAAGGGTCTCGTTCACCGCTTCGGGTCGCTCCTGCTGTATCCAGTGCCCGGCTCCCTCGAGCATCACCTCGCGGTAGGGGCCGGTGATCACCTCTGCGGCTCGATCGGCGCGGGTGAAGCTGAGGACCGGATCGGCCGTCCCCCCGATGAACAGGCACGGCACCGAGATGGTGGCACCGGCGAGTTCGGGTGTGGTCTCCCAGTTACGGTCGAAATTGCGGTACCAGTTCAGGCCACCGGTGAAGCCGGTACGGGCGAATTCGCTGATGTAGTGGTCCAGTTCGGCCTGGTTGATCCAGTCGGGCAGCCCGTCGGGCTCCGGCAGCCGGTCGATGAAACCTTCGGATCCGGGCGCCACCATGCGCAGCCCCGCACTGTGGTCGTCAGAAAGCCGCAGGCCGCCCATCATCCGGCGGACGGCGCGGGCCGGATCGGCGTCGAACTCCGCATCGGCGACGCCGGGCTGCTGAAAATAGAGGATGTAGAAGAAGTGGTCGCCGAACATGCGCCGCCAGGCCTGGGTGGGCGCGACCTTGGGGCGCGGCGTGACGGGAACACTCAGGGCAGCAACCGCCGCGACACGTTCGGGATGCAACAGCGGTGCGTTCCACACCACGGCGGCACCCCAGTCGTGGCCGACCCACACGGCCTGCTCGGCGCCGACATCGTCGAGCAGCCCGGCCAGGTCGGCGGTCAACTGGTGGATGTCGTAGGCCTCGATCGGCGCCGGGCGCGACGACCCGCCGTAACCCCGCTGATCGGGCGCCAACACGTGGTAGCCGGCATCGGCCAGCGGTTGAATCTGGTGTCGCCACGAGTAGGCCAGTTCCGGAAAGCCGTGACACAGCAGCACCACGGGCGCCCCGGGCTCCCCGGCCTCGACCACTCGCAGCTGCACACCGTTGGTGTCGACTAACCGTTCGGTTGATGAGCCCACCGTCTCACCAAAGCACAGCAGCCCGGGGCTGAGAAGGCCCGCGGGTAGTTTGGACACCGCAGAGGCGACGACATGAAGGTGGGCGCGATGCGGCTGGACCACGTGGTGTTGTGGACGAAGGACCCGCTGGCGGCAATGGACTTCTATACCCGGGTGGTGGGTTTGGAACCGGTCCGGTTCGAAGAGTTCGATGCCGGCCGGGCGCCGTTCCCGAGTGTGCGGGTCTGCGCGGATTCGATCCTCGACCTGATACCGGCCGAGGGCGCCTCCGGCACCGAGGCGATGACCAACGTCGAAGGCAGCGCCGGCCACCGGATCAACCACGTGTGCCTGGCGATGTCGAAGGACGAATACGACGCCCTGGATCGGCGACTGCGCGACGAAGGCATCGACACCAGCTCGCGGCTGGACAATTCGTTCGGCGCGCAGGGATGGGCGCCGCAGGGTTACTACTTTCCCGATCCGGACGGCAATGTGGTGGAAGCGCGTTATTACCGGTAGCCGGGCGCGCTTTTCGGGAACTTCCGCTCGTTGTTCATGCTGCGCCCCGGCTCTGCCGGAGCTTGCTGTCGCCAGGGGCGGTAACCTGGACATTTCCAGCTGCGTGTATCGGGAAGGACCTGGCCGAGCCGGCCGATGATAGATGAACCGTAGAAACGTGATCCGCACAATTACGGTGATCGCCGTATTGGTGCTGTTCGGCTGGTTGTTCTTCTATTTCAGCGACGACACCCGCGGCTACAAACCCGTCGACACCTCGGTGGCGATGGCACAGATCAACAGCGACAACGTCGCGAGCGCGCAGATCGACGATCGCGAGCAGCAGCTGCGACTGACCCTGAAGAAGAGCAACAACGACACCGAGAACTCCGACAAGGTCATCACCAAGTTCCCGGCCGGGTACGGGGTCGAGCTGCTCAAGGCGCTGACCGCCAAGAACGCCAAGGTCAGCACCGTGGTCAACGAAGGCAGTCTGCTCGGCGAGCTGCTGGTCTACGTGCTACCGCTGCTGCTGCTGGTGGGTCTGTTCGTGATGTTCTCCCGCATGCAGGGCGGTGCCCGGATGGGCTTCGGCTTCGGCAAGTCACGGGCCAAACAACTGTCCAAGGACATGCCCAAGACCACGTTCGCCGACGTCGCCGGTGTCGACGAAGCGGTCGAGGAACTCTACGAGATCAAGGACTTCCTGCAGAACCCGTCCCGGTATCAGGCGCTGGGCGCCAAGATTCCCAAAGGCGTGCTGCTCTACGGCCCGCCGGGGACCGGCAAGACGCTGCTGGCCCGCGCCGTGGCGGGCGAAGCCGGTGTGCCGTTCTTCACCATCTCCGGCTCGGACTTCGTCGAGATGTTCGTCGGCGTCGGTGCGTCCCGGGTGCGGGATCTCTTCGAGCAGGCCAAGCAGAACAGCCCGTGCATCATTTTCGTCGACGAGATCGACGCGGTGGGCCGCCAGCGCGGCGCAGGGCTCGGCGGTGGGCACGACGAGCGCGAGCAGACCCTCAACCAGTTGCTGGTGGAGATGGATGGCTTCGGTGACCGTGCCGGCGTCATCCTCATCGCGGCCACCAACCGTCCCGACATCCTGGACCCGGCGCTGCTGCGGCCCGGTCGCTTCGACCGGCAGATCCCGGTGTCCAACCCGGACTTGGCCGGTCGCCGCGCGGTGCTGCGGGTGCACTCCAAGGGCAAGCCCATCGCCGACGACGCCGACCTGGACGGGCTGGCCAAGCGGACCGTCGGGATGACCGGCGCCGACCTGGCCAACGTCGTCAACGAGGCGGCGCTGTTGACCGCCCGCGAGAACGGCACCGTCATCACCGGCCCGGCCCTGGAAGAGGCCGTCGACCGGGTCATCGGCGGCCCGCGCCGCAAGGGCCGCATCATCAGCGAGCACGAAAAGAAGATCACCGCCTACCACGAGGGCGGGCACACGCTGGCCGCATGGGCGATGCCGGACATCGACCCGGTCTACAAGGTGACGATCCTGGCCCGTGGGCGCACCGGCGGGCACGCGGTCGCGGTACCCGAGGAAGACAAGGGTCTGCGCACCCGCTCGGAGATGATCGCCCAGCTGGTGTTCGCGATGGGTGGTCGCGCGGCCGAGGAACTGGTGTTCCGGGAGCCCACCACCGGTGCGGTGTCCGACATCGAGCAGGCGACCAAGGTGGCCCGCGCGATGGTCACCGAGTACGGCATGAGTGCCCGCTTGGGAGCGGTGAAATACGGCACCGAACACGGCGACCCGTTCCTGGGACGCACCATGGGCAACCAGCCGGACTACTCCCACGAGGTTGCCGGCGCCATCGACGAGGAGGTGCGCAAGCTGATCGAGGCGGCGCACACCGAGGCCTGGGAGATCCTCACCGAATACCGCGATGTGTTGGACACGCTGGCCGGCGAGTTGCTGGAAAAGGAGACCCTGCACCGCCCCGAATTGGAGGCGATCTTCGGCGACGTCGAGAAGCGGCCCCGACTGACCATGTTCGACGACTTCGGGGGCCGGATCCCGTCGGACAAACCGCCGATCAAGACGCCGGGGGAACTGGCGATCGAACGCGGCGAGCCGTGGCCCCAGCCGGTGCCGGAGCCGGCGTTCAAGGCCGCGATCGCACGGGCCAGCAAGGCTGCCGAACAAGCTCAATCCGAGACGCAGGGCAACGGCGACAGCGGTTCTCAGGGTGCCAACGGTTCGCACGGCAGCACCCAGCCGGACTACGGCGCCCCCGCCGGCTGGCACGCCCCCGGGTGGCCGCCCAAGTCGTCCAATCGTCCACAACCAGCTCCCAGTTATCCCAGCCCGGATACCGAGACGGACCCCGCCGAGTCCGACCAGCGCGAGAAGGACGTGACTCGGTCCAACCCGCCGGCCCACGGCTGAATAACGGAGGCTTCAATGACGCAGCTGGATTCCAGGAGTACCCGGGTGCGGGAATTCGACCAGGCCCGCGCCGAGGCCGCGGTTCGCGAACTGCTCGTTGCGATCGGCGAGGACCCAGACCGAAATGGCTTGCGGGACACCCCTGCTCGCGTTGTCCGGGCCTATCGGGAGATATTCGCCGGCCTCTACACCGATCCGGCCTCGGTGCTGACCGCGATGTTCGACGAGGACCACGACGAACTGGTCATCGTTAAAGAGATCCCGATGTACTCCACCTGCGAACACCACCTGGTGTCCTTTCACGGGGTGGCCCACGTCGGCTACATCCCCGGGGTGGACGGCAGAGTCACCGGCTTGTCCAAGATCGCCCGCCTGGTCGACCTCTACGCCAAGCGCCCGCAGGTCCAGGAACGGCTCACCAGTCAGATCGCCGACGCGCTGGTGCACAAGCTGAATCCACGCGGGGTGATCGTGGTGATCGAGGCCGAGCATCTGTGCATGGCAATGCGCGGGGTGCGCAAGCCCGGATCGACCACCACGACGTCGGCGGTGCGGGGTCAGTTCAAGACCGACGCCGCTTCTCGGGCCGAAGCGCTCGATCTCATCCTGCGCAAGTGAGTCCGGCGCCCGTGCAGGTGATGGGAGTGCTCAACGTCACCGACGACTCGTTCTCCGACGGCGGGCGTTACCTGGACGCCGGTGGTGCCGTCGAGCATGGCCTGGCGCTGGCCGCCGACGGTGCGCAGATCGTCGACGTCGGGGGCGAGTCGACCCGGCCCGGCGCGGCGCGGGTGGACCCTGAGGTCGAGTCGAATCGCGTGGTACCAGTAGTCAAAAAGCTTGCTGCACAAGGTATTACAGTCAGTATCGACACTATGCACGCGTGCGTGGCGCGGGCCGCGCTGGAGAACGGCGCACAGCTCGTCAACGACGTATCGGGAGGGCGGGCCGACCCGGCGATGGCCCCGCTGCTGGCCGAAGCGCAGGTGCCGTGGGTCTTGATGCACTGGCGGCCGGTGTCGGCGGACCACCCGCACCGGGTCCCCGACTACGCCGATGTGGTCGCCGACGTGCGCGCGGATCTACTGGCCAGTGTCGACGACGCCGTGGCCGCCGGCGTCGATCCGGCCAATTTGGTGATCGATCCCGGTCTGGGATTCGCCAAGACCGGTCAACACAATTGGGCGTTGTTGCACGGCTTGTCCGAGTTGGTCGCCACCGGGCTGCCGGTGCTGGTGGGCGCCTCGCGCAAGCGCTTTCTCGGGACGTTGCTGGCCGGGCCGGACGGAACGCCCCGGCCGCCGGACGGGCGTGAGACGGCGACCGCGGTGATCTCGGCGCTGGCCGCCCTGCACGGGGCGTGGGGTGTTCGGGTGCACGATGTGCGCGCCTCGGTCGACGCCCTGCGGGTGGTCCGTGCCTGGCAGGGCGGGAACGGGACCGGGCCCGATGGCTGATCGAATCGAGTTGCGCGGCTTGCGGATTCGCGGCCGGCACGGTGTGTTCGAACACGAGCGGCGCGATGGGCAGGAATTCGTCGTCGACATCACCGTGTGGATCGACCTGGCGCAGGCCGCCGCTGGCGACGACCTGGCCGACACCTACGACTACAGCGTGCTGGCCCAGTTGGCTGCCGACGTGATCGGGGGCACGCCGCGGAACCTGATCGAAACGGTCGGAGCCGAGATCGCCGACGACGTCATCAAGGACGAGCGGGTGCACGCCGTCGAGGTGACGGTGCACAAACCGCAGGCTCCCATTGCGCAGCAGTTCGACGACGTCGCGGTGGTGACCCGACGGTCGCGTCGCGGCGGTCGGGGTTCGGTGATCCCGGCGGACCGAGCGGTATGACGCGCCGATGAGTCGCGTCGTGCTGTCCATCGGCTCCAACGTCGGTGACCGGGTGGCCGCGTTGCAATCGGTGGTCGACGGACTCGGCGACGCGGTCACCGCGGTATCCGGTGTCTACGAGACCGACCCGTGGGGTGGTGTGCCGCAGGACCCGTTCCTCAACGCCGTGCTGGTCGCCGACGATCCGGCCCGCACCGCGACCGACTGGCTGAGCTGCGCCCACGAACTCGAGCAGGCGGCGCAGCGTATCCGCGAACAACGGTGGGGTCCGCGAACGCTCGACGTGGACCTGGTGGCCTGTCACGATGCCGGCGGCGAAGTCGACTGCCGCAGCAGCGAGTTGACGCTGCCCCATCCGCGGGCCCACCTGCGGGCCTTCGTCCTGGTTCCGTGGCTGGAGGTCGATCCCGGCGCCGAGTTGGGGCTCGACGGGAGTTCGCGCCCCGTCGCGGAGTTGATCGGCGCACTACGGCCCGCCGACCGGGCCGGCGTGCGGCCGACGTCGCTGAAGCTGGAGCGTTGATGGGCCCGACCCGCAAGCGCGACCTCACCGTGGTGGTGATCGGGGCGGCGGTGGTCGGCTACCTGCTGATCACGGTGCTCTACCGGTGGTTTCCGCCGATCACGATCTGGACGGGGATCTCGCTGCTGGTGGTCGCGTTCGCCGAGTGGCGGTGGGGGCGCTACGTGCGCACCAAGATCGACGACGGGGAGATCGGCGACGCGCCAGGCTGGCTGCACCCGCTGGCGGTGGCGCGCAGCCTGGTGGTGGCCAAGGCCTCAGCGTGGATGGGCGCGCTGGTGCTGGGGTGGTGGTTGGGCGTGCTGGTGTACTTCCTGCCGCGGCGGTCGTGGCTGCGGGCAGCCGCAGCCGACACCTCCGGCGCGGTGGTAGCCGCCGTGAGCGCGTTGGCCCTGATCGTCGCGGCGCTCTGGCTACAGCATTGCTGCAAGTCCCCGCCGGATCCGACCGAGCACGGCGAGGGCGTCGAAACCTGACGAAAGTCGGCTCGGCCGGAGAATCGCCGGACCGGCACGACACGCTGACTGACCTCGCCCGGGTACAGTTTCTGGCCATGACCGTTCTGTCCCGCGGCGCCCGAGTCCGGCGCGGCGGCCGCAGGCCGGGTTGGGTGCTCTTGACGGCGTTGCTGGTCCTGGCTATCGGGGCCAGTTCCGCGCTGGTTTTCACCGATCGCGTGGAACTGCTCAAGCTCGCTGTGATCCTGGCGCTGTGGGCCGCCGTCGCCGGTGCGTTCGTGTCGGTGCTGTATCGCCGGCAGGCCGAGGCCGACCAGGCACGCGCCCGCGACATGAAGCTGGTTTACGACCTGCAGTTGGATCGCGAGATCTCCGCTCGTCGTGAGTACGAACTGACGGTGGAATCCCAGTTGCGCCGGGAGCTGGCCGCGGAGATACATGCGCAGGCCGCCGACGAGATTGCGGCGCTGCGGGCCGAACTGGCTTCGTTGCGCACCAACCTGGAGATTCTGTTCGACACCGATCTCGAACAGCGGCCGGCGCTGGAGACCCTGGGCAGGGACGGCACCCGTGCGTTGACGGACCGGGCCCCCGCCCAGAACGGCGAAATCCCCCCCGCGGACTGGGTGACCAGTGATCGGGTGACGGCGGTGCGGCGGGACGACCGGATCGTGCGCAGCGACGACACCGCCATCATCGATGTACCGGAGGAACCGCTGCTGCCGCCCCGCCCGCCCGCGCCGGTGCGCGAGCAACCCGCGCCGGTGCCGCAGTTCGCAGCCCCGGCACCCCCGGAAACGCCCGCCGAACCACGCCACCGCCCGCCGCCACAGGCTCCGCAACAGCCGGCGTGGCCGCAGCCGCCGGCGGCGTGGCCGCAGCCGCAGACGCCGCCACCTGCACCTTTGTCGCCGGAGCCGCGGCCGGAGCGTCCGGCCGAATGGCAGCCCGTCGCCGCCGAAGGGCAGTGGCTGCCACCCGGGACACCCGGCAGTCGGTGGGCACCCTCCGACCCGGCCCCGCCCGGACAATCGGGCCGCAGAAGGCGCTACCGGGATGCCGAGGACGAGCCCGCCGGCGCTCACGGCGAGGCACCGTCCCAGTACGGCGGTCGTCGGTCCCGGTCGCGGCACTCCGCGGAGTACCGGGACCACGGGGTCGGCAGCTTCGCCCGGACCGAGGATTCCGGACCGGACGAGTCCGTCGCGCCGGCCGAGCCTGCGTCCCCGCGGTTGGCGCCCGCCCCCCCGGCATCCAGGCATCGCAGCGCCGACGCCGACGCGTCCGATGTCCCGGAGGAGCCGGCGGGTGGGCAGACGGTCGCAGACCTGATGGCGCGGCTCCAGGTCCAGCCGGGCGGTGGGCGCCGGCGGCGGCGTGACGGCTGACACGCTGTGCTGCGTCCGGCGGATCGACTAGAGTCTTGGTGACCGTCCGGTACCCGAATTGCGGGACTGGAACGAACAAAGACATCTGTGAGGTCGTCTGCGATGGTGCAGTTCGACGGTTTGCGCCCGGCCAGGCTCAAGGTGGGGATCATCTCCGCCGGCCGGGTGGGCACCGCACTGGGAGTCGCGCTGGAGCGCGCCGATCACGTCGTGGTCGCGTGCAGCGCCATCTCCCGCGCATCGTTGCTCCGGGCACAGCGTCGGCTGCCCGACACCCCGGTCCTGCCGCCGCCCGACGTCGCAGCCGCCGCTGAGCTGCTGGTGCTGGCGGTCACCGACAGCGAACTGCCCGGCCTGGTGTCCGGCCTGGCGGCCACCTCGGCGGTGCGGCCCGGGACCATCGTGGCGCACACCTCCGGCGCCAACGGCGTCGCGGTCCTGTCCCCGCTGAGCGAGCAGGGCTGCATTCCGCTGGCGATTCATCCGGCGATGACCTTCACCGGCGCCGATGAGGACATCGCCCGGTTGGCCGACACCTGCTTCGGCATCACCGCGGCCGACGACGTCGGCTACGCCATCGGGCAGTCGCTGGTGCTGGAAATGGGTGGCGAGCCGTTCAGTGTGCGCGAGGACGCCCGTGTTCTCTATCACGCCGCGCTGGCCCACGCCTCCAACCACCTGGTCACGGTGCTGGCCGACGCGCTGGAGGCGCTGCGGGCCGCGATCCGCGGCGGCGAACTGCTGGGGCAGCAGCCCGTGGAGAACCAGCCGGGTGGCATCGCCGAGCGCATCGTCGGACCGTTGGCCCGCGCGGCCCTGGAAAACACCCTGCAACGCGGACAGGCCGCACTCACCGGGCCGGTCGCCCGCGGGGACGCCGCCGCCGTCGCCGGGCATCTGCGCGCGCTGGAAGGCGCGGATCCGCACCTCGCCCAGGCGTACCGGGTGAATGCGCTGCGCACCGCGCAGCGTGCCCATGCCCCCACCGACGTCGTCGAGGTGCTGGCGCGATGACCGCCGGCAAGGCGCCGACGTTCGACCGCGGCCGGCTGAACGTGTACGCCGTCCCGCGCGAGGTCTCTGAGGTCACCCGGGCGCTGCGGCATACCGGCCGTCGAGTCATGTTGGTGCCCACCATGGGAGCCCTGCATGACGGCCACCTGACGCTGGTACGCGCCGCCAAGCGGGTGCCGGGCTCGGTGGTGGTGGTGTCGATTTTCGTCAACCCGTTGCAGTTCGGTGCCAACGAAGACCTCGACGCCTACCCGCGCACCCTCGACCAGGACATCGCGATGTTGCGGGAGGAAGGCGTCGAGATCGTGTTCGCACCGACCGCCGCGGCCATGTACCCCGACGGCATGCGCACCACCGTGCAGCCCGGTCCGCTCGCCGCCGAGCTCGAGGGCGCCTCGCGCCCAACGCACTTCGCTGGGATGCTGACCGTCGTGGTGAAACTGCTGCAGATCGTGCGTCCCGATCGGATTTTCTTCGGCGAGAAGGACTATCAACAGCTGGTCCTGGTCCGGCAGATGGTCGCCGACCTGAATCTGGATGTGCGGGTGGTCGGAGTGCCCACGGTGCGCGAATCCGACGGGCTGGCGATGTCGTCGCGCAACCGCTACCTCGACCCGGCGCAACGTGAACTCGCGGTGGCACTTTCGTCGGCCCTGACGGCCGGGGCACACGCCGCGACGTTCGGTGCGCAGGCCGCGCTGGACGCGGCACAGGCGGTGCTCGACGCGACATCCGGCCTGCAGGTCGACTACCTGCAACTGCGCGACACCGAGCTGGGCCCGGTACCCACCGGCGGATCCGGCCGGCTGCTGATCGCGGCGCGGCTGGGCGCCACCCGCCTGCTGGACAACGTTGCAATTCAAATCGGAAATGTCGCCGACACCGCTGGGTCGGACGAATCACATTGGAGGAACTGATGTTACGGACGATGCTGAAGTCGAAGATCCACCGCGCCACCGTTACCCAGGCCGACTTGCACTACGTCGGATCGGTGACCATCGACGCAGATCTGATGGATGCCGCCGACCTGCTCGAAGGTGAACAGGTCACCATCGTCGACATCGACAACGGCGCCCGGCTGGTGACCTACGCGATCACCGGTGAACGCGGTAGTGGGATAATCGGAATCAACGGTGCCGCAGCACATCTCGTCCACCCGGGCGATCTGGTGATCCTGATCGCCTACGGAGCCATGGAGGATGCCGAGGCGCGCGCCTACCAGCCGCGGATCGTATTCGTCGACGGGGCGAACAAGCAGATCGACCTGGGCCACGACCCGGCCTTCGTGCCCGACGGCGTGGATGAGCTACTCGATCCGCGGATCGGCGTGCGATAACCGTGCTGCTGGCGATCGACGTCCGCAACACCCACACCGTCGTCGGCTTGCTGGCCGGGGTCAAAGATCACGCAAAAGTGGTGCAGCAGTGGCGGATTCGTACCGAGTCCGAGGTCACGGCCGACGAGCTGGCGCTCACCATCGACGGCCTGATCGGTGAGGATGCCGAGCGGCTGACCGGTGCCGCCGCGCTGTCCACCGTTCCGTCCGTGCTGCACGAGGTGCGCATCATGCTCGAGCAGTACTGGCCGTCGGTGCCGCATGTGTTGATCGAGCCCGGCGTCCGCACCGGCATCCCGCTGTTGGTCGACAACCCCAAAGAGGTCGGCGCCGACCGGATCGTCAACTGCCTGGCGGCATTCAGCAAGTTCGGCAAGGCCTCGATCGTCGTCGACTTCGGCTCGTCGATCTGCGTGGACGTGGTGTCGGCCAAAGGGGAGTTTCTCGGGGGCGCGATCGCGCCCGGCGTGCAGGTGTCCTCGGACGCCGCGGCGGCCCGCTCGGCGGCGCTGCGCCGGGTCGAACTGACCCGGCCGCGGTCCGTGGTGGGCAAGAACACCGTCGAGTGCATGCAGGCCGGCGCGGTGTTCGGTTTCGCCGGCCTGGTCGACGGACTGGTCGGCCGCATCCGCGACGATGTGCAGGGTTTCGCGGCCGGTGAGGACGTCGCGGTGGTGGCCACCGGACACACCGCACCCCTGCTGTTGCCGGAACTGCACACCGTCGAGCACTACGACAAACACCTGACCCTGGATGGCCTGCGGATGGTCTTCGAGCGCAATCAGGACGCCCAGCGCGGCCGGCTCAAGACCGCGCGCTGACAGTCGCAATTGGGGCGCACGCCGCGGGTTCATTTAAGCTGGCACGTCGTGAGTGCCCCCGATCGAGAATCCGCCGCGGACCTTCCCGAACAGTTTCGGATTCGCCGGGACAAGCGCGCTCGCCTGTTGGCTGAAGGCCACGATCCCTACCCGGTGGCCATCGAGCGCACGCACACGCTGGCCGAAATCCGGGCCGCCTACCCCGATCTGCCGACCGATACCGCCACCGAGGACGTCGTCGGCGTCGCCGGCCGGGTGGTCTTCGCGCGCAACACCGGCAAGCTGTGTTTCGCGACTTTGCAGGACGGCGACGGCGCGCAGTTGCAGGCGATGATCAGCCTGGACAAAGTCGGCCGGGAGTCCCTGGACGCGTGGAAGGCCGACGTCGACCTCGGCGACATCGTGTATGTACACGGCACCGTGATCAGTTCACGTCGCGGCGAATTGTCCGTTCTCGCCGATTCCTGGCAGATGGCCGCCAAGTCGCTGCGGCCGCTGCCCGTTGCACATAAAGAGATGAGCGAGGAGGCGCGGGTACGGCAACGCTACGTCGACCTGATCGTGCGCCCGCAGGCGCGCAGCGTGGCCAGGCAGCGGATCGCCGTCATCCGGGCGCTGCGCAACGCGCTGGACCGGCGCGGATTCCTCGAAGTCGAAACGCCCATCCTGCAGACGCTGGCCGGTGGTGCGGCGGCGCGACCGTTTGTCACCCATTCCAATGCCCTCGACATCGACCTGTACCTGCGGATCGCGCCGGAACTGTTCCTCAAGCGCTGCATCGTCGGTGGTTTCGACAAGGTCTTCGAACTAAATCGAGTGTTCCGAAACGAGGGAACCGATTCCACGCATTCCCCGGAATTCTCTATGCTGGAGACCTACCAGACCTACGGCACCTATGACGATTCGGCACTGGTCACCAGAGAGCTTATTCAAGAGGTTGCCGACGAGGCGATCGGAACCAGAGAACTTCCGATGCCGGATGGCAGTGTGTACAACATCGACGGAGAATGGGCAACTCTGGAGATGTATTTATCGTTGTCCGATGCGCTCGGTGAAGAGATCACACCGCAGACTTCGGTGCAGACCTTACGTGCGATCGCGGCCCGACTAGATGTCGAGATTCCGGACGATCGTGGCTTTGGTCACGGCAAACTCGTCGAAGAACTCTGGGAGCACGCAGTGGGCAAGAGCTTGACCGCGCCCACATTTGTCCGGGATTTCCCGGTGGAGACCACGCCTTTGACGCGCCAGCACCGCAGTATTGCCGGAGTCACCGAGAAGTGGGACCTCTACCTGCACGGAGTCGAGCTGGCAACCGGCTACTCGGAATTGAATGACCCGGTAGTGCAACGCGAGAGATTTGCCGATCAAGCACGCGCGGCAGCCGCCGGTGACGACGAGGCTATGGTTCTCGATGAGGATTTCCTGGCCGCTCTGGAGTTTGGTATGCCGCCGTGCACTGGTACCGGAATGGGTATCGATCGGTTGTTGATGTGTTTGACCGGTCTGTCAATTAGGGAGACTGTTTTGTTCCCGATTGTTCGGCCGCACTCCAACTGAACTGCTCTTGTGTCGGATTGAGTATTTCCACTTCCTATGGCAGATTAGAGAACCGGGGAGTCTATCCGAACTGCATCTCTAACTGCACAGGAAGAACATGAGGGTAAGCCAATGGCGAAAAAAGTGACCGTCACCTTGGTCGATGATTTCGACGGTGCCGGCGCCGCCGACGAAACCGTCGAATTCGGGCTTGACGGGGTGACCTATGAGATCGACCTTTCCAGTAAAAATGCGGCGAAACTGCGTAACGACCTGAAGGGTTGGGTCGCGGCCGGACGTCGGGTCGGCGGCCGGCGGCGCGGGCGTTCGGGTTCCGGGCGCGGTCGCGGCGCCATCGACCGCGAACAGAGCGCCGCGATCCGGGAATGGGCGCGTCGCAATGGTCACAACGTCTCGACCCGGGGGCGCATCCCGGCCGACGTCATCGACGCCTTCCACGCGGCCACGTAGTCGCGACCGATCGGCACTGCTAGTACGCGCGATCCGGCGTCCAGGTATTAAACCTGGGCGCCGGTTTTTTGCATTTCGCTTGTGGCGTAGCGATCACCGCCGGAGATGGGAAACGCATTGTCGCTTTTCCCCGTTATTCTCTTGTGCTCCGGCGTCGCTGCGCACCGTGAGGTTAGTGCCCTGACGGGCCGAGCATTAGAGTGGATGGCAGGTACGCGGTAGTCGGCCCCTGTGCCGGCAGATGTCTTTGCACGACGGAGCTACCGATGGTGAGGGAGAGCAGGTAATAACCGATGTTTGAACGTTTTACCGACCGTGCCCGCAGGGTGGTCGTTCTGGCTCAAGAAGAAGCCAGGATGCTCAACCACAACTACATCGGCACCGAGCACATCCTGCTGGGTCTCATTCACGAGGGCGAAGGCGTCGCGGCCAAGTCGCTGGAATCGCTGGGAATCTCCCTGGAGGGTGTCCGCAGCCAGGTCGAGGAGATCATCGGACAGGGTCAGCAGGCACCGTCCGGGCACATCCCGTTCACCCCGCGCGCCAAGAAGGTCCTCGAGCTGAGCCTGCGGGAGGCCCTGCAGCTCGGCCACAACTACATCGGCACCGAGCACATCCTGCTGGGCTTGATCCGCGAGGGTGAGGGCGTGGCGGCGCAGGTCCTGGTCAAGCTGGGTGCCGAGCTGACCCGGGTGCGTCAGCAGGTCATTCAGCTGCTCAGCGGCTATCAGGGCAAAGAGGCCGCGGAGGCCGGTACCGGTGGTCGCGGCGGCGAATCCGGCAGCCCGTCGACGTCGCTGGTGCTCGACCAGTTCGGTCGCAACCTGACCGCGGCCGCCATGGAAGGCAAGCTGGACCCGGTCATCGGCCGCGAAAAGGAAATCGAGCGGGTCATGCAGGTGCTGAGCCGCCGCACCAAGAACAACCCGGTGCTGATCGGCGAGCCCGGCGTCGGCAAGACCGCCGTCGTGGAGGGCCTGGCGCAGGCCATCGTGCACGGCGAGGTTCCCGAGACGCTGAAGGACAAGCAGCTCTACACCCTGGACCTGGGATCGTTGGTGGCCGGCAGTCGCTACCGCGGTGACTTCGAGGAACGCCTGAAGAAGGTGCTCAAGGAGATCAACACCCGCGGTGACATCATCCTGTTCATCGACGAGCTGCACACGCTGGTGGGTGCCGGTGCTGCCGAGGGTGCGATCGACGCGGCCAGCATCCTGAAGCCGAAGCTGGCCCGCGGTGAGCTGCAGACCATCGGCGCCACCACGCTCGACGAGTACCGCAAGTACATCGAGAAGGACGCCGCCCTGGAGCGCCGCTTCCAGCCGGTGCAGGTGGGTGAGCCGACGGTGGCCCACACCATCGAGATCCTCAAGGGGCTTCGGGACCGGTACGAGGCCCACCACCGGGTCTCCATCAGCGACTCCGCGATCGTGGCCGCGGCCACCCTGGCCGACCGCTACATCAACGACCGGTTCCTGCCGGACAAGGCAATCGACCTGATCGACGAGGCCGGCGCCCGGATGCGTATCCGGCGCATGACCGCTCCGCCAGACCTGCGCGAGTTCGACGAGAAGATCGCCGACGCGCGCCGGGAGAAGGAGTCGGCGATCGACGCCCAGGACTTCGAGAAGGCCGCCAGCCTGCGGGACCGGGAGAAGCAACTGGTCGCCCAGCGCGCCGAGCGGGAAAAGCAGTGGCGCTCCGGGGACATGGACGTGGTCGCCGAGGTCGATGACAACGAGATCGCCGAGGTGCTGGGCAACTGGACCGGTATCCCGGTGTTCAAGCTCACCGAGGCCGAGACCACCCGGTTGCTGCGCATGGAGGACGAGATCCACAAGCGGATCATCGGCCAAGTGGATGCCGTCAAGGCCGTCTCCAAGGCCATCCGCCGTACCCGCGCCGGGCTGAAAGACCCCAAGCGCCCGTCGGGTTCGTTCATCTTCGCCGGCCCGTCCGGGGTCGGGAAGACCGAGCTGTCTAAGGCGCTGGCCAACTTCCTGTTCGGCGACGACGACGCGCTCATCCAGATCGACATGGGCGAGTTCCACGACCGCTTCACCGCGTCGCGGCTGTTCGGTGCCCCTCCGGGCTACGTCGGCTATGAAGAGGGTGGCCAGCTCACCGAGAAGGTGCGGCGCAAGCCGTTCTCGGTGGTGCTGTTCGACGAGATCGAGAAGGCGCACCAGGAGATCTACAACAGCCTGTTGCAGGTCCTCGAAGACGGACGACTCACCGACGGTCAGGGCCGCACGGTGGACTTCAAGAACACCGTGCTGATCTTCACGTCGAACCTGGGCACCTCCGACATCTCCAAGCCGGTCGGCCTCGGGTTCAGCCAGAGTGGCGGGGACAACAACTACGAGCGGATGAAGCAGAAGGTCAACGACGAGCTGAAGAAGCACTTCCGCCCGGAGTTCCTGAACCGCATCGACGACATCATCGTCTTCCACCAGTTGACTCGCGAAGAGATCATCCAGATGGTCGACCTGATGATCGAGCGGGTCGGCAAGCAGCTCAAGACCAAGGACATGTCGATGGAGCTCACCGACAAGGCCAAGGCACTGCTGGCCAAGCGCGGCTTCGACCCGGTGCTGGGTGCCCGTCCGCTGCGGCGCACCATCCAGCGCGAGATCGAGGACCAGCTCTCGGAGAAGATCCTGTTCGAGGAGGTCGGTCCGGGGCAGGTCGTCACCGTCGACGTCGAGAACTGGGACGGCGAAGGCTCGGGCGAGGAAGCGAAGTTCACCTTCACCGGTGCGCGTAAGCCGACCGAGCCGGACTTGGCCAAGGCCGGGGCGCACGAGGCCCAGTAGCAGGAGTCGTCTGACGACGGCTGCTCCGCTGGCCCGGCGCCGCTCGTAAAACTATCGGCCGGCGACCAGGTCCTCGGGGTCAGCGCGGTTCGATCAGCGCGAAGGCCTGCTTGGCGACCTTGAGCATCCAGCTGGTCACCGTCGGCCCGTGATCGCGCGGCCAGTTCAGCTGGAAGCTGACCACCCAGGGTTGGCCGGTCTTGTCGACGGCGTACCAGCTGAACGTCAGATCTCCGGGCAGGCCGCCGGCTTTCGCGCCGATGTACGGCCACACATTGCGGTCCAGCTGGATGCCGGCAACGGCGGACAGGATCTTCCGCACAGGTGCGGCGGGACCGACCGCGTCGGCCTGCAGCGCCAGATGCACCCGGCAGATGTCCTCAGCGGTGCCGTACCATTCGGCGCCGAACGCCGAGGCCGGAGTGTGCGCACGAGTCGGATCAGGTTGATAGACAGTGGAATTCGCCTGCGCGAGCAGCGCGGCGCGCTCCTGCTGGGAGGCGTGCTGCCACTGCTCCCGCAGATCGGGCTGTCCCCAGCCGACCGAGAACAGCTCGTACATGGTGGGGAAGGGCGTCATGCTGGCCGGATCGTGGTGGCCGGCGGTGGCCAGGGCTTCCTCGACAGCGTGGGTGCCCAACCTGTCGATCAGCAGATCGGTCGCCATGTTGTCGCTGTTGGCGATCATCTTCTCCGCCGCCGTGCGCACCGAAACGTGATCGCCGGGGGCCAGTTCCAGCCCGGAGGACCCGACGGCTTTGCTCTTGCTGGTCACGGTCAGCTGGTCCTCCCAGGACACCGTGCCGCGCGTGACCGCGGTGGCGAGAGCATGCAGCACGTACAGCTTGAAGATCGACGCCAGCGGCAGCGCTGTCTCGGTGTTGGCGCCGGCCACCCGGGCACATTGGCCGTTGTCGATCTTGGCCACCTGGTAGGAGTAGCGGGCGCCGGTCTTGCTCAGCACAGCGTCGACATCACGCCACGCGGTGATCGGCGGGGGTGGTTGGGTGTCGAGATCGAACCGGTCGACCTGGCCGGTGTCGTCGGTGTGTATCCGGATGTCCTGTCGCGCACCGTAGGACGAGATCAGGTGCAGGGTGGCCACGTTGGCGCCGATGTCCACGCTGTTGAGGTCGAACGGCCGGTCCCACCAGAGGCTTTCCATGGTGGCTTGCACCGAGTCGACCTTGTCCGGGGTGGCCAGGGTGCCGACGCCCACCGGTCCGATCGGCCAGTCGGAGTTGAGCATGTCCAGCGTCTGCTGGGCCCGCAGACCTGGGGGAGTGGTGGTTTCGATCCGGCGCCCCGGGTTCGCCGCGTTCGCCGAGGGCGTCGGGGACGACGCGCACCCGGGGGTCAGCGTCACCACCAGCGCGGCGGTCGCGGCCAGCGCCGCGACGCGGCGCCGGTTACTCAGCGGGCGCGTTGCCTGCAACGTCGAGCACGACCTCGAATTCCAGCAGCGAAGCGCCGGTGGCCACCGGGTTCTTGTTCATCCCGGCGTGGGCCTGGATGGCCGGCCCACTGGCCCACGCCTGGAACGCTTCATCGGATTCCCAGTGCGTCACGACGAAGTAGCGGTCTTCACCCTTGACCGGACGCAGCAGCTGAAAGCCGAGGAAACCCGGCGAGTTCTCCACCGCGTGGGCGCGATGAGCAAACCGCTTTTCCAGCTCCGGACCAGCGTCGGCAGGCACCTCGATTGCGTTGATCTTCACCACTGGCATTCCGTTAGGTTACCGTGCCCGGCATGGCCCCCGATCTGTTGACCCACCGCGGCGGACAGGGCAGGCCACTGGTCCTGGTGCACGGCCTGATGGGCCGCGGGACCACCTGGTCCCGCCAGTTGCCGTGGCTCACCCGGCTGGGCGCGGTCTACACCTACGATGCGCCCTGGCACCGCGGTCGTGACGTCGACGATCCCCAGCCGATCAGCACCGAACGTTTCGTGGCCGACCTCGGCGACGCGGTGCACGGTTTAGGTGTGCCGGTCACGCTCGTCGGGCATTCGATGGGCGCCCTGCATTCGTGGTGTCTGGCGGCCGAGCGCCCCGAGTTGGTCGCGGCGCTGGTGGTGGAAGACATGGCACCGGACTTCGTCGGGCGTACCACCGGTCCCTGGGAGCCGTGGTTGCACGCCCTACCGGTCGAATTCAACTCTGCGGAGCGGGTATTCGCCGAATTCGGTCCTGTTGCCGGACAGTACTTCCTGGAAGCGTTCGACCGCACCGAGACGGGTTGGCGGTTGCACGGTCACACGGCACGGTGGATCGAGATCGCCGCGCAGTGGGGACTGCGCGACTACTGGGCGCAGTGGCGGGCGGTGCGCGCGCCGAGCCTGCTGATCGAGGCCGGCAACTCCGTTACCCCGCCGGGACAGATGCGGAAAATGCACGAAAGTGACGTGCCGACAACGTATGTGTATGTCCCTGCAGCCGGCCACCTGGTGCACGACGAGGCGCCGGAAGTGTACCGGCGTGCGGTCGAAACATTCGTGACCGGTGTGGCCTGAAAACTCACTCCTCGCCGGCCAACGCGAAACGGCCGTCGGCGGTCTGGGTCACCAGGCCGTCGTCCAGTAACGAATACAGCGCCCGGTCTCGTTGCGCGGGGTCGCTCTGCCAAGCGAGATCCAACTGCGCGCGGGTGACTGGAGAGTCGTTGTCGCGCAACACATCCATCAGCCGACCCCGGACCTGACGATCGGTCCCGGCGTAGCTCTGCACGCGCCGCGCCGGCCCGGTCGCAGCCGGGAAGCCGGCCCGTCGCCACCTGCAGGCGTCGAGCGGGCACACCCCGCATTTCGGGGCGCGGGCCGTGCACACCAGGGCGCCCAGTTCCATCAGCGCCACCGAAAACCTGGGCGCGCGTTCGTCATCGGGCAGCAATGCACTCACGTCGGCGTGGTCACGGACGGCCGACGGCGTCCCCGCATCGGCGCGCCCGTGCACGGCGCGGGCCACTACCCGGCGCACGTTGGTGTCCACCACCGGCACCCGCCGGCGATAAGCGAAGCACGCCACCGCCCGCGCGGTGTAGCTGCCGACACCCGGCAGCGTCAACAGAACCTCGACGTCGTCGGGGACCACATCCCCGTGGTCGCGTGCGATGACAACCGCACACTCGTGCAGGCGCTTGGCCCGCCTCGGGTAACCCAACTTGCCCCACGCCCGCAGCACGTCCGCAGCGGTGGCGGCGGCCGTCGCCGACGGGGTGGGCCAGCGCTGCACCCATTCGGTCCAGATCGGCAGCACCCGGGCCACCGGTGTCTGCTGCAGCATGAACTCGCTGACCAGGATCTGCCAGGCGCTGACGTCGGGCTGCCGCCACGGCAGGTCACGCTGGGTTTTCTCATACCAGCTCAAAAGATTGGCGACTGATATGTACGCGGAGTCAATCACCGGGCGGTGCGGCACAATGTCAGACATGCCCAACAGCAACCCGATCTCCGCATGGAAAGCACTCTGTGAGGGTAACGAGCGATTCGTCGCCGGTAAGCCTCTGCACCCCAGCCAAAGCGTCGATCACCGCGCCAGCCTGGCGACCGGCCAGAAGCCGACCGCGGTCATCTTCGGTTGCTCGGATAGTCGGGTGGCCGCCGAGCTCATCTTCGACCAGGGCTTGGGCGACGTGTTCGTGGTCCGTACGGCTGGGCAGGCGATCGACGCGGCAGTGCTGGGATCGATCGAGTACGCGGTGGCAGTTCTGGAAGTGCCGTTGGTCGTCATCCTCGGCCATGACAGTTGTGGCGCGATCAAGGCCGCATTGAGCGCCCTCGACGACGGTGACATACCGGTCGGTTTCGTGCGGGATCTGGTGGAGCGGGTCGTGACGACGATTCTGATGGGCCGTCGTGACGGGCTGTCCCGGGTCGACGAGTTCGAGGCGCGCCATGTACGTGAGACGGCTGCGCAGCTGATGGAGCGTTCGACCGTCATCTCGGACCGTGTGGCGGCCGGCACGGTGGGGATAGCCGGTGTGACCTATCGCCTGGCCGAGGGACGGGCGGTGCTGGTGCATCACGAGGGCGACATCGGGGCCGAGCCGCAGAGCTGATCGCTCGATGCGCTGGCCGCCACTACACGGCAATCGGCCAGCTAACTCGGCGACACGCCGAGGCAGGTCAAGCGAGTCGGCGTGACCTGGCCCTACCGTGGGAATGTGCTGGATCTGGAACCACGAGGCCCGCTACCTACCGAGATCTACTGGCGGCGCAGGGGACTTGCCCTGGGCATCGCGGTCGTCGCGGTCGGGATCGCCGTAGCCATCGTCATCGCATTCGTCAGTAGTAACGCCGGAGCGAAGCCTGCTGACAAGCCGACCTCGGCTCAGGGACACCCGGGGTCGGACGCACCCCAGGCGCCGGGGGCGCAGTCGCCGCAGCCGGCCGGACAGACGCAGGCCCCGGCCGGCGCGCCGCCGGGAACGATCAACCCCGAGTCGCCCACGCCGACGGCTGCGGTGCAGCCGCCACCGGTGCTCAAAGAGGGTGACGACTGCCCGGACTCGACGCTGGCGGTCAAAGGACTGACCAACGCGCCGCAGTACTTCATCGGCGACCAGCCGAAATTCACGATGGTGGTCACCAACATCGGGCTGGTGTCCTGCAAACGCGATGTCGGAGCCGCCGTGCTGGCCGCCTACGTGTACTCGCTGGACAACAAGCGGCTGTGGTCCAACCTGGACTGCGCGCCGTCCAACGAGACCCTGGTCAAGACGTTCACCCCGGGCGAGCAGGTGACCACCGCGGTGACCTGGACCGGCATGGGGTCCGCGCAGCACTGCCCGCTGCCACGACCGGCGATCGGACCCGGCACCTACAACCTGGTCGTCCAGCTCGGAAATCTGCGCTCACAACCGGTTCCGTTCGTGCTGAACCAGCCACCGCAACCACCCGGGCCTGCCCCCGCACCGGGACCCGCCCAGGCACCGCAACCCGAGGCGCCGCCGTCGGGAGGATAGCCGCCGGGGAGCACTGACTTCTCAGTGATCCGCGATCGTGGACTCGGCCAGTTGCGAGAGTCCTTCGCGCACGTGTCGGGCCCACATCGCCCCGATGCCGTCGACGGACTGCAAATCGTTGGCGCTGGCCGCCAGCAGCCCCTGCAACGTTCCGAATGACCGCACCAGCAGGTCGACGTGGGCGAACTGCAGCCGGGGGATGCCGTCCATGGCGCGGTAGCCGCGCGGGCTCAGCGCCGAATCCTGTGCCTCGGCGGTCGTCGGATACCCGAAGACCTTGGCCAGCGCGGTCAGTTCGAGCAGGTCGGTGTCCGACAGCGCGTCCAGCTCGTTGAGCGTGGCGGCGATCTGTGCCGTGGTCGGCGGTTCAGGGTTGGCGTGGTAGTCGCGCACGATCAAATCGCGGGCGGTGTCGTTGCCGCCCAGCAGTTCCTCCAGCTGTAGGCGCAGTTGGCGGCCGTCGGTGCCCAGCTCCACAGCGTCGGAGTCGATGGCCAGGCCGATGCGGCGGACCAGCTCGAGCCGCTGCACCACCGTCATCACGTCGCGCAGTGTCACGAAATCTTCGATCTCGGCCCGTGAGAGCTGCCGGCTGACCTCGTCCAGGCGTGTCTTGTACCGTTCCAGGGTTGCGATGGCCTGGTTGGCCCGGGACAAAATGGTCGCGGAATCGGCCAGGACGTGGCGTTCGCCGCCGACGTACACCGTCACGATGTTCATCGAGTGGCTGACCGAGATCACCGGGTAGCCGGTCTGGATCGCGGACCGTTCCGCCGAGCGGTGCCGGGTCCCCGACTCGTCGGTGGGTATCGACGGGTCCGGGACCAGCTGGACGTTGGCCCGCACGATGCGGCTGCCGTCGGTCGAGAGCACGACGGCGCCGTCCATCTTGCACAGTTCGCGCAGCCGGGTAGGTGCGTAGCGCACGTCGAGCGAGAAGCCGCCGTCGCAGATGGCTTCGACGCTCTCGTCGTGGCCGAGCACGATCAGGGCGCCGGTGCGGCCGCGCAAAATGCGTTCCAGGCCGTCGCGCAGCCCGGTGCCGGGGGCTAGACGGGCGACAGCTTCACGCAGGGTCGGACGGGTCACAGCGTGCATTCTGCTATGCCGCGCGGTTCGGCGGGACCCTTATGCCGAGCCGCCCGTCGGCGGGTTCGGTCGCGGCCGGGCGGCGCGGTGATCGGCGATGGCGACGATGTGGTGCATCGCCTCGCCGATGGTGGCCGCACTCAGCGCCCGCATCCCCGTCGGGACGGCAGCGCAACCCGGTGGAATCAGCGCCACGGTGAAGCCCTGCCGGGCAGCCTCGGTCAGCCGCCGCTCCATGCCGTGGACCCGGCGCAGGTCGCCCGCCAGGCCCACTTCGCCGATCATCACCGCGGTGGTGGGCAGCGGCAGGCTGTGGTACGCCGAGGCCAGCGCCGTGGCGATCGCCAGGTCCGCCGACGGTTCGGTCAACCGCATGCCGCCCACCGTCGACAGATAGATCTCGGTGACGCCCAGCTTCAAATCGGCGTGCTTTTCCAGCACCGCGGTGATCATCGCGGCCCGGGAATGGTCGATACCGCTGACCGCCCGCCGCGGCGAACCGCCGTTCGGGACGGCCAGCAAGGCCTGGACTTCCCCGATCAGCGGACGCTTCCCGTCCAAGGTCACCGTGATCGCGGTGCCGGGCACCGGGGTCGGCCGCTGGTCCAGGAAGAGGTGTGAGGGATCGGAGACGCCTTCGATGCCGTTGTCGTGCATCAAAAAGCAGCCGACCTCATCGGCAGCGCCGAACCGGTTCTTGATCCCTCTGACCATCCGCAACGATCCGTTGCGGTCGCCTTCGAAGTGCAGCACCACGTCCACCAGGTGCTCGAGCGAGCGCGGCCCGGCGATCGCCCCTTCCTTGGTGACGTGACCGACCAGAATCATCGCCACGCCACTGGTCTTGGCGACGGCGGTCAGCGCGGCCGTCACGGCACGCACCTGGGTGACCCCGCCGGCCACGCCGTCGGCCTCGCTGGTCGACATCGTCTGTACCGAATCGACGATGACCAGCGCCGGCCGCACCGTCTCGATATGGGCCAGGACGGCGTGCAGGTCGGACTCGGCGGCCAGATAGACCTCGTCGAACGTCCCGCCGCCGCCGATCCGGTCGGCGCGCAGCCGTATCTGCCCGGCGGACTCCTCGCCGGAGATGTACAACGCGCGTTGCCCGCGCTGCGCCCAGCGGTGGGCCACCTCGAGCAGCAGGGTGGACTTGCCCACCCCGGGGTCCCCGGCCAGCAGCGTCACCGAGCCGGGCACGACACCGCCACCCAGTACCCGGTCCAGTTCGCCGACCCCGGTGCGACGATGCCGGCTGCTGTCGGGCTCGACCGAACTGATCGGCACGGCACGCGACGATGACGGGGGCGAGCGCCGGCCACTGCCGACCGCAGTCAGGACAGCGGATTCTTCAACGGTGCCCCAGCTGCCGCAGTCCAGGCAGCGGCCCACCCACTTGGCGCTGACATGACTGCATTCCGAGCAGCGGTATTGCGAACGCGCATTAGCCACGCCGTGACGCTATCGCCGGGGGGTGACAGATCCCGGTATCGACAGGCTGATTCAGGAGTGGTGCGGCGCGCGTTCCTGCGCCTGCTCCACACCGGCCGAAATCGGTACCTGGACGCTGCGCTCGCCGGCCTTTTCGAACTTGAAGCTGAACTGGTAGGTGAGGCCGTTGGTGATCGGCTTGGACAGGTTCACGGTCGCTTTCGCGACGCCGTTGGCTCCCGGGGGCCCCGGCGCCACGGTCTGACCGTCCGGTGTCCCGACGAACAGCATCCCGGCGGCCGGCAGCTTGGGGTCCCCGGACAACGTCACCTGCCCGATGTCGCTGGTGATGCCGGTCAACCGGTCGGCCTCGTACGGCGAGCTGTTGACGGCCACCAGCACCAGCTCCACGGTGCGGCCGGGCTGCAGGGAGTCACCGGTCTGCGCGGCCTGGATCCGGATGTCGCGCAGCGCCACGTTGCCGATGGTGAGCCGGTTGCCGTTGACGGCGGGTTCCTGGGCGGCGGTCTGCGAGATCTGGCCGGTCCCACAACCACTGAGCACGGCCGCCGCCACACCAGCGGTTGCCACCCAGGTGGTCAGCTTGGCCAGGCGCAGCGGCAGTCGGATGTTGAAGCGGTTCACTCAATGCCTCCTGGTCCCGGATTTCAACTATGGACAGTAGTAGCAACGCATCGTCGGCGGTAGCGGGGACACCCGATATCGAGTGCCGGCCAGCTTGTGCCCGGTGCCCGCTGAACTCCGGCAGGGGCCGGCCAGATATTCTCGGAGGGCGGATTCGGGCCCGTGCCCAAGGGACTGAATGCGCCACCGAAGATGGTCCCCCTGCACGTCCTGGCCCGCCTGTCAAGACCTAATATGCACCCGGCGTGCCTCTGACCTGCACCGTTGTTCCCCACGCGTCGGGCCCGCGTGTTAGACTCAACTAACGAAAGGGGCTCGAATCAGATGATCTTCAAGGTCGGTGACACCGTTGTCTATCCACACCACGGTGCTGCGTTAGTCGAGGCGATCGAAACTCGAACCATCAAAGGGGAGCAAAAAGAGTATCTCGTCTTGAAAGTCGCGCAGGGCGACCTGACCGTTCGAGTCCCGGCGGACAACGCCGAGTACGTCGGTGTCCGTGATGTCGTGGGCCAGGAAGGCCTCGACAAAGTTTTCCAGGTGCTGCGTGCTCCGCACACCGAAGAGCCCACCAACTGGTCCCGCCGGTACAAGGCCAACCTCGAGAAGCTCGCCTCCGGCGATGTCAACAAGGTGGCCGAGGTCGTGCGCGACCTGTGGCGGCGCGATCAGGAGCGCGGTCTCTCGGCGGGCGAGAAGCGGATGCTAGCCAAGGCGCGCCAGATCCTGGTCGGCGAATTGGCCCTGGCTGAGAGCACCGACGAGGCCAAGGCGGACACCATTCTCGACGAGGTCCTGGCCGCCGCCTCCTGAATTCCCCGGAGCTCGTAGGTGAGCGCGGGAAAGGTCGTCGCGATAGTCCCGGCCGCAGGGTCCGGGCAGCGTCTGGCCGCCGGCGTCGCTAAGGCGTTCTATCAACTCGAAGGCCGTTCGCTGGTCGAGCGCACCCTCGAGGGTCTGCGGGCCTCCGGCGTGGTGGACTCCGTGATCGTCGCGGTCCCGCCCGATCGCACCGACGAGGCCAAGCTGATCCTGGGACACCTCGCCACGATCGTGGCCGGGGGGCCGACCCGCACCGAGACCGTGCAGTTGGCGTTGTCGGCGCTCGGCCAACCGCCGGAGTTCGTCCTGGTGCACGATGCGGCGCGGCCGTTGACACCGCCGTCGCTGATCGCGCGGGTCGTCGAAGCGCTGCGGGAGGGTCATCAGGCGGTGGTACCCGGCCTGCCGTTGGCGGACACCATCAAGGCCGTCGACGCCAACGGCGTGGTGCTGGGGACGCCGGAGCGGGCCGGTCTGCGCGCGGTGCAGACGCCGCAAGGTTTCGCCACCGAGCTGCTGGTGCGCGCCTACCAGCACGCCGGCACTGCCGGCTTCACCGATGATGCATCGCTGGTGGAGCAGATCGGCGGCCGGATCCAGGTGGTCGACGGCGACCCGCTGGCCTTCAAGATCACCACCCAGCTGGATCTGCAGCTGGCCAGGTCGGTGGTGCGGACGTGATTCAGCAGCCACGCGTCGGGTTGGGTGTCGACGTGCACCCCATCGAACCCGGGCGGCCGTGCTGGCTGGTTGGCCTGCTGTTCCCCAGCGTGGACGGCTGCGCCGGACACTCCGACGGCGACGTCGCGGCGCATGCGCTGTGTGACGCGGTACTGTCTGCCGCCGGGCTAGGTGACATCGGTGGCGTCTTCGGCGTCGACGATCCCCGCTGGCAGGGCGTCAGCGGCGCCGACATGCTCAGGCACGTCGTCCAGCTGCTCGCCGCGGAGGGCTACCGGGTGGGCAATGCGGCGGTCCAGGTGATCGGCAACCGGCCGAAAATCGGCCCGCGCCGTTCCGAGGCGCAGGCGGTGTTGTCGCGGTTGCTCAACGCGCCGGTATCGGTGTCGGCCACGACTACCGACGGGCTCGGTCTCACCGGACGCGGCGAGGGTCTGGCCGCCATCGCGACCGCGATGGTCATTCCGCTCCGCTAGGCCGCGCGGCGCCCCGGCCGCGGTGCAGGCAGTAAGCTGGCACGTCGTGACCGATCGTGCCGTCCTGCGGCTCCATGACACGGCAACAGGTGCCGTGCGTGATTTCGTGCCGATCCGGCCCGGCCACGTCTCCATCTACCTGTGTGGCGCGACTCCGGACACGCTGCCGCACATCGGGCACGTCCGCAGCGGTGTGGCCTTCGACATCCTGCGCCGCTGGTTGATCGCTCGCGGCTACGAGGTCTCGTTCATCCGCAACGTGACCGACATCGAGGACAAGATCCTGACCAAGGCCGCCGCGGCGGGCCGGCCCTGGTGGGAGTGGGTGGCCACCTATGAGCGAGCCTTCACCGCCGCCTACGACGCGCTCGGTGTGCTGCCGCCGTCGGCGGAGCCCCGGGCCACCGGTCACATCACGCAGATGGTCGAATTAATGGAACGCCTGATCGAAACCGGTCATGCGTACGCCGCCGCCGGCGATGTGTACTTCGACGTCCTCAGCTACCCCGAGTACGGCCAGCTCTCCGGGCACCGGATCGACGACGTGCACCAGGGCGAGGGCGTGGCCACCGGCAAGCGCGATCAGCGCGATTTCACCCTGTGGAAGGGGGAGAAGCCGGGCGAGCCGTCGTGGCCTTCGCCGTGGGGGCGCGGGCGTCCCGGCTGGCACCTGGAATGTTCGGCGATGGCCCGCACCTATTTCGGACCGGAATTCGACATCCATTGCGGTGGAATGGATTTGATCTTCCCGCACCACGAGAACGAGATCGCGCAGAGCCGCAGCGCCGGCGACGGGTTCGCTCGTTACTGGCTGCACAACGGCTGGCTGACCATGGGTGGCGAGAAGATGAGCAAGTCGCTGGGCAACGTGGTGGCCATCCCGGCGATGCTGCAACGGGTGCGACCCGCCGAACTGCGCTACTACCTGGGCAGCGCGCATTTCCGCTCGATGCTGGAATATACCGAGACCGCACTGCAGGACGCGGTCAGCGCTTATGTCGGGTTGGAGGACTTCCTGCACCGGGTCCGCAGCCGAGTCGGCGCCGTCGTACCCGGCGAATGGACCCCGCGCTTCGCCGCCGCGCTCGACGACAACCTGTCCGTGCCGATGGCGCTGGCCGAGATCCACCAGACCCGTGCCGACGGCAACCGCGCGCTGGACGCCGGTGACCACGAGGGCGCGCTGCGCAGCGCGTCCTCGATCCGCGCGATGATGGGCATCCTGGGTTGCGATCCGCTCGACGAGCGCTGGGAATCCAAAGACGAGACATCGGCCGCGCTGGCGGCGGTGGACGTGCTGGTCCAGTCCGAATTGAAGAATCGGCAGAAGGCGCGCGAGGAGCGCAACTGGGCACTGGCCGACGAGATCCGGGACCGGCTCAAGCTGGCCGGTATCGAGGTCACCGACACCGCCGACGGTCCGCAGTGGACGCTGAGCGGTGGCGGCAAGTAGTGGCCGGCAACTCGCAGCGCCGCGGGGCGATCCGCAAATCCGGCTCCAAGAAAGGGCCGACCGTCGGCTCGGGTGGCCAGCGTCGCCGCGGACTGGAGGGGCGCGGACCCACGCCCCCGGCGCATCTGCGCCCGCACCATCCGGCGGCCAAGCGGGCCAAGCCGCAAGCCCAGCGCCCGGCCCGCAAGGTCGACGAGACCGAAACGGTACTGGGCCGCAATCCGGTCCTGGAATGCCTGCGTGCGGGGGTCCCGGCGACGGCGCTCTATGTCGCACTGGGTTCGGAGGCCGACGAGCGACTGACCGAATCCGTATCCCGCGCCGCCGATTCGGGCATCGCGATTCTCGAGGTGCCGCGCACCGACCTGGACCGCATGACGGCCAACCACCTGCACCAGGGCATCGCGTTGCAGGTGCCGCCCTATGACTACGCCCATCCCGACGATCTGGTCGCCACCGCACTCGCCACGCCACCGGCAATGCTGGTGGCGCTGGACAATATCTCCGACCCGCGCAACCTCGGCGCGATCGTGCGTTCGGTGGCGGCGTTCGGCGGCCACGGTGTGCTGATCCCGCAGCGCCGCTCCGCCTCGGTGACCGCGGTCGCGTGGCGCACCAGCGCCGGGGCGGCGGCCCGGATACGGGTGGCCCGGGCGACCAATCTGACCAGGACGCTGAAGGATTGGGCCGGACGGGGCCTGCGGGTGGTGGGTCTGGACGCCGGGGGCGACACAGTGCTCGACGATCTGGACGGCACCGATCCGATGGTGGTCGTCGTCGGCTCCGAGGGCAAGGGACTGTCGCGGCTGGTGCGGCAGAACTGCGATCAGGTGGTGTCCATCCCGATGGCGGGTCAGACCGAATCGCTGAACGCCGCGGTCGCCGCCGGGGTGGTGCTCGCCGAGATCGCGCGCCAGCGCCGGGGGTGACTTTCCCTGGCCGAGCAGACGCAAAAGCTCCGGAATCTTCGGCGTGTCGCGGGCTTTTGCGTCTGCTCGGCAATAGCGGGGGCGGCGTGGGTGCCGGTGGCGTCGGCGCAACCGGTCGGCTTCGATGTGCAGGCCCACGCGGGGGGCCGCGGTGAGACCACCGGCGAGTCGCTGCGTGCCTTCCGCAAGGCGGTCGAAACAGGGGTCAGCACAATCGAATTGGATGTCGGGATCACCAAGGACGGCCAACCTGTGGTGTGGCACGACGCGGTCATCGAGGCCACTGCCTGTGCCGACACCGCGCCGGCGTTCACCGGTGACCCGGCCTATCCGTACGTGGGCAGCCAGGTGCACGAGCTGACCCTGGCGCAGCTCCGCACCTTGGACTGCGGCCGGCCCGACCCGCAGTTTCCCGCAGCAGAAGTGGTGTGGGGCAACAAGATCGCCACCTTGTCCGAAGTGTTCGCCGACACCGGGTCGGCCGGTGTCGGGTACAACATCGAAACCAAGGTGCAGGCGGATCGGCCGGGGGCCACCGCCGGCCCGCAGGAGTTCGTCGACGCCGTGCTGGCCGCGGTCCGGGCCGCCGGCACCACGGACCGGGTGCAGATCCAGAGCTTCGACTGGCGCACGCTGCCGCTGGTGCGCCAGGCCGAGCCGTCGATTCCGTTGGTGGCGTTGTGGAGTGCGCAAACCTGGGTGCCGGGTTCACCGTGGACCGCTCACATCGATCCGGGGATCGTGGGTGACCCGATGCTCGGCGCCGCGATGGTCGGGGCGGACATCCTGTCGCCGGACTACCGTCTGGTCGACACCGCCTTCGTTGCTCGAGCGCACGCGTTGGGACTCAAGGTGATTCCCTGGACCGTCGACGACGCCGAGGCGATGCGCGAGCAGATCGGCGCCGGGGTGGACGGGCTCATCACCAACTATCCGACGCTGTTGCGTACCGTCCTGGCCGATCTCGCACTGCCGGTGATGTGGCGCGACCGCGCACCCCGCGGTTCCTGATCGAGGCGCCCGGAGCCGAATGAGCACGTTCGTCCCTCCGTACCCAGGCCGCGCGGCTACGGTGATCTACATGCCCCAGGCGCGCCGCACCTCCGCCAAGGAAGTCAAGCGGCGTCCGAAGGACCGCAAGGAGCAGATAGCCCGCGCTGCCTCCGACGCGTTCAGCGAACTGGGCTATCACGCGGTGAGTATGGAAAACATCGCCGCCCGGGTGGGGATTTCCGCGGCGGCTCTCTACCGGCACTCCCAAGGCAAGTACGACCTGTTCCGGGATGCTGTGCTGGCACTCGGGCAGCACCTGGTCGACGCAACCGATTTCGCGGAGAACCTGTCCGACGACGCCGATCCCGGTGAGACCGTCCGGCTGTTGATCGGTGCGCTGATCGAAACCACCATCGCCAACCGCACCGCCGGGGGGTTGTACCGCTGGGAAGGCCGCTACCTGCACGGCGCCGACCAGAGCGCACTTGCCGATCAACTCAAGTTGGTCAACCGCCGCCTGCAGCGACCCCTGATGGAGCTGCGGCCGAAACTCACCTCGCACCAACGCTGGAGCTTGTCGGCCGCGATTCTGAGCGTGATCGGCAGCATCACCGACCACCGTTCCCGCCTCAGCAACGGCGAGATTCGGGAGACCCTGAACGACATCTGCGCCGCGGTGCTGCTGACCGACCTGCCGACCCGGCGCGGGACTGCGGCCCGCACGGCGCCGCCGGCCCCGTTCTCGGGCACGGGCGGGGAGTACGAACTGTTGTTGCGCGAATCGATGCGGTTGTTCTACGAACGTGGCTACCGGGAAACCGGGATGGACGACATCGCCTCCGCGGTCGGCTTGCCGGTGGGCAGCATCTACCGTTACTTCCCCGGCAAAGCCGACATCCTCGCCGTGTCGTATCGGCGGATGGCCGATCAGTTGCTCGCCGATCTGTCCACCAGCCTGGCCGCCAACAGCGACCCGGAACAGGCGCTTGCACAGCTGGTCGACGCCTACGTGGCGCGGTCGCTGGCCAATCCCGAACTGGCGTGCGTGTACTACACCGAGCGACACAACCTGCCCGAGACCGATGCGATCCTGCTGTACAACATTCAGCGGTCCACCGTCGAATCCTGGGCGCGCCTCGCGGTGGAGGCGCGACCGGAGCTCAAGATCGGGCGGGCGCGATACGCCGTGCACGCCGCGTTCGCACTCGCCGTCGACATCGGCCGGCTCATACACTTCGACACCGACCAAGCCGCACGCCTCACGGTCCGTCGGCTGATGGAGGTCACTTTGCTGGGCAGGCCGGCCGTCGTGCCACCGAAGGCGGGCCGCGCCACCATCCGACAGCGCTGACGAACGTTATAGTCGCGGGGTGATCGGCGCCGCGCCGTTGACCGGGCGTGCCAGCGAATTGGCAGCCATCCGCCGTGCCCTCAGCGGGACCGGTGCGCAGGCGGGCGTGCTGATCGCCGGGGCGGCGGGGGTGGGAAAAACCTGGCTGGCGCGCGAAGTGTTGCGACAGGCCAAGATCGCGGGTGGGCGTACCCAGTGGATCGTAGGCACCGAGTCGGCGCGGGCGCTGCCGCTCGGCGCGTTCATCGGTGTGCTGAGTGAGCCGGTCGACCCGTGGCAGAGCGTGCGACGGGTAATCGATTCCTTTGTGCTGCAACAGGATCGAGGCCGAGTATTGGTGGGTGTCGATGACGCGCACCTGCTCGACGGGTTGTCGGCCCTGGTTGTCCACCAGCTGGCCCAGTCCGGCGGGGCGCGGCTGGTGGTCACCATGCGTACCGGCGGCGCGGAACCCGACGCCGTCACGGCGTTGTGGAAAGACGGCCTGCTGACCCGCCTGGATCTGGAGCCGCTCTCGGCCGAGGCGACCCGCGAGGTGATCGAGACCACGCTCGGCGGCCCCGTGGACGCCCGCAGTGCCGCCCGGTTCCGGCAGCTCACCGGCGGCAACAGCCTGTTCCTGCGGCAGTTGCTCGCCGACCAGCTGGCGGCCGGTCGGATGCGGAACCTGGCCGGGGTCTGGATCTGGGACGACGATGTTGCGGTGTCGGCGAGCCTGTCCGACACCGTGATGCGCCAGATGGGCCGGCTGGATCCGCCGATGGCGATGGTGGTCGACGTCCTGTCGCAATGCGAGCCGTTGCCCGTCGACGTGTTGTGCGACCTGGTGAGCCGCGCTGATCTGCACGCCGCCGAGCGGATGGGACTGGTCACCGTCGAGCGCACCGGTGCCGCATTGACGGTCCGGCTGGCGCACCCGTTGTTCGGCGAACTGCGCCGTGCCGTCGCGGGCGAGATGCACCTGTCGGCGATCCGCGGCCGGCTCGCGACGCGGCTGGCCGACGACAGCGACGCCGACATGCAGGCCACCGTGCGCCGGGCGCTGCTGCGCCTCGAGTCCGATCTCGGTCCGGATCCCGTGCTCTATCTGGAATCGGCGCGTCACGCCATGACGCTGCTGGACCTCGATCTGGCCGACCGGTTCGCCGCCGCGGCGACCCGGGCAGGCGCACCCGGTGCGGCGGCGGTGCGGGCGATGAACCTGGTTCTGCTGGGCAGTGGCGATCAGGCGGAGGAGGCGCTGCGTCAGCTCGCCGACCTGCCCGACGGTCAGCACTGGGCGACCGTGCGCGCAGCCAACCTGGTCTGGATGCTGGGCCGGCCTGCGGAGGCGGCCGCCGTCCTGGACGGCCTGGCGGCCGGGTCCGAAACGCCGGCTCAGTCAGCCGAGCGCCTGGCGGTGCAGGCCTGTCTGGATGCGGTATCGGCGCGCTGCCGGGATGCTGCCCAAAATGCTTGCGCCGCCTTGGAATCCACCGTACTGCCGGACTTCCACGCGATGATGGCGGCGCTGGCGTTGATCATGGCCAGGGGAGCGCTGGGTGAGGTCGACGACCTCACCGTGCTGGCCGATCAGGCGTTGCGGCGTGCGACGACGTCGTTCGAGGCCTCGCACATGAGGTTCTGGTTCGGAGCGGTGTACGGCCGGGCGTGCCGGCTGACCGGTCGGATCGCCGAATTCGTCGACATGGCAACGACATTGGCTGATTCGGCGCGCGATGTTCCCGGCCTGGCCTATGCAAATCTGGCGTGCCTGTTGAGTAACGTCGAGTTGGCCCGCGGAGCGGTCGCCGACGCCGCCCGGCTGGGTCACGAAGCACTTGCCGGAGTGCATAAGCATGCCGTCACCACCGGTCTGCGGCCGGCCACCTTTTTCGCGTTGGCCGAGGCGCACGCCAAACTGGGTCAGGCAGCTGACGCCGCCGAAGCGGTCGCGTCGGCGCGGTCCTGCGTACCGCCGGACTTCCTGTTCATGCACACCGGGCTGGCGGTGGCGGTCGGCTGGGGGCTGGCTGCCGACGGGCAGTTGCGCGCAGCCGTGACCGAGGTGCGGCGGGCTGCGGAAATTGCCCGCGACCGCGGGCAACCCACCCATGAACTGGCCTGTATCCAGGCTGCGGCGCAGTGGGGCGACACCGCGGGTGCGGGGCGCGCCCGCGAGTTGGCCGAGACGTTGTCGCTGCCACTGGCGGATGCGGTCGCGGCGCACACGGCGGCGTTGGCGGCCGGTGACGGTACGGCTCTGCTGGCGGCGTCGGCGGCCTACCGCGCCATCGGTGACCGGGCCGCCGCCGCCGATACCGCGGCGCAGGCTTCCGTGGCATTCACCGGCAGTCAGCAACAGCGACGCGGGCTCTATGCGGCGGCACTGGCCAAGGAACTGGCGGTCGAGTGCGGCGGACTGCACACGCCGGCGCTGCGAACTCCGGCCGGGCTCAAGCTGTCCGGTCGGCAGCGCGATGTCACCGAACTCGTCGCGGCCGGTCTGTCCAACCGGCAGATCGCCGAGAAGCTGGTCATGTCGATACGCACCGTGGAAGGCCACATCTACCGCGCCTGTCAGCGGGTGGGGGCACAGTCCCGCGAGGAACTGGCGGCGATCATCCGATCCGGCCCGGGCGGGCCACACCGCGGCGGTTAGATACCCAGTACCCGCACGGCTGCCCACAACGCCAGCACCGCCACCAGCAATGCGGCCGGCACTGTGCACAACCCCAGGAGGGTGTACTCCCCGACACCGGGCTCGACCCGGTACTGGCGCAGCACCCGTCGCCACAACAGGTTGGACAGCGAACCCACGTAGGTCAGGTTTGGTCCGATGTTGACGCCGATCAACACGGCCAGTACGGCCGCAGGTCCGCCGGCGGCGACCAGCGGCACCAACACCAGCGTTGCCGGCAGGTTGTTGACCACATTGGCCAGCACGGCCGCCAGGGCCGCGACGCCGAGCAGGGCCGCCAACCCGGAACCGGCCGGGACCAGGGCCGACATCGTGGCGGCCATGCCGTTGAGCATGACGGCTTGTACCACGATGCCCAGCGCGGGCACGAACACCAGAAACGGAATGTTGAGCGAGTGCAGTATCTCGGTGACCGTCGTGCGCCGGTGCCGCAGACTGCGGGTAGCCAGCACCGCGGCACCGCACAGCGCAGCCCATGCCGGCGGGATGTCCAGGTACTCGGCCACCGCGAAACCGGCCAGCGTCGCACCCACCACCACCAGCACGAACACCGGTGGACGCGGTGGCGGTCCGAGATCCGCGCGGTCGGGTTGGGTGCGCAGGTCGCGGACGAAGAACAGCCGGAACGCCACGTACACCGTGCCCGTCGCGGCCAGCCACGGCAACGCCATCAGTTCGGTGAACTTGACGAACGAAAGGTGGGCACCGCGGTAGGCGAGCAGGTTGGTCAGGTTGGACACCGGAAGCAGCAGCGAGGCCGTATTGGCCAGGTGCGCGGTGGCGTAGGTATACGGCAGGACCGGGGTCCGCAACCGGCGCACGGTGGCCAGCACCACCGGGGTCAACAGCACGACGGTGGCGTCGAGGCTGAGGACCGCGGTGATGATCGCCGAGATGACGAATACCTGCCGCAGCAGCCCGTAGGACCCCGAACCGGTGCGCGCCATCGCCGCACCCGCTGCTTCGAACAGCCCTTCGTCGTCACACAGCTTGGCCAGCACCAACACCGCGCCCAGGAAGGCGACCACCCGGCCGAGGCCGGACACCTGGGCGCCCGCCTGGTGTGGCGAGATCGCGCCGACCGCCACCAGAATCGCTGCCGCCGGTACGGCCGCCACCGCCTCGGGCAGGCCCCGGGGGCGTGCCACCGCGCACGCGAGCACGACAGCCAGCAGCACCAGCGAGAGGGTCAGGGTCAACGGTCTAGACCCAGGGATCTTCGCGCCGCCACAGCGTGGGCATCTGCACGGCAACGCCGTCCTCGGCGGCCAGCTCGTCGAGGACGCGGATCGACACACCCAGGTCGTCGCCCGCATAGGGCAAGGCGCGCAACGGTTTCGACAGCGGACGGAAGAAGTCGTCCCAGTGGATCAGGACGACCCGTCGTGCCCCGACCGCCCGCACGGTCTGGTTCCAGTACTCGACGAGATAGGACCGCGGCTGCAGACCCAGCTGGCCGACGCTCAGATAGGCAACGTCGGCCGGTCGGTTGTGCAGCGCACCGGCGACGTAACCGGCGCTGCCCTGGATCAGCAGTCGCCGGCCGGACGGCAGATGGTGAATGAGCGCGGACCACGCTTCGCCGCACCGGTAGGCCGACGCCTGCACCGGCGGCACCACCGGGGCATCGATCACTCCCGGGAACCGGTCGGGCGGGCAGTGATGCGACTCGATCAGCGTTACTTCGAAGGCGCCCAACATGATCGGCTCACCGGAAACCGCCACCGTCAGGCGGTCGTCGGCCAACCCGTGCCCGCGGCCCACATTGGCCGCCGATTCACCGCCGACCAACCGGGCACCGGTGCGCTCGGCGACCAGCGCGGAATCCATGACGTGGTCGATGTGGGTGTGCACCGGTATGACGGCGGCGAGTCGGGTGATCTTGGCCCGCGCCAGGCAACCGTCAACGCGCGCAGGCGAAGGCGCCACCTTGCCGGCCACCACCCGCGCCAGTCCGGGGCGGGAGAAATAACCGTCGGTCAGCAATGCCGACGATCCGTCGTCCAGGAGCAGGGTCGCCACCCCCATCCACATCACTGACAGTGGCGAGTCAGGTGCTGCGACAGGCACATCGAACCGATGTGAATATCGGCTGAGGTCGGGACGCCCCAGTTTGAGCCGCACTAGCAGCAGGCCTTCAACTCGACGCCGGCGGCGATCAGCGCCTCGCGCACCGCGGTCGCGATCTGCACCGCGCCCGGCGAATCGCCATGCACACAAACCGATTCCACCGTTACCGCGATCGGGGTGCCGTCGACGGCCGGCACCTCACCCGAGGTCACCATCGCCGCGACCCGCCGCGCGATCGCCGTCGGGTCGTGCAGCACCGCACCCGGTTCGCGGCGGGGCACCAACCGGCCATCCGGGGTATAGGCGCGATCGGCGAAAGCCTCGGCGACCGTGCGCAGCCCGCGGCGTTCGGCTTCCTCGAAGAACGCCGAACCCGTCATGCCCAGCACCGGTAGCGCGGCGTCCACGCGCTGAACCGCGTCCGCCACCGCAGCGGCCTGCTCGCGGTGGGTGACGATGGTGTTGTACAGCGCGCCATGGGGTTTGACGTAGGACACCGTCGAGCCGGCTGCCCGCGCCAGCGCCTGCAAGGCGCCGATCTGATAGATCACGTCCGCGCGCAGGTCTTCGGCGGCGACGTCGATGAAGCGTCTGCCGAACCCGGCGAGGTCGCGGTAACTCACCTGAGCACCGATGCGCACACCGCGCTCGGCGGCCGTGCGGCACACCCGCAGCAGCCCGGCCGGGTCGCCGGCGTGGAAGCCGCACGCGACGTTGGCACTGGTGACGATTCCGAGCATGGCGTCGTCGTCACCCAATCGCCAGATGCCGAATCCTTCCCCCAGGTCGGCGTTGAGGTCGATGCTGGCCACGGGCTCAGCTTAGGCGCGGCGTTCCTACAGCTTGGCGATGTTGCCCGCGATCTTGTTGGCGATGTCCACGGCCGCGGTGCCGGTCTGGTTGAAGGCGCACGTCACGATGTCTATGGCGATGTTGTTGCGCACGGTCAGGGCGTGCTGGCAGGTCCAGCCGTCCCCGCGTTCCTGGACCTTGGTGGTGCTCAACATGCTGTTCTCGTTGTTCACGTCGCCGACGGTCCAGGTGATGTCGGACTGGTTGGGGCTGACGTCGTTGAAGCGCCGGTTGGCGCACGATTTCCAGCTCTGCACCGAGGAGTTGTAGAAGTTGCTGGCGTCCTGGGCGTTGGGGAACGCCACGACCGCCTGCAGCGTGTAGAACTTGCGGTCGCCGGTGTCGTCGACGCTGTCGTCGAGCCGCTGTCCCCGCATCGCGGTCCACCCGGTGCCGGCATACACCTTGTCCTGCGCGGCACTGTCGACTGCCAGGCAGTTCGTGTCGGTCACGTTCTTGCTCCAGTCCCACATGGACTTGGCGCTGAACCACACCTTCATCGAGGTCGCGCCCAGGGCGCTGTTGATCTGGCTCGGGTCGAGCAGCAGGTTGTCCAGCGCGCTCACCGATATCGGAGTCTGATTTGCCAGACCGGCCTTGTCACCTGCCAGGGCCTTACCGTCGACGACGTCGGTGCAACCACTGACGAGGGTGCATGCTCCTACCAGCGCGGCCACCGCGACGATCTGCTGACGCACTGTTCCCCCTTCCCGCCTCGCCGGCCGCACGGGGCTGGCGCGTAATCAGCTTATGCGGTGCTGGTGCCGATGTCGCCCGCGTAGCCAGCAAAAATGATGGATGACGCAAGAGATGCCGGCCAGGAACACCGAAACAGGCACTCCTGGCGCCAGGGACAGCACGATTCCCCCGACGGTGGCAGTCTCGGCAAACGCCCGCGGGCCGGCGCGGACCCACCGGACAGTGCCGCGGCCAACGCGCTGCGGCGGGTGATTCCCACACAGAGACATAAGTGAAAATCGTTTCCATCAGAAAGTTGAGCGGCACTGTCCCGCAGCGGCGGTCGGGACGGCGCGGTAGCGTCACCGAATGTGAGTCCAACACCGCGCAGGCGGGCGACTCTGGCGTCGTTGGCGGCCGAGCTCAAGGTATCTCGCACCACGATCTCCAACGCCTTCAACCGACCGGACCAGCTCTCCCCTGAACTCCGGGAGCGGGTGCTGGCCACGGCGAAGCGGATCGGTTACGCGGGGCCGGACCCGGTGGCCAGATCGTTGCGCACCCGCAAGGCCGGCGCCGTCGGACTGGTGATGACCGAAGCGCTGACCTACTCGTTCAGCGACCCGGCGGCCCGGGATTTCGTTGCGGGACTGGCCCAGTCGTGCGAGGAACTGGGTCAGGGGTTGTTGCTGGTGGCTGTCGGGCCGGGACGCAGCATCGAGGACGGCACCACGGCGGTGCTGGGTGCCGGGGTGGACGGGTTCGTGGTCTATTCGGTGCGCGACGACGATCCCTATCTGCAGGTCGTGCTGCAGCGCCGGTTGCCGGTAGTGGTGGTCGACCAGCCGATCGGGTTGCCGTCGGTCTGCCGGGTGGGTATCGACGACCGCGCGGCTATGCGCGAGCTCGCCGAATACGTACTGGGCCTGGGTCACCGTGAGATCGGCCTGCTGACCATGCGGCTGGGCCGCGACCGGCGCCAGGGCCTGGTGACTGCCGACCGGTTGCAGTCGCCGATCTTCGACGTGCAGCGGGAACGCATCATCGGGGTGTGGGAGGCGATGACGGCCGCCGGCATCGACCGGGAGTCGCTGACCGTGGTGGAAAGCTACGAGCACCTGCCCACTTCCGGCGGCGACGCGGCCAGCGTGGCGCTGCAGGCCAATCCGCGCATCACCGCGCTGCTGTGCACCGCCGACATCCTGGCCCTCTCGGCCATGGATTACCTTCGCGCACATGGCATTTATGTGCCGGGTCAGATGACGGTCACCGGCTTTGACGGGGTCGACGAGGCGATCGGCCGGGGGCTGACGACGGTGGCGCAGCCGAGTTTGCACAAGGGCCGGCGCGCAGGCGAATTGGTGCTGCAGCCGCCGCGCTCGGGCCTGCCGGTGGTGGAACTGCTTGCTACCGAGTTGATCCGGGGACGTACCTCGGGTCCGCCGGCCTAGCCGACCGGACGGCCCGACTAGCAGTTCTCGTGATCGCCGATCAGAAGTCGGACCGCGAGGTCGAGGCGCTTGCTCACGTCGGTGGCCGACGCGCGGCGGGTGAGCCACGCCAGCAGGTTGGACAGCCACACATCGGAGATCACCCGGGCGATGTGGTACTGGTCCTCGGTCGGCTCACCGTCGCTCATCGCCCGGGCGAACATGGAGTCGATCAGCTTCTCCACCTGGTCGACTTCGCTGGCCGCCGAGGCGTCGGCGAACACGTAGGCACGCGTCATCGCCTCGGTGAGCAGCGGATTGCGCTGCATCGCGCGATTGAGCTTGCCGACCATGAAGTTGAGTCGCTGGAACGGGGTCCCGCCCGCCACTGCGGAGCGATCGGTCTTGGCATCGATGCGGCTGAATTCGCGGCCCAGGGCCGACACCAACAGGTGCACCTTGGACGGGAAGTACCGGTACAGGGTGCCGACCGCGACGTCGGCACGATCGGCCACCGCGCGCATCTGCACGGCCTCGTACCCGCCTTTCGACGCGATGGCCATGGTGGCGTCCAGGATGCGTTTGCGCCGTTCGCGTTGCGCTTCCGAACCCAGTTCCGACTCAGCAAGTACCGCCACGTTCAGCACCTCGCGAGGTTGGTTGACGGAACCGCTGGCATTCGCTGGCGACATGTGGCTGGCGACTCCTGGTGTGGGCGATCTGTTCGCAAACGATACGCATTCTCGGCGTGCATCTCCCACCTCCCCGCAGTCGGGACAGCGACGTGTCCTGGCCTGATTACCGTCGACTTGACGGTTGATCGTTTCCACTATTAGAACACGTTCTAGTGGGCATGAAAGACTGTGTGCCCGGTGAACTTGATGACGCTGAGGAGTGCTCGTGGTAGCGACCGTCACCGACGAACAGTTCGCCGCGCGCGAGCTGGTGCGCGACTGGGCCCGCAGCGCGGCCGCGGGGGAGCCCGCCGTCGTCCCGGCCCGAGCGGTGGAGCAGGGGGATCCCGACGCCTGGCGGCCGGTTTTTTCGGGCCTGGCCGACCTCGGCTTGTTCGGGGTCGCCGTGTCCGAGGAGGCCGGGGGCGCCGGGGCGGGCATCGAGGATCTGTGCGCCATGGTCGAGGAGGCCGCCAAGGCGCTGGTGCCGGGGCCGGTCGCCACGACCGCGTTGGCGACCCTGCTGGTCGCCGACCCGGAACTGTTGGGCGCGTTGATGTCTGGTGAACGTTTCGCCGGGCTGGCGCTGGACGGCGACGTGCAGTTCGACGGCGAGGCGGCCTCCGGCACGCTGCCGTGGGTGCTCGGCGGTGCGTCGGGCGGGTTGTTGTTGGTGCCGGCCGACGGCAAGTGGGTGCTCGTCGATTCCGACGCCGACGGGGTGACGCTGGAGCCGCTGCGCGCCGCGGACTTCTCCCGCCCGCTGGCCCGGGTGAAGCTGACGTCCGCCCGGGCCGTCCCGCTCGAAGCCCCGCGCGGGCGGGTCGAGGACCTGGCAGCGACGCTGCTGGCCGCCGAAGCCGCGGGCATCACCCGATACGCCCTGGAAACTGCCGTCGCCTATGCCAAGGTGCGGGAGCAGTTCGGCAAGCCGATCGGCAGCTTTCAAGCGGTCAAACACCTGTGCGCGCAGATGCTGTGCCGCGCCGAGCAGGCCGAGGTGGCCGCCGGTGACGCAGCCCGCGCGGCCTCCGATCCGGACCCCCGGCAATTCGCCATCGCCGCAGCCCTGGCGGCCGGTCTGACCATCGACGCCGCGAAGGCCAACGTCAAGGACTGCATTCAGGTACTCGGCGGCATCGGCTGCACCTGGGAGCACGACGCGCACCTCTACCTGCGGCGGGCGCACAGCATCGGCCGGTTCCTGGGCGGTGCGCAGCGCTGGTTGCGCCGGGTCGCGGCGCTGACCCAGGACGGGGTCCGCCGGCAACTGTCCATCGACCTGACCGAGGTAGAAGGTCGGCGGGCGGAGATCGCCGCGGCGGTGGCCGAAGTGGCGCAACTGCCGGTGGAGCAGCGGCAGGCCGCGCTGGCCGAGGCCGGCCTGCAGGCGCCGCACTGGCCGGCGCCGCACGGGCGTGGGGCCGGCCCGGCCGAACAGCTGCTGATCGATCAGGAGCTGGCAGCGGCAGGCGTCGAGCGTCCGGACCTGGTGATCGGCTGGTGGGCCGCGCCGACCATCCTCGAGCACGGCACCCCGGAACAGATCGAACGGTTCGTGCCGTCCACCCTGCGCGGCGACTTCCTGTGGTGCCAGCTGTTTTCCGAGCCGGGAGCCGGTTCCGACCTCGCGTCGCTGCGCACCAAGGCGGTGCGCGGTGACGGCGGTTGGCTGCTCACCGGGCAGAAGGTGTGGACATCGGCCGCCCACAAAGCCGCCTGGGGGGTGTGTCTGGCCAGGACGGACCCGGACGTCCCCAAGCACAAGGGCATCACGTACTTCCTGGTGGACATGAAGGCGCCGGGCATCGAGATCCGGCCGCTGCGCGAGATCACCGGTGACTCGCTGTTCAACGAGGTGTTCCTGGACAACGTGTTCGTTCCCGACGAGATGGTGGTCGGCAAGGTCAACGACGGTTGGCGGCTGGCCCGCACCACCTTGGCCAACGAGCGGATAGCGATGGCCAGCGGAACCGCACTGGGCAACCCGATGGAAGAGCTGCTGCGGGTCCTGGCCGAGATCGACCTCGACGTCGCCCAGCAGGACCGGCTGGCCGGCCTGATCCTGTTGGCCCAGTCCGGGGCGTTGCTGGATCAGCGCATCGCGGTGCTGGCAGTGGGTGGCCAGGATCCGGGGGCGCAGTCCAGCGTGCGCAAGCTGATCGGTGTGCGCTACCGCCAGGAGCTGGCCGAATTCATGATGGATGTGTCCGAGGGTGGCGGGCTGGTGCACAACCGGGCGGTCTTCGACTTCCTGAACACCCGGTGTCTGACGATCGCGGGCGGCACGGAGCAGATTTTGCTGACCGTCGCTGCCGAGCGGCTGCTGGGTCTGCCGCGCTGAGGCGGGGGCGGACCGTCAGGTGATCGGCGTCTGCGCGCAGGTGCTGGGCGAGGTGAGGTTGACGCCGGGATAGACGACCTGGATGTGCGTGCACACGTACACCAGCGTGTTCGCCGACATCGGCTTTCCCGTCGACCAGCTCGTCGAGTTGATCACGCCGGTCGTCTGGTACTTGTCGGGCGGGCCGTCACCGAAGTACTGCGTGGTGATCGTGTCGATTCCGCCCTCTTTGAACACCCGCTCGAACTGGCTGGTGGCGTGCACGTCCAGATACGCCAGGCGGTTGTTCGACCGGATCTCGGTGGTCTGGCGGGCCCACAGGCCGGACGGGAACCCGGCCGGGCCGTCGGGTGTGCGCAGGTTGGCCCCGGCGACGAAGTCGCAGGTGCCGCCACCGTGGCAATTGACGTAGGAATGTGTCTCGATCTGGCTCGCCTCGTCGACGGGGAACAGGGTGGTGGCGGCGTTGTCGCCGGCCGCCGCGACGGGAACGGGCGACCACGTCAGCAGCACGCCTGCGGTCGCCAGAGCCGGTACCAGACGCTTCATCCCGCTTCCCCTTCCCGGTCCAGCACAGTCTCGTCTACCGAAGCAGATTTGGGGTGAGATTGACAGGGCGCGATCACTCGTCGTAGGTGACTTCCACCGAGTCCGAAGCCGGGTGGGCCTGACACGCCAGGATCAGCCCCTCGTCGAGATCCTGCTGTTCGAGCACGTCGTTGACTTCCATCGTGACGTTGCCGGTGCGCAGGGTGGTCGCGCAGGCACCGCAGTGCCCTTCCCGGCAGGAGAACGGGGCGTCGAGCCCCCGGGCAAGCAGCACATCGAGCAGTTTGGCGCTGCGCGGCCACGACACCGTGTGGGTTTCGCCGTCCAGTTCGACCACCGCGGTCGCCGGTCCGGCGTCGTCGTCGGCGCTGTCGTCCAGGGTGACCGCCGCGAAGGGGTCGGATTCCAGCGACTTGAACACCTCGATATGCACTTGCCGCGCAGGGACATTCAACGATTCCAGGGCCAGGCGCGCCGCCTCCATGAACGGGCCCGGCCCGCAGATGAAGACCGGCCGGCTGGTGAAGGGGGTGGCCAGCCGGGCCAGCGCGGCGGCACCCGGCAGTCCCTGCAGGGACTCCAGCCAGTGCAGCACCGTGAGCCGATCCGGATACTTCGCCGCCAGGTCGCGCAGCGTGGCACCGAAGATCACCGAGTTCTCGTCCCGGTTGGCATAGACCAGGGTCACCTGACCGCTGCCTTCGGACAGTGCCGACTTGCAGATGGACATGATCGGGGTGATCCCGCTGCCGGCGGCCAGCAGCAGGAAGTCGTCGTCCAGGGTTGTGGGCACGAAGGTGCCCGACGGGGCCAGCAGATGGATGCGCATGCCTTTGTGGGCGTTGTCGCAGAGCCAGTTGGATGCGTAGCCGTCGGCGGTGCGTTTGACCGTCACCGTCAGCGCGTCGTCGGTGAACGGCGAGCTGCACAGCGAGTAGCAGCGGGCCACCGACCCGGTGCGGTCGCTGGGTACCCGCAGGGTCAGAAACTGGCCGGGTGCGTAGCGCAGCCGCTCGGCCGGGATGGCGGCGTCGTCGGGAACGGCGAATACCAGCGATCGCGCGTCGTCGGTCTCGGCGACGACATCGGCGATCTGCAGCTCCAGGACATGGTCGCCGAGCGGCTCGTCGGGTACTCGGTCCAGATCCGCCTGGGTCAAGGCGCGCCCTCTCTTCGGTCAACTAGAACATGTTATAGAAAACCCGATTCGCATCTCTACCAGCCGCAGGAATACCCTGCTCGACACAAATCGGAACGTGTTCTAGTCTTTTCTCTACGTGCGACTCAGCCCGCGCTCCCACAGGAGGCAAACGTAAGTGACCACCATTCAACAGCGTGATGCGCAGCAGGTGTTAGCTGCCATCGACGATCTGCTGCCGCGGATCCGCGAACGCGCTCAGGCGACCGAGGATCTGCGCCGGCTGCCGGACGAGACGGTGCAGGAACTCGCCGAGGTTGGCTTCTTCACGTTGTTGCAGCCCGAGCAGTGGGGCGGCCTGCAGTGCGACCCCGCCCTGTTCTACGAGGCGGTGCGCCGGATCGCCAGCGCCTGCGGCTCCACCGGCTGGGTGAGTTCGATCCTCGGGGTGCACAACTGGCACCTGGCGCTGTTCGATCAGCAGGCCCAGGAAGAGGTGTGGGGCGAGGACACCGCGACGCGGATCTCGTCGTCCTACGCCCCGATGGGCGCCGGCGTCGTCGCCGACGGCGGCTACCTGGTCAACGGTTCATGGAACTGGTCGTCCGGTTGCGACCACGCCACGTGGGCATTCCTGGGCGGGCCGGTCATCAAGGACGGCCGTCCGGTCGACTTCGGCAGCTTCCTGATCCCGCGCAGCGAGTACCGCATCGACGACGTCTGGCACGTGGTCGGTTTGAAGGGCACCGGCAGCAACACCGTCGTGGTCAAAGACGTCTTCGTGCCCCGGCACCGGTTCCTGTCGTACAAGGCGATGAACGACGGCACCGCCGGCGGGTATGAGCGCAACACCGCCCCGGTCTACAAGATGCCGTGGGGCACCATGCATCCCACCACCATTTCGGCGCCGATCGTCGGTATGGCCTACGGCGCCTACCAGGCGCACGTCGAGCACCAGGGCAAGCGGGTACGTGCCGCGTTCGCCGGCGAGAAGGCCAAGGACGACCCGTTCGCCAAGGTGCGGATCGCCGAGGCGGCCAGTGACATCGACGCGGCCTGGCGTCAGCTCAGCGGCAACGTTGCCGACGAGTACGCGCTGCTGTCCGCCGGCAAGGAGATTCCGTTCGACCTGCGGGCCCGCGCGCGGCGGGACCAGGTGCGTGCCACCGGTCGCGCGATCGCGTCGATCGACCGGCTGTTCGAGGCCTCCGGTGCGACCGCGCTGGGAATTGAGCAACCCGTGCAACGCTTCTGGCGCGACGCGCACGCCGGCCGGGTGCACGCGGCGAACGACCCGGAGCGGGCCTACCAGATCTTCGGTAACCACGCGTTCGGGTTGCCGCCCGGCGACACGATGGTATGAGCACAACGGACGAGCTCACCTTCGAGTCCACCTCGCGGTTTGCCGAAGTCGACGTCGACGGTCCGCTGCGGCTGCACTACCACGAGGCGGGGGTCGGCAACGGGCAGACGGTGGTGCTGTTGCACGGCGGCGGGCCCGGTGCGTCGAGTTGGACGAACTTCTCCCGCAATATCGCGGTGCTGGCCGAGCAGTTCCACGTGCTGGCGGTCGATCAGCCGGGGTACGGGCACTCCGACAAGCGTGCCGAGCACGGCCAGTTCAACCGCTATGCGGCCCGGGCGCTCCACGGACTGTTCGAGCAACTTGACTTGAAACGCGTTCCGCTGGTTGGCAATTCGCTGGGCGGCGGCACTGCGGTGCGGTTCGCGCTGGACTATCCGGAGTTGGCCGGACGGTTGGTGCTGATGGGTCCGGGCGGTCTGAGCGTGAACCTGTTCGCGCCCGACCCCACCGAGGGCGTCAGACGGCTGGGCAAATTCTCCGTCGAGCCGACCCGGGAGAACCTCGAAGCATTTCTGCGCGTCATGGTCTACGACCAGAAGCTGATCACCCCCGAACTGATCGACCAGCGTTTCGAACTGGCCAGCACCCCGGAGTCGCTGACGGCGACCCGCGCGATGGGAATGTCGTTCTCCGGCGCGGATTTCGAGCTCGGCATGATGTGGCGCGAGGTGTACAAACTGCGTCAGCCGGTACTGCTCATCTGGGGCCGCGAGGACCGGGTCAACCCGTTGGACGGCGCACTGGTGGCACTCAAGACGATCCCGCGGGCTCAGCTGCACGTGTTCGGGCAGTGCGGACACTGGGCCCAGGTGGAGAAGTTCGACGAATTCAACAAGCTGACAATCGATTTCCTGGGAGGTGCGAGATGAGCATCCGGTCACTGGGCTATCTGCGCATCGAGGCCACCGACATGGCCGCCTGGCGCGAGTTCGGGCTGAAGGTCCTCGGCATGATCGAGGGCAAAGGGGCTACCGAGGGCGCCCTCTACCTGCGGATGGACGACTTCCCGGCCCGGTTGGTGATCGTCCCGGGCGAGCAGGACCGGCTCATCGAAGCCGGCTGGGAATGCGCGAATGCCGCTGGGCTGCAGGAGATCCGCAACCGGCTCGACATCGAGGGCACGCCCTATAAGGAAGCGACCGCCGCCGAACTGGCCGATCGCCGGGTCGACGAGATGATCCGGTTCGCCGACCCGTCCGGCAACTGCCTGGAGGTTTTCCACGGCGCCGCCCTGGAGCACCGTCGGGTGGTCAGCCCGTACGGGCACACGTTCGTCACCGCGGAGCAGGGTCTGGGGCATGTGGTGCTGACCACCCGCGACGACGAAGAGACGTTGCACTTCTACCGGGATGTGCTGGACTTCAAGCTG
>NZ_JCALDW010000014.1:0-132792 GCF_059813065.1 Mycobacterium sp. NGS24
CAGCCGGCGGGACAGTCGACGGGAGCCACGCTGGCGTGACGCTCGACGACGAAAGCCACGCTGGCGTGACGCTCGGCGGGACAGCCGGCGGGACAGTCGACGGGAGCCACGCTGGCGTGACGCTCGACGGCGAAAGCCACGCTGGCGTGACGCTCGGCGGGACAGCGGGCTGGGCGGCGGTCGTCGGCGCCGGATTGTTCCTCGGCTTCACCGCCACCTGGTACACCCTGCTGTTCGGCTACACCGCATTCGCGGTAACGCTGATGGCGCTCGGCCTGGCCGCTGCGCGATGGCGCACCGACAAGAGAGCCGCCCTGGACCCGCTGTACCGACTGGCCGTCATGGCGGTGATCGCGGCGGTGATCGGATCCATCACCTGGCTGCCCTTCCTGTCGCGCGCGCTGCGCGACCCGGTCAGCAACACCGGCAGCGCCCAGCACTACCTGCCGGCCGACGGCGCCCAGCTGACCTTCCCGATGCTGCAGTTCTCGCTGCTGGGCGCGATGTGCCTGCTGGGCACGCTGTGGCTGGTGATCCGGGCCCGCAGCTCGGTGCGGGCCGGCGGGCTGGCCATCGGCGTGCTGGCGGTTTACCTGTGGTCGCTGCTGTCGATGCTGACCACCCTGGCGCGGACCACCCTGCTCTCGTTCCGGCTGCAGCCCACCCTGTCGGTGCTGTTGGTCGCGGCCGGAGTCTTCGGATTCATCGACGGCGTGCACGCGCTGACCAGGCGCCGTCGCGCGTGGTTCCCGGTCGCCGCGGCGATCGGGCTCACCGGGGCCATCGCCTTCAGCCAGGACATTCCCGACGTGCTGCGGCCCGACCTGACCATCGCCTACACCGACACCGGCGGCGACGGCCAGCGCGGCGACCGGCGCCCGCCCGGCGCGGAGAAGTACTACGCGGCCGTCGACGCCGCCATCCAGCACGTGACCGGCAAACCGCGCGATCAGACCGTGGTGCTCACCGCCGATTACAGCTTCCTGTCGTTCTATCCCTACTGGGGCTTCCAGGGTCTGACGTCGCACTATGCGAATCCGCTGGCGCAGTTCGACAAGCGGGCCGGCGCGATCGAAAGCTGGTCCCAGCTCAAGACTGCGGACGAGTTGATCCGGGCACTGGACACGCTGCCCTGGCCACCACCGACCGTCTTCCTGATGCGCCGCGGCGCCGGCAACACCTACACGCTTCGCCTGGCCGAGGACGTCTACCCCAACCAGCCCAACGTCCGTCGCTACACCGTGGACTTCAAAGCGGCGCTGTTCAGCGACCCGCGCTTCGCCGTCGAGACCATCGGCCCGTTCGTGGTGGCCGTCCGCAGGCCGAGCGGCTGATGGCGACCGACACGGCACCCACCGCCGCTCAACAACTAGCATCTACCTCCGTGAGCGAACCGGGAGCAAACTACCGAATCGCTCGGCTCGTCGCCGTCGTCGCGGGTCTGCTGGGAACCGCCCTGGCCCTGGCAACGCCGCTGCTACCGGTCAAGCAGACCACCGCCCAGCTCAACTGGCCGCAGAACGGCACCTTCGGCAGCGTCGATGCGCCGCTGATCAGTTACGTGGCCACCGACCTGAACATCACCGTGCCCTGCCAGGCCGCCGCCGGGCTGGCCGGTCCGCAGAACGCCGGCAAGACGGTCCTGCTGTCCACAGTGCCCAAACAGGCCCCCAAAGCCATCGACCGGGGGCTGCTGCTGCAACGCGTCAACGACGACCTGGTGCTGATCGTGCGCAACGTGCCGGTGGTCACCGCCCCGATGAGCGAGGTGCTGGGACCGTCCTGCCAGCGCATGACGTTCACCGCGCACGCGGACCGGGTCATCGGCGAATTCGTGGGACTCAAGCAGGGTCCGACGACCGAGCATCCCGGCCAGCCGCTGCGCGGCGAGAAGAGCGGGTACGACTTCCGGCCGCAGATCGTGGGGGTGTTCACCGACCTGTCCGGGCCGGCGCCACCGGGTCTGAGCTTCTCGGCGACCGTCGACAGCCGCTACAGCACCAGCCCGACGACGCTGAAGATGGCCGCGATGGTCCTGGGGCTGCTGATGACCGCGGCCTCGCTGATCGCGCTGCACATTCTGGACACCGCCGACGGCACCCGCCACCGCCGGTTCCTGCCGTCGCGGTGGTGGTCGGTCGGCGGGCTGGACGTGCTGGTCATCGCGGTGCTGGGGTGGTGGCACTTCGTCGGCGCGAACACCTCCGACGACGGCTACATCCTGACCATGGCCCGGGTGTCCGAACACGCCGGCTACATGGCGAACTACTACCGCTGGTTCGGCACGCCCGAGGCGCCGTTCGGCTGGTACTACGACCTGCTGGCGATCTGGGCGCACGTCACCACGGCCAGCATCTGGATGCGGCTGCCGGTCCTGGTGATGGCGCTGACCTGCTGGTGGGTGATCAGCCGGGAAGTCATCCCCCGACTGGGTCACGCCGTCAAGAAGAGCCGGGCCGCGGCGTGGACGGCGGCCGGGATGTTCCTGGTGGTGTGGCTGCCGCTGGACAACGGCCTGCGGCCCGAGCCGATCATCGCCCTGGGCATCCTGCTGACCTGGTGCTCGGTGGAACGCGCGGTGGCGACCAGCCGGCTGCTGCCGGTGGCGATGGCGTGCATCATCGGCGCGTTGACGTTGTTCTCCGGACCGACCGGTATCGCCTCCATCGGTGCGCTGCTGGTGGCGATCGGCCCGCTGCGCACCATCCTGCACCGGCGCTCCAAGCAGTTCGGGATCCTGCCGCTGGTGACGCCGATCCTGGCCGCCACCACCGTCACCGTGATCCTGATCTTCCGCGATCAGACGCTGGCCAGCGAGATGCAGGCCAGCCTGCTCAAGCAGGCGGTGGGGCCGAGCCTGAAATGGTTCGACGAGCACATCCGCTACGAGCGGTTGTTCATGCCCAGCCCGGACGGTTCGGTGGCGCGCCGTTTCGCGGTGCTGGCGCTGCTGGTCGCGCTGGCGATCGCGGTGGCGATGTCGCTGCGCAAGGGCCGCATCCCCGGCACCGCGGCCGGCCCGAGCCGCCGCATCATCGGCATCACCATCATCTCGTTCCTGGCGATGATGTTCACCCCCACCAAGTGGACACACCACTTCGGGGTGTTCGCCGGGCTGGCCGGTTCGCTGGGCGCGCTGGCCGCGGTGGCGGTGACCGGCGCGGCGATGCGGTCTCGGCGTAACCGCACCATGTTCGCGGCCGTGGTGATCTTCGTGATGGCCATGTCGTTCGCCAGCGTCAACGGCTGGTGGTATGTGTCGAACTTCGGTGTGCCGTGGTCGAATTCGTTCCCGAAGTGGCGCTGGTCGCTGACCACCGCGCTGCTGGAACTCACCGTGGTGGTGTTGCTCATCGCCGCGTGGTTCCACTTCAAAACCACCGACGACGACCGGCCCGGCAAATTCCAGCAGACCCGCGTCGGCGCTCCGATTTCGCGAATCCTGCAGTCCCCGTTGGCAGTTGCGACGTGGTTGCTGGTGTTGATGGAAGTCGCCTCGCTCACCTCGGCGATGATCTCGCAGTACCCGGCCTGGACGGTGGGCCGCTCCAATCTGCAGGCGCTGACCGGCCGCACCTGCGGATTGGCCGAAGACGTACTGGTGGAACTGGACCCCGTGGCCGGGATGCTGGAACCGGTGAGTGCGCCGGTCGCCGACGCGCTGGGTGCGGGTCTGTCGGAAGCCTTCACGCCCAACGGAATTCCCGCCGACGTCTCTGCCGACCCGGTGATGGAACGGCCGGGCGACCGTAATTTCGCCAGCGACGACGGTGTGGTCACCGGCAGCGACCCCGGCACCGAGGGCGGCACCACCGCCGCGCCGGGCATCAACGGTTCCCGGGCGAGCCTGCCGTTCAACTTGGAACCGGCCCGCGTCCCGGTGCTGGGCAGTTGGCGCTCCGGAATCCAGGTGCCCGCCACGTTGCGCTCGGGCTGGTACCGGCTGCCACCGAAGGATCAGCGCAGCAAGACGCCGCTGCTGGTGGTCACGGCGGCCGGCCGGTTCGACCCGCGCGAGGTCCAGGTGCAGTGGGCCACCGATGAACAGGCTGCCGCCGGAAAGCACGGTGGCTCAATGGGATTCGCGGATGTGGGCGCGGTCCCGGCCTGGCGCAACCTGCGTACGCCGTTGTCCGCGATCCCCGACTCCGCCACGCAGATCCGCCTGGTGGCCGACGACGACGACCTGGCCCCGCAGCACTGGATCGGCCTGACCCCACCCCGGGTCCCGAAGCTGCGCACGCTGCAGGACGTGGTGGGCCCCAACGATCCGGTGTTCCTGGACTGGCTGGTCGGGCTGGCGTTCCCGTGCCAGCGGCCGTTCGGCCACCAGAACGGCGTCGTCGAGGCGCCCAAGTGGCGCATCCTGCCCGACCGGTTCGGCGCCGAAGCCAACTCCCCGGTGATGGATCACCTCGGCGGCGGCCCGCTGGGAATCACCGAACTGCTGGCCCGCGCGACCACGGTGGCCAGCTATCTCAAGGACGACTGGTTCCGGGACTGGGGCGCGCTGCAGCGGCTGTCGCCGTTCTACCCCGACGCCGTGCCCGCCCGCCTCGAACTCGGCACGGTCACCCGCAGCGGCCTGTGGGATCCGGCGCCGCTGCGCAAGAGCTGACCGCGGTCACGCCCTCGCGCTGTCGGCGGCGTCGGACGGCTTCGGCTGGTCCGCACGGTGCAGGTGCAGGCTTCCGCCGCCGGACCGCTTCGCTTCGTACATGGCTGCGTCGGCTTTCCGCAGCAGATCATCGAGGGAGAAGTACGGATCCTGGGCGGCCGCGTGCGCCGCGACGCCGACGCTCGCGCTCAGGGAGACCGCGTCGATCCGGGTGAACGTCATAGCGTCGAGCCGGTGCAACAGCGCAGCCATGTCGTCGGTCTCGTTTCCGAAAACGACGAGTACCAGCTCGTCGCCGCCGATCCGTGCGGTGATCTCCTCGGCTCGTGCGATCGACCGCAGCTTCAGAGCCAACGCGATCAGGGCGGCATCGCCGACCGAGTGGCCGTGCGCGTCGTTGAGGGCTTTGAACCGGTCGATGTCACACACCGCGACGGCCACCGTGGCGCCCGGCGGCTGTCGTCGAACCGCGACCTCGAACGAGGCATTCAGTCCGCGTCTGTTGCGCAGCCTGGTCAGCGGATCGTAGTGCGCTGAGCGCGCCGTGCGGCGGATCGCCCGGCGACCACCTTCGATCAACACCACGCCGGTCAGGGGCACAACGACCACCCAGGTCAGCGCGGGCATGTAGTAGACGAACAGGCCGAAGGCGTCGGCGTCGTCGACGATCACCGCCCAAACGGTGATCCCCCCGATCACCCCGGTGGCGAATCCGCAATGCCATAAGAGCGCAGCCGTACCCAGCAGGAACGCGGCGAAGACAGCGATCAGACCCAGATACAGCGTGGCGCACAGGCGCGATTCGGGCGTCGCCATGGTCGCGGCCGCAACGGCAATCGCCACGTCCCCCCACATCGCGAAGGCCAGCGCCTGCCGGTATCTCGGCCAGTGGCCGAGCAGCCACACCACGCCGTAGGCGACACCGGTGCAGGCGATACCGAGTTGCACCCAGCTGGCGAGCGGCCCCGCGGGACCGCTCGGCACGAACTGAACCGCCACGACCAGACCGGCCAGACAGAAGCAGCACGCCGCGGCGGCCGCTCGGAACGGCCTCATCAAGCGTCCTTCACGCAGCGCACGCGTGGCGAAACGGTATTCGCTCCTGCCCACGTCGTCCCCCAGGGTGCTCTGCCGGTAACCGAAGACTAGCGGTTAGCCGTCGACGACGAGGCCGCATTGGCGTCAGGCACAGAGCCCCCCAGCGGCCCTGCATCCTCAACGCACTGACCGGCGTCGCCTACGATCGAGCCTCGTGTCCCCCGACGGTAATGAGCGATCCCACCGGATCGCCAGGTTGATCGCCGTCGTCGCCGGGGTCACCGGTCTGCTGTTGTGCCTGCTGGTCCCGCTGCTGCCGGTGCGGCAGACCACCGCGACCATCCGGTGGCCGCAGGGCACCCAGGACGGCAACATCAGCCAGATCACGGCGCCGCTGGTCTCCGGCGCACCTCGGGCACTCGACATCTCCATCCCCTGCTCGGCGATGGCCACCCTGCCCGCTGACGGCGGGCTGGTGTTGTCCACCTTGCCGGCGGACGGCTTCCAGACCGGCAAGCACGGCCTGTTCGTCCGGGCCAACAAGGACACCGTCGTCGTCGCGTTTCGCGACACCGTGGCCGCCGTGGCGCCGCGGGCGGCCATCGCCGCCGGCGGCTGCCAAGTGCTGCATGTCTGGGCCGACGCCGGCGGCGCGGGCGCGGACTTCGTCGGAATCCCCAACGCGGCGGGCAAGCTGCCCCCGGAGAAGAAGCCGCAGGTGGGCGGTATCTTCACCGACCTGAAAGTGCCGCCCCAGCCCGGTTTGTCGGCCCGAGTGGACGTCGACACCCGGTTCATCCTGGCGCCCACCGCGCTGAAAACCGTCGCGATGGTGTTGGGAGTGCTGGCCGTCCTGGTAGCCATCGGCGCGCTGGGCGCGCTGGACCGGCTCGGCCGCGGCGATTCGGTACGGCATTGGCGCTCGTCGGTCGCCTGGTTGGCGCGCTACCGCCCACGCGGGCAGCGGCCCCGGACCGGGCGGGTCGGGCTGGCCACCTGGATCGCCGATGCCGGGGTGATCGCGACGCTGCTCGGCTGGCATCTGATCGGTGCCATCACCTCCGACGACGGCTACAACCTGACCCTGGCCCGGGTGGCGCCGAAGGCCGGTTACGTCGCCAACTACTACCGCTACTTCGGGACGACGGACGCGCCGTTCGACTGGTATCTGAGCGTGCTGTCCACGATGACGCAGGTGAGCACGGCGGGGGTCTGGATGCGGCTGCCCGCCACCCTGGCCGGCATCGCCTGCTGGCTGATCATCAGCCACTGCGTGTTGCGCCGGCTCGGGCCGGGCGCCGGCGGACTAGCCGCCAACCGGGTCGCGGTGTGGACCGCGGGCGCGGTGTTCATCGCCGCGTGGTTGCCGTTCAACAACGGCTTGCGGCCCGAGCCGCTGATCGCCCTGGGTGTGCTGATCACCTGGATGATGGTGGAACGGTCGATCGGCCTGGCCCGCCTGGCGGCGGCCGCGGTGGCCATCATCGTCGCGGTGTTCACGGTGACGCTGGCCCCCCAGGGGTTGATCGCGGTCGCACCGCTGCTGACCGGAGCCCGCGCCATCGCGCAGACCATTCGCCGGCGCCGCGCCGTCGACGGCGTGCTGGCCCCGCTGGCAGTGCTGGCGGCGGCGTTGTCGCTGATCACCGTGCTGGTGTTCCGGTCGCAGACGTTGGCCACGGTGGCCGAGTCCGCCCGGATCAAGTACACGGTCGGGCCGACGATCGCCTGGTACCAGGACTTCCTGCGCTACTACTTCCTCACCGTGGAGAGCAACGCCGACGGTTCGATGGCGCGCCGGTTCGCCGCGTTGATCCTGCTGCTGTGCATGTTCGGGATGTTGTTCGTGCTGCTGCGGCGCGGCCGGGTGCCCGGACTGGCCTCCGGACCGGCCTGGCGACTGATCGGCAGCACGGCGATCGGCCTGCTGCTGCTGACGTTCACCCCGACCAAGTGGGCGATCCAATTCGGCGTCTTCGCCGGGCTGGCCGGCGCGCTGGGTGCGGTCACCAGCTTCAGCGTGGCCCGGATCGGCCTGCACAGCCGCCGCAACCTGGCCCTGTACGTCACCGCGCTGCTGTTCGTGCTGGCGTGGGCTACGTCGGGCATCAACGGCTGGTTCTACGTCGGCAACTACGGCGTGCCGTGGTACGACATTCAACCGGTCGTGGCCAGCCACCCGGTGACGTCGATGTTCCTGACGTTGTCGATTCTCACCGGCCTGCTGGGCGCCTGGTACCACTTCCGGATGGACTTCCGGAAAGTCTCAGCCGGACACACCGAGGTCAAGAACAACCGGCGCAACCGGGTGCTGGCCTCCACACCGCTGCTGGTGGTGGCGGTGATCATGGTGCTGGGTGAGGTCGGTTCGATGGCCAAGGGCGCGGTGTTCCGCTATCCGCTCTACACCACGGCCAAAGCCAACCTGCGGGCCTCGGAGTCGAGCAGCAGCTGCGCGATGGCCGACGACGTGCTGGCCGAACCCGACTCCAACGCCGGCATGCTGCAGCCCGCGCCGAACCAGCAGTTCGGGCCGGACGGTCCGCTGGGCGGGCTCAACCCGTTCGGCTTCAAACCCGACGGCGTGGGCGAGAATCTGCAATCCGACCCCGTGGTCAGCAAGCCCGGGGTGGTCAATTCCGACGCCTCCCCCAACAAACCCAACGCGGCCATCACCGACTTGGCGGGCACCGCCGGCGGCAAGGGACCCGTCGGCGTCAACGGCTCCCACGCCGCGCTCCCGTTCGGGCTGAACCCCGCGACCACCCCGGTGATGGGCAGCTACGGCGAGAACAACCTGGCCGCGCGCGCCACCTCAGCCTGGTACCAGCTGCCGGCACGCAGGCCGGACCGGCCGCTGGTGGTGGTCTCGGCCGCCGGGGCCATCTGGTCTTACAAGGAGGACGGCGACTTCATGTACGGCCAGTCGCTGAAACTGCAGTGGGGTGTGGCCAAACCCGACGGCAACATCGCTCCACTCGGTGAGGTGTTCCCCATCGATCTCGGGCCGCAACCGGCCTGGCGTAACCTGCGCTTCCCGTTCGCCTGGGCCCCGCCGGAGGCGAACCTGGCGCGCATCGTGGCCTACGACCCGAACCTGAGCTCCGAACAGTGGTTCGCGTTCACCCCGCCCCGGGTGCCGGAACTGCAGCCCCTACAGCAGCTGATCGGTTCGCAGCGGCCGGTGCTGATGGACATCGCGACCGCCGCCAACTTCCCCTGCCAGCGGCCGTTCTCCGAACATCTCGGCATCGCCGAACTCCCGGATTACCGGATCCTGCCCGACCACAAACAGACCGCGGTGTCGTCGAACCTGTGGCAGTCCGCCCAGACCGGCGGGCCGTTCATGTTCACCCAGGCGCTGCAGTGGACGTCGACGATCTCGACGTACCTGAGCGGTGACTGGTATCGCGACTGGGGATCGGTGGAGCAGTTCCACCGGCTGGTCCCGCCGGACCGGGCGCCGGATGCCGTCGTCGACCAAGGTGTGGTCACCGTCCCCGGCTGGAGCCGGCAGGGACCCATCAGGGCGCTGCCATGACCGCCGCGAACCCCGGCGCAGACCCGGGCGCGAGCCACGTGAAAGCGACCCGGTGGGTGGCGACCATCGCCGGGCTGATCGGGTTCGTGTTGTCCGTCGCGACACCGCTGCTGCCGGTGGTGCAGACCACCGCGATGCTCAACTGGCCGCAGAACGGTCAACTGAACAGCGTCACCGCACCGCTGATCTCACTGACACCGGTCGACTTCAAAGCCTCGGTGCCGTGCAGCATCGAACGCGACATGCCAGCTGAGGGCGGCGTGATCCTGGGCACCGCGCCCAAGCAGGGTAAGGACGCCAACCTCAACGCGCTGTTCGTGGTGGTCAGCGCCAAGCGGGTGGACGTCACCGACCGCAACGTGGTGATCCTGTCGGTGCCGCGCGAGCTGATGCGTTCCCCCAACTGCGAGCGCATCGACATCTCCTCCACGCACGCCGGCACCTTCGCCCAGTTCATCGGGCTCAAAGATCCCGGTGGCGGGCCGCTGCGCGGCGGTTTCCCCGACCCGAACCTGCGCCCGCAGATCGTCGGGGTGTTCACCGACCTCATCGGGCCGGCGCCGCCGCAGCTGAAACTCTCGGCGACCATCGACACCCGGTTCTCCACCACCCCGACCACCTTGAAGCTGCTGGCGATGGTCGGCGCCATCGTGGCCACCATGGTCGCGCTGATCGCGCTGTGGCGCCTCGACCAGCTGGACGGCCACCGGATGCGGCGCTGGATACCGGCGAGCTGGCGCACGTTCACTCTGCTCGACGGCGTGATGATCTTCGCGTTCCTGCTGTGGCACGTGATCGGGGCCAACTCCTCGGACGACGGCTACATCCTGGGCATGGCCCGCGTCGCCGACCGGGCCGGTTACATGTCCAACTACTTCCGCTGGTTCGGCAGTCCGGAAGACCCGTTCGGCTGGTACTACAACCTGTTGGCGCTGATGACCCACGTCAGCGACGCCAGCATCTGGATGCGGCTGCCCGACCTGTTCGCCGGGCTGGTGTGCTGGCTGCTGCTGTCCCGCGAAGTGCTGCCCAGGCTCGGTCCGGCGGTGGCGGCCAGCAAACCCGCCAACTGGGCCGCAGCGATGGTGCTGCTGACCGCGTGGATGCCGTTCAACAACGGCCTGCGGCCGGAGGGCATCATCGCACTCGGCTCGCTGGTCACCTATGTGCTGATCGAGCGGTCGATGCGCTACAGCCGGTTGACCCCGGCGGCGCTGGCCATCATCACCGCGGCGTTCACCCTGGGTGTGCAACCCACCGGGCTGATCGCGGTAGCCGCACTGGTGGCCGGTGGCCGGCCGATCCTGCGGATCCTGGCCAAACGCCGGCGCATGGTCGGCGGCACCCTGCCGCTGCTGGCGCCGATGCTGGCCGCCGGCACCATCATCCTGACGGTGGTGTTCGCCGACCAGACGCTGTCAACGGTGTTGGAAGCCACCAGGGTTCGCAGCAAGATCGGACCGAGCCAGGCCTGGTACACCGAAAACCTGCGCTACTACTACCTGTTCCTGCCGACGGTGGACGGGTCGCTGTCGCGTCGGTTCGGGTTCCTGATCGCCGCGCTGTGTCTGTTCACCGGGGTATTTATCATGTTGCGCCGCAAGCGGATTCCCGGTGTGGCCCGCGGGCCGGCCTGGCGGCTGATGGGCGTCATTTTCGGCACCATGTTCTTCCTGATGTTCGCCCCCACCAAGTGGGTGCATCACTTCGGCCTGTTCGCTGCGGTGGGTGCCGCGATGGCCGGGTTGACGACGGTGCTGGTGTCGCCAACGGTGCTGCGCTGGTCGCGTAACCGGATGGCTTTCCTGGCTGCGGTGTTGTTTGTGGTGGCCCTGTCCTTCGCCACCACCAACGGGTGGTGGTATGTGTCCAGCTACGGCGTGCCGTTCAACAGCACCATGCCCAAGATCGCCGGAATCACCGTCAGCACAATGTTTTTCGTGCTGTTCGCGCTGGCCGCGGTGTACGCGGCTTGGCTGCATTTCGCGCCCCGCAGCAGCGGCGAGGGCAAGCTGGCCCGGTTGCTCACCACCGCTCCGGTGTCCCTGGCAGCCGGCTTCATGGTGCTGGTGTTCGTCGCGTCGATGGGCATCGGGATCGTGCGCCAGTACCCCACGTACTCCAACGGCTGGTCCAACCTGCGTGCCTTCACCGGCGGCTGCGGACTGGCCGACGACGTACTCGTCGAGCCGAATCCCAACGACGGTTTCATGACGCCGCTACCCGGCGACTACGGACCGTTGGGTCCGCTGGGTGGCACCGATCCCGTCGGCTTCTCGCCGAACGGGGTGCCTGAACACACCGTCGCCGAGGCGGTGGTGATGAAGCCCAACCAGCCCGGCACCGACCATGACTGGGACGCGCCCACCAAGCTCAAGACCCCCGGCATCAATGGTTCGACGGTGCCGTTGCCCTACCAACTCAATCCGGCGCAGGTGCCGCTGGCCGGCACCTACACCACCGGCGCCCAACAGCAGAGCAAACTCGCTTCGGCGTGGTACTCGCTACCCAGACCCGATGATGGTCATCCGCTGGTGGTGATCACCGCGGCGGGCAAGATCACCGGCAACAGCGTGCTGCACCACTACACCACCGGCCAGACGGTGGTGCTGGAGTACGCCCGTCCCGGCGCCGGCCCGCTGGTCCCGGCCGGGCGACTGGTGCCCGACGACCTGTACGGGGAGCAGCCCAAGGCGTGGCGCAACCTGCGGTTCGCCCGCGACAAGATGCCCGCCGACGCCATCGCGGTGCGGGTGGTGGCCGAGGACCTGTCACTGACCCCGGAGGACTGGATCGCCATCACTCCGCCGCGGGTGCCCGAACTGCGCTCCCTGCAGGAATACGTCGGCTCAACGCAGCCGGTGCTGCTGGACTGGGCGGTCGGGCTGGCGTTCCCCTGCCAGCAGCCGATGCTGCACACCAACGGCGTCACCGAGATCCCGCGGTTCCGCATCACCCCGGACTACAACGCCAAGAAGCTGGACACCGACACCTGGGAGGACGGCACCAACGGCGGCCTGCTCGGCATCACCGACCTGCTGCTCAACGCGCACGTGATGGCTACGTACCTGTCCCGGGACTGGGCGCGGGACTGGGGGTCGCTGCGCAAGTTCGACACTTTGGTCGACGCGCCGCCGGCACGGCTGGATCTGGGGGAGGCGACGCGCAGCGGGTTGTGGTCGCCGGGACAGATCCGGATCAAGCCGTAGCCCGGACTGATCCACCGAGCCCTGTACTCAGGTCATGCGCCGTCCGCGTGTCGGCACCGTGAATTCAGGCTCGGCGCCGTGCATTCAGGCTCAGCGCCAGACCAACGCGCCTAACGTCCCCGCGGGAGCGGCGGCGACTCGCCGACGACGGCGCCGGCCGCGTCCAGCGCCTGCAGCCGGTAATACCCGTCAGCCTTGGCGCCTATTGGAATCGGTGTGTCGTAGCCGGTCCAGTCCACGGTGGCCACCTCCATCATCGCGTCACTCAGCCGCCCGTGCAGCAGTCGCCACCGCGCCACCCCGGTGGCGCCGTTCCAGCTGGCGCGGACGCCGCTGTCGGTGAAGATCAACTGCGGCGGGCCGACGGGGTCGCCCACCCAGACGTCGAGGAAGGCGCGATAGGTGCCATCCAGCAGCGTGGCGTCGTAGATCAGCTCCCCGGTCGGCCCGAACTCGGCGAGGTGTCCGGCGGTACCCCAACCGGAGAAGGTGTTGCCGCCGGGCAGTTGCTGCAGGTTGCCCATGGCGCCGGCGCTGAGGTTGCCGGGGTGTGGCTGGGCGCGGATCAGGCTGGCTTTGCGCGCGGTGAAGTCCAGGTGGATCCACTTGAGGCTGCTCGGGACCGATCCCCCGCCGGGTTGGGCGCGGCTACCTTCGAAGTGGTTGTCGAACAAGGTCAGCGTCTCCGCGTCCGGCATCTCGGCGTCGTGCTGGAAGGCGAACTCGACACCGTCGCCGAGTTCGAAACTCGAGTGCTTGCCGCCGAGTTGCCAGTTGATCGCCCCGGTGCGCGGGTCGACGTTGAATACGGTGGACAGCGCCCGCATGCTGAGCAGCAGGTTGCCCGCGGGATCCAGCGCGATCGAGTTCAGGTGGTAGGGGTCCAGCACTTGGCCGGCGGTGTATTTGGCGGGTGAATCGGCCACCGGCACGCGGCTGAGCGCGTCCCACCGGAACAGCGTCCGCTTGGACGCCACGTCGACCACTGCGGCGACGCAGTTGTAGATCCTGCCGTCTTTGGGACCGCCGATGGCGGTGAGGTCGGTGGTCACCTCCTGGTAGCAGCTGATCAGGGCATGGCCGTCCGGGGTGAGCCGAAATTCGTGAATGTCCGACGCGAGGTCTCCGCCGGGGGTGAGAGTGTCGATTACGTTGTAGTGCTCGTCGGCGATGTAGTTGACGCCGGCACCGTGGCTGCCGACTCGGGTGCCCTGCCACCAGGTGAGCACCGGCCGCCCCCGCCAGGTCTGCACCCGTAGGTTGCCCGCGGTCTGGTCGGGCGGCAGTTCACGGTGCCAGACCACCTTCCCGCTGCGATCGGCGACGACGAGCACCACGGTGCGGCCGGCTCGGGCGCCCGGGTCAGCGGCCGTGGTGCCGGCGACGAAGAACAGGTAGCCGGGTGCGCCGCCGGGCTTGTTCACGGTGACGGTGTAACCCAATGATCGGGCCGAGACCTCGGCGCCGCCGGGCGGCGGTGGCGTGGACGGTGTGGCCGTCGGCTCGTCCTGATCGGACCCGCACGCTGCGACGCTGCCGGCGGCCATGACGCCCGCCGCGACACCGAACCGCCGCCTCGATATCCCGTAGCGCACCCGGTCATTACACCAGGGGTGTTGATCGGGTCCGGATGTAACACTGGGCTGCATGTGGTCCGCTCGCCTGGTCATCGCCGCACTGGTGGGCTGCGTGTGCCTGGGTTGCGCCCCGCCGCCGCCGGCCGGCCCCGGTTCGGCCGCACGGTCGCGGTACGTGGCTTTGGGCGACTCGTTCGCGGCGGCGCCCGGCGTGCCGGAGCAGGCCGCACCGCTGCGCTGCCACAAATCGACCAACAATTACCCAGCCGTGTTGGCGCGACGGCTGCGTGCCGCCACATTTCGCGACGTCACCTGCAGCGGGGCGACGACCGACGACATCTACAGCCGGTCCCAGCAGACCGCCCAGGGTCCGGTCGACCGTCAGCTCGATGCCGTCGCCCCCGATACGGAACTGATCACGATCACGGTGGGCGCCAACGACGTCGGACTGGCGGGCGACGCGGAATCCTGCGAGGCGACCGGCGCGAATCCGAGTCCGTGTACCGGCAAGTTCGTCGTCGGCGACGTCGACCGCATCTCCGGTCTGATCAACGCCCAGATACCGGTATGGGCGGCGATGATCGACGCGGTGCGGACCCAGGCGCCCCGAGCGCGGATCATCCTCGTCGGATACGGGCTGTTGATGCGGGCCGGTGGTTGTTATCCCGAACAGCCCATCCTGCCGCACGACGCCAACTATCTGCAGGCCAAAATCGACGAACTCGGCGACCGGCAACGACGCCTCGCGGCGGAGAAAAGAATTGAATATTTCGACACCCGTCAACTTTCGGCCGGGCACGACATGTGCGCAGTGCCGGCCGAACGATACGTCGAGGGTTACGTGACCCGGAATCGGGCGGTGCCGCTACATCCCACCGCCCTGGGCGCCATGACGGTGGGGAATGTCCTTACCGATTATCTGGTCCTGTCCGAAAATCGTTAAATTGACGGACCCGGCAAAAAAGCCACATTAAGTTAGTTTTGTAAAGCAAATTCCAGGGACCGTTTACCTATCGAAGCCGCAGTTCAGCGCCCTGATTTTGCTCGAAAAACGTTGAGATCCCACTGAATTGGATATGTGCGACGCCGGAAAATCAGGACCGCTGCCACAATTGCGCCGAACCGCCAGAAATTGCAGGATTGAACTGGACGAATCTGGTCAATAGATAAGTCCTGGATCGGGCTCATCGGGTACGACATGGTGGTGGCAAATTGCGCATACTGAACCGGTTGGGTTTTTCCGCCGCGACAATAACGATTCTGGGCGCTTCGCTCGTGTCGCTGGGGACAGGAACGGCGTCGGCCGCCTCACGCGTACCACTTAACCCTGACCTGCGTAATTGCGATTTCAGCCTCATCTCGACCGCCTTGATCAGGCCGAAGACAATACTCGGGCACGGCGTCGCCAACTTCAAAACCTCCGGGTCCACCACGGTCGCCGATATCGACATGGTGATCGCGACCGCTCCGGGCACACATTTCGACGTCGGCCTGATCCAGGCGCCGAGACCGTCGTCGGCTACCTGCGGTCCGGGCGACCCCGGCACCACATTCGCCGGTCTGGACACCGACGCATCGGGTCAGGGGCACGTGACCATCACCGCTCCCCTGCGACCCGGCACCACCGGCGTGTGGGTCATCGTCGAGACGGCGAATCCGCACGATCAGATACCAGGCGAGTTCTACACCAGCGAGTTCGTGTCACCCGTGTAGGCGGCGCCGGCGAGTTTCTGTAATACGGTCGCGGCATGACCGAATACGACCTCGAGGCCGTGGACCGGCTGCCGTTCTGGACACCGGAGAAGTCGCAGCGGTATCGGACCGAAAACTACAGCGGGGCAACCGGACTCAACTGGTATCTGACCGACCCCACGCTGCAGTTCACCATGGCGTACTACCTCACGCCGGACGAACTGGCGATCGCCGAGCCACACCTGGCGAGCATCGGCGCGCTGATGGGCGGCCCGGTGACCCGCTGGGCCGACGAAACCGACCGCAACCCGCCGCGGCTGGAACGTTACGACCGGTGGGGCCACGACGTCAGCCGGGTGGTCATGCCCGAATCGTTCCTGCAGTCCAAGCGGGCGGTGCTGGATGCCCAACGGGCACTGCGCACGGCCTCGCGTGGGGCGGGGTTCAATTCGTCGCTGCCGATGTTTGCCGCCAACTACTTGCTCGACCAGGCCGACATCGGCATGGGTTGCGCGCTGGGCACCGGCGGCGGGATGGTGCAGTCGTTGGTGGCCGCCTACGCGCCACCGGATGTGCGCGATCATGTGCTGGCCAAGTTCGACTCCGGTGAGTGGGCCGGCGAAACCGCGCAGCTGCTCACCGAACGCACCGGCGGCTCGGATCTGGGCGCGCTGGAGGCCACCGCCCGCCGGGCCGGTGACGCCTGGCTGCTGAACGGTTTCAAGTGGTTCGCGTCGAACTGTGCCGGCGAGGCGTTCGTGGTGCTGGCCAAGCCCGACGGCGCACCCGACTCCAGCCGGGGCGTCGCCAACTTCCTGGTGCTGCGCACCCGTCGGGACGGTTCCCGCAACGGGGTCCGGGTGCGGCGACTGAAGGACAAACTCGGCACCCGGTCGGTGGCTTCGGGCGAGGTCGAGTTCGTCGACGCCGAGGCCTTCCTCCTGTCCGGGGAACCCGCCGACCACGCCGGCCCGTCCGACGGCAGGGGCCTCGGCCGGATGATGGAGTTGACCAACGCGGCCCGCCTCGGCATCGCACTGTTCGCGCTCGGCAACGCGCGTCGCGCCCTGGTCGAATCCCTGTGCTACGCCACGCAGCGCCACGCCTTCGGCGGCCCGCTGATCGACAAGCCGCTGATGCGCCGCAAACTCGCCGAACTGATCGTCGATGTCGAAGCCGCTCAGGCGCTGGTGTTCGACGGCATCGGCGCCGCCAATCACCGCCAGCCCCGCCGCATCCGGCAGCGCATCGCGGTACCGGTCACCAAACTGAAAGTCAGTCGGCTGGGCATCACCGCCGCCTCGGATGCCATCGAAATCCACGGCGGCAACGGCTACATCGAAACCTGGCCGGTGGCAAGGCTTTTGCGCGACGCGCAGGTCAACACCATCTGGGAGGGCCCGGACAACATCCTGTGCCTGGACGTGCGGCGCGGGATCGTGCAGACCCGCGCCCACGAAGCCCTGCTGACGCGGCTGCGCGACGCGGTGAGGGTGTCCGACGACGATGCGACGACCGGTCTGGTTGCCGAGCGGATCGACGACCTGGACGGCGCGATCACGGCGTGGGAGAAGTTGGACGCGCCGGTGGCCGAGGCGCGACTGTTCCCGCTCGCGCAGTTCATGGGTGACGTGTACGCGGGTGCGCTGCTCACCGAGCAGGCGGCCTGGGAACGGGAGACCCGCGGCGCCGAGCGCAAGGCACTGGTGGCGCGGTTGTACGCGCAGCGCTACCTGGCCGATCGAGGGCCGCTGCGTGGCCTCGACGCCGACACCGACGAAGCGCAGGACCGCTTCGACGAACTGGTGGACGGCGCCCTGGCACGCTGAGCCGTTGCCGGGTCCGGCATGTCGCTCAGCTGGGCAGCACAGCACCCACTGGCTGCTGCTCGGGCGAGGGCGAAGGCGAGGGCGAGGGCGCGCGCCGGGTCTGAACCGCTCGGGAGCGGACCACCTGCGGCCACCAGAACCACCGGCCCAGCAGCGCCGCGATAGCCGGCGTCATGAACGACCGGACGATGAGGATGTCCGACAGCAGCCCGATCATGATTGTGGTGCCGATCTGCCCGATGACGCGCAGATCGCTGCTCACCATCGCGCCCATGGTCACCGCGAACACCAGTCCGGCGGTGGTGACGACCCGGCCGGTGCCGGCCATCGATCTGATGATGCCCGTGTTGATGCCGGCACCGATTTCTTCCTGGAAGCGCGCCACCAGTAACAGGTTGTAATCGGAGCCGACCGCGAGCATGACGATCACGGCCATCGCAAGAACGAACCAGTTGAGCGGCATGTGCAGGATGTGTTGCCAGACAAGGACAGAAAGTCCACACGATGAGGCCAGCGAGAGCGTGACCGTGCCGATGATGACCGCGGCGGCCACGACGCTCTTGGTGATGGCCAGCATGATGATGAAGATCAGGCACAGCGACGCCACCACGACGATGAGCAGGTCGTAGGTCGAGCCGTCCCGGATGTCCTTGTAGGTGGAGGCGGTGCCGGCCAGGTAGAAGTCGGCCTCGGCCAAGGGAGTTCCCTTCACAGCTTCGGTCGCGGCCTGCATGATCGGGTCGATGTGTGAGATGCCCACAGCCGTTGCGGGGTCACCCTGGTGGGTGATGACGAACCGCGCCGCGTCACCGTCGGGCGACAGGAACAGGGTCAGACCGCGCTGGAAGTCCGGGTTTTCGAAGGCCTCCGGCGGCAGATAGAACGAGTCGTCGTTCTTGGCGTTATCGAATGCCTCGCCCATCACGGTTCCGTTTCGCGCCATCTTCTCCATCTGGGTGACCATCCCGGAGAAGCTGCTCGTCAGAGTTTGCGCAAGGCCTTTGACCAGTCGCATGGTCGCGATCATCGGAGCGACCTGGCTCAGCAGCTGCGGCTGGAGAGTGTCGAATTGCGCGAGACTGTCGGCGAAGCTCCCGAGGTCTTCGGTGAGCTTGTCGACGCCGTCGGTGGCGTCGTAGAGAGAGCGCAGCGACGAGCACACCGGGATGTTGAAACAGTGTCGGTCCCAATAGAAATAGTTGCGCACCGGCCGCCATACGTCATCGAAATCGGCGAGCCGGTCGCGCAATTCGTTGGCGGTTGCCCGCATCCGCTGGCTGCGCAGGTTCATCTCGTGGGTGGTGTCGGCAAGCTGGCGCTGCAAGCTTTCGGTGCGCTCAGTGATCTCGATCATCTGCTGCATCGCATCGGTCAACTTGGTCATGTCGGCCACCCGGTCTTTGAGCCCCTTCAGGTTCTGCTGCGTCATCGCGCTTTCCATGCCGATCTGGAACGGGATCGAGGTGTGGTCGATCGGTCCGCCCAGCGGCCGGGTGATGCTTTGCACGCGAGCGATACCGGGCAGGTGAAAGACGTTCTTGGCGATCCTGTCCAAAATCAGCATGTCAGTGGGATTCCGGAGGTCGTGATCGGCTTCGATCATGAGGACCTCCGGTTCCATGCGTGCCTGCGCGAAATGGCGGTCCGCCGCGCGGTAGCCGACACTGGACGGCGCCGCCCCGGGGATGTAATAGCGGTCGTTGTAGTTGGTCTCGTATTTCGGCAGCGCGAGCAGTCCGACCATCAACATCAGCACCGTCGCCACCAGAACCGGCCCGGGCCAGCGGACCACGATGGTGCCCACCCGGCGCCACCAGCGGGTCCGGTTCGTCGTTCTGGATTCGAATGCCCCGAAGCGGCTGGCTATCCAGACCACGGCGGGAGCCAGCGTCAACGACGCCACCACCGCTACCAGCAGCCCGATCGAGCAAGGCCATCCGAGGCTCTGAAAGTAGGGCAGCCTGGCCAGGCTCAGGCAGAACAGTGCTCCGGCGACCGTGGTGCCCGATCCCAAGATCACGTAGACAGTCCCGCGAAACATGCTGTGATAGGCCGCTTCTCGGTCCGCGCCGGCAGCCCTGGCCTCCTGATAGCGCCCGACCAGGAAGATGACGTAGTCGGTGGCGGCGGCGATCGCCACCGGGATGAGCAGACTGGTCGCGAACGTGGTGAGGGCGAAGAATTTATTGCTGGCCAGCACAGCAATGACGCCGGTGACCGCCGCCAGTTCGATGCCGACCGTCGCGAGTATCAGCACGACGGTGGAAATGGAACGGTAGACCAGCAGCAGCATGATCGCGATGACCACGACGGTCGCGATGGTGATCTTCCGCAGGCTGCGGTCTCCGTACGCGTCCAGATCGACCGACAGCGGAGCCGGACCTGTCACGTAAGCCCGCAGCCCCGGCGGCGGCGGTAGGCCGTCCACGATTTCGCGGACGGCCAGGATGGAATCCCGGGCCCGCGATCCACCGATATCGCCGGCCAGATACAGCTGCGCATAGGCGGCTTTGCCGTCGACGCTCTGCGAACCCGCGGCAGTCAGCCGGTCGGCCCAGAAGTTGTCGATGTGCTCGACGTGAACACGGTCCTGCGACAGTCTGGCAATCAACCGGTCGTAGAACCGGTGCGCTTCGTCGCCCAGCTTCTGCTGGCCCTCGATCACGACCATAGCGGTTGCGTCGGAATCGAATTGGCGGAAATCCCTGCCGATGCGCTTCATGGCGATCATCGACGGTGCGTCGGGGGGATTCAGCGACACCGACTCCGTCTTGGACAGCTCCTGCAACTCGGGTGCCACGACGTTGGCGACAGCGGTCAGGGCGATCCAGAACAACACCACCGGCACGGCAAACCGGCGAAGGATCCGCGCGAAGGCATCCAGTCGGGCGGGCGAACCGTCGTCGCTCACGCCGATTTCACCAGGCAACTGGCCTGAGCGTGATGAGCGGAGACCATCTGTTGATCTCGAATCTGACCATTGACCGTGATGCGACAACCGAGGTTGTCACTGTCCCCCTGCGCAACCACATTGGCCACCACCGCGGTCAAGGTGGTCACGATCGGCAACGACCACGGCAGCGTCGCGTCGTCGACCTCATGTGAGTGGCCGCTGGCATCCAGATAGTTGACCGTCACGGTTCGCCCTGTCGGGCCGAGGATTTCATACAGCACGTGCTTCTGGTTGAACTCGACGATTGCGTCGACGTCGCCGGCTTTCGAGACGCGGTGCTGCGACCCGAAAACACCGTGCAACCGAAGGACCGTGGCCGTCCCGGCGACCGCCACCAGCACCACAACGATCGGTATCCACATGCGTCGGAGGAAGCGGATCATCGAGGCCCCTATCGATAACTACACGTAACCACTCGTGCGCTGCGCGGACGAATCACGACTCCGGACGATCCTTTATACGCAAAACAACCGTGAAATGTTGCGCATTGGCGCAGGGACCTAAATCATTTGTTTCTCGGCGAAAGAGATACGAATCCATGCTGAAGCTCGTACAGTCCTTCATGCTTGCACGGACGGCAATCCAACCGACCAGATTGGATGGGTGAGTGGCATACAGGAGTAGGCGTCTCAGGTTCGGTTTCCCCCAAACCGGCTTCGACGGTGCGGGTTTCGGCGGTGGACGGCTGCCCGACACCGGGCACTGGTCGTGACCGGCAACGTCGGGTCTGCCGCCGCGGCCCCGGACCGCTTGCGTGCCGGCCACGAGCGTCAGAGTTCGCGACTCGGTATTCATCCGCGCGCCGAACGAGATAGCCGATTGGCCAGTATGCGGTCCTACGAAGCAGGTAATAGGCTGCCGTTCTTTCGGCTGATGGAATCCACCCCGGGTGCCACGTCCACCATCGGGGGAAAGTCCCGGATCATGCTCGGCTCGAACAATGCGCTGGGCCTGGGCGGTGACCCCCGCTTGATCGAAGCCGCGAATCGGGCGACGGTGAAGTACGGCTCCTCGTGCGGCGGTGCCCCGCCCTTCTGCGGCACGCTGGGCGTCAAGGTCGAGCTGGAAGAAGTGCTGGCCGACTGGTACGGCACCGAAGCGGCGCTTGTCTACAACAGCGGCTTTCTGGCCAACGTCGGTGCGATCACCGCGCTGGTCGGTGCCACCGATCTGGTGTATCCGGACAGTGAGGCGCACACCTCTATTCATGCCGGTATCCGCTTGTCCGGAGCCAGTTCCCGGTTCTTCGACCACAACGACCTGGGTTCGCTGGAGAAGAACCTCATTCGCACCGCGGACCGCGGCGGAACGAAGATGATCGCGATCGACGGCTTGTACTCCATGCGTGGCGATGTGGCGCCGATGGCAGAACTCGTCGCCCTGGCCGACCGGTACAACGTCGGACTTTTCGTCGACGAAGCGCACAGCCTCGGTGTCTTCGGGCCACGGCGCACCGGCATCGCCGAGGAGTACGGCTGCCTGGCAGACGTCGACGTGGTGATGGGCAGCATGTCGAAGGCGATCTCGTCCACCGGTGGTTTCATTGCCGGCTCACGCGACCTGATCGATTTCCTCCGATTGCACTCCAGCTCACACACATTCACCGCCACAGCCGCCCCGGCTGCACTGGCGGCGAGCCTGGCCGCAGTGGAGATCATTCGCAGCCCGGAAGGCGCCCAGCGCGCCGAGGCTGTCCTGGCCAACGCCCGTCGGCTGCGCGACGGCCTGATGTCGCACGGCCTGTCGGCGGGCAGCAGCATCACGTTGTCGGACGGGTCGCAGGCGGTGGCGCCACACGTCTCGGTCTGGATCGGTCGCGAGGACCACGCCATCGCGGCGTGGAACGAGGTGTACGACAACGGCCTCTTCTGTGCGCTCGCGGTCGCCCCGGCCGTGGGCGAAAACGACAGCCTGCTGCGCTGCAGCGTGTCGGCGGCGCACTCGCCCGCTCAGATCGACCAGGCGGTAGCTGTCATCGCCGCGGCGGTACTCGGCGCCACGAGTTAGGAACCTGGAGCCGACATGAGCAGATTCACCGACCAGATCGGTGTGGTGGCAGCACATTCCACAACTGGATTGCGTTCCGGCACCGTGACCGATCTGAGGTTCACGAGCTGGCGCGATATCCATCGCACGGCAGGCAACGTGGCGGGCATGCTGGCCGCCGCAGGGGTGACGCACGGCAGCAGGGTCAGCGTGCTGGCTGCCGACCCGCTCGACGTCGCCGCCATCCTGCAGGGCGTCTGGCGACTCGGCGCAGCGGTGACCATGCTGCAGCAGCCGACTTCCCAAGCCGGCCTCGCCGACTGGCACGCCGGTATGGAACGTGCCTTGAGCATGCTCGACTCCCAGTGCGTGCTCGTCGGCGAACCTTTCGGCATGGCTGCCGCGACGCTGCGTGCGGCGGGCTTCCGGGTGGTCGAGATACCGCCGCAATGGCCGGATTTCGAATTCCGCGACGAAGACGGCCTACCCGGCGAGGACGACATCGGCCTCTACCAGCTCACCTCCGGTTCCACCGGTGAACCGAAAGCTGTTGCCATCACCCATCGCAACCTGTACGCGAATATCGCGTCGATGGTGGCTGAGGTGAAGTTGGATGCACAGTCCGACACCACCGTGAGCTGGCTGCCGCTGTCGCACGACATGGGTCTGATCGCCTACCTGCTGGCGCCGATGTTCTTCGGCACCCACGCCGTCATCCTGCCGCCGACCGAGTTTGTGAGATCGCCGTTGAACTGGCTACGGGTCGCGAGCGAGCAGCGGGCCACCGTCACTGCGGCACCGAACTTCGCCTACCTCATCGCCAGTCGCCGACTGAACGCCGTTCCGGACGGTACCTACGATTTGAGCAGCCTGCGCTGCGTCGTCACCGGGGCGGAACCGATCGACCCCGAGACCATGGTGGAGTTCGCGCGGCAAGCGGGACGCTTCGGCATGCCCGCCTCGGCGGTCGGAGCAGCCTACGGGCTCGCCGAAGCCACAGTGGCGGTGTCATTTTCGCCGGTCGACGAACCGCTGTCCTACGACACGGTGTCCTCCGAAGAGCTGGAGAATCGTGGGCTGGCCGTACCGGCGGATGCCGGTGACACCGCGACCAAGCGACTGGCGGTGCTGGGACCACCGATCAGCGGTATGGAGGTCCGGATCGCCGGCGCGGCCGGGACCGCGCGGCAACCGCGCGAGATGGGCGAGATCGCGATCCGCAGCGAGTCCGTCACGCGGCACTATCTCACCGTGGCCGGTGAAGTCGCCGCGGTGGACGACGACGGCTGGTTCCACACCGGTGATCTCGGCTACCTGACCGAGGACGGTCAGATCGTGGTGTGCGGCCGGCTCAAGAACGTCATCATCGTCGCCGGACGCAACATCTTTCCCGCCGACATCGAGCGTCTCACCGCATCGGCCGACGGCGTCCGGCGCGGCGGCGTCGTCGCGTTCGGCGTGACGCTGCCCGACCGGCGGGAGGAGATCCGGATCGTCGCCGAGACCGTCGCGGACTACCCCGAGGACATCTGTCAGAACATTCGTCGGCAGATCACTCAACGAGTGCGCGGCGCAACGGGTTTGAGCCCCACGGTGCTGCTGGTCGGCAAGGGCCGGGTACCCAAGACACCGTCGGGCAAGATCCGCCACGTCGCCGCCCGGGAAATGTTCGGAGAGGTCGTACCGCTATGAGTGTGCTGGAACAACAGATCATTTCGGTGGTGGCATCGCTGGCCCCGGACCGCCTGGCGCCGGTGACGATCGATTCGCACCTCGTCGACGATCTGGGCTACGACTCGCCCCGCAAGATGGAACTCGTTGCCACGCTGGAGAACCACCTGCAGACCCCGCTGGAAGAACCCGATGCCCCCATCGAGACAGTGCGCGAGGTTGTCGACTGGGTGTCGCTGCACATCAACGGCGCGCGTTCATCGGGCTGATCGACCCACTAGATCGGGATCAGGCCGTGCTTGCGCGCCAGCCGCGCCCAATTCTGCTTGTCCCGCAACAGATGTAGCGACCGGCGCAGCAACAGCCGCGTCTGGTGCGGGTCGATCACCGCATCGATGAAGCCGCGTTCGGCCGCCGTCCACGGAATCGCCATGTTGAGGTTGTAGCCCTCGATGAAGTCCTTCTTGATCTGCTGCGCCTCGGGCGTGGTGGGGTCGGGGAAGCGCTTCATCAGCAACTGCGCGGCGCCCTCGGCGCCGATCACCGCGATGCGCGCGGTGGGCCAGGCGTAGTTGAAGTCGGCGGTCAGCTGCCGCGAGCCCATCACCGCGTACGCGCCGCCGTAGGACTTGCGGATCGTGATGGTCACCTTCGGCACGTCGGCCTCCACCACGGAGTACAGGAACCGGCCGCCGCGCTTGATGATGCCCCGCTTCTCCTCCTCGGCGCCGGGCAGGAAACCGGGGGTGTCCACCACGAACACCAGCGGCAGCTGGAAGGAGTCACAGAACCGGATGAACCGCGCCGCCTTGTCCGAGGCCTCGTTGTCGATCGCGCCGGACAGGTGCATGGGCTGGTTGGCGATCACGCCGATCGGGCGACCGTCCACCCGGGCGAACCCGGTGATGATGGCCGGCCCGTGCTGGGCCGCGACGTCCAGGAAGTCGCCGTCGTCGAAGATCCGCAGCAGGATCTCGTGCATGTCGTAGGCCATGTTGTCCGAGTCCGGCACGATCGCGTCGAGCTCGAGGTCGGTCGAGGTGACCTCCGGTTCCAGCCCGGGATTGATCACCGGAGGATTGTCGAAGCAGTTGGACGGCAGGAACGACAGGAACTCCCGCACATACTGGAACGCCTCGGCCTCGGAGTTCACGACCTGGTGAATGTTGCCGTACCGGGCCTGCGCGTCGGAGCCGCCGAGCTCGTCGAGGGTGACGTCCTCCCCGGTCACTTCGCGGATCACGTCCGGCCCGGTCACGAAGAAGTAGCCCTGGTCGCGCACCGAGACCAGCAGGTCGTCCTGGATGGGCGAATAGACCGCTCCCCCAGCGCATTTGCCGAAGATGAGGGAGATCTGCGGCACCACCCCGGACAGCGCCTCATGCCGCTGGCCGAGCTCGGCGTACCAGGCCAGCGAGGTGACCGCATCCTGGATCCGGGCGCCGCCGGAGTCCTGGATCCCGATGATCGGGCAGCCGACCATCGCGCACCACTCCATCAGCCGGGCGACCTTGCGGCCGAACATCTCCCCGACCGTGCCCTGGAACACGGTCTGGTCGTGCGAGAACACCCCGACCGGGCGACCGTCGATCAGCGCGTGTCCGGTGACCACACCGTCGCCGTACAGGGCGTTGGGATCGCCCGGGGTCTTGCACAGCGCGCCGATCTCGAAGAACGTCCCCGGATCGACCAGGGCATGCACCCGGGCGCGGGCGCTGGGGATGCCCTTCTTGTCCCGCTTGGCCACGGCCTGCTCGCCGCCGGGTTCCTTGGCCAGCTCCAGCCGTTGGTGCAGTTCCGCCAACTTCTCTGCGGTCGTGTGTATCACCGGAGTCGGTTCTGTACCCGTCACTACGCGCCTACCTTGCTCGTCCGGCTGGATCTCGTCAGATCTCTTTCAGGGCGCGACTCATGTGCTCGCCCACCTTGGCGATGATCGGTTCGTCGATGGCCTGAATGTGCTCGCCACCGATCGGCACGACCTCGAGGTCGGAAACGAACTCGCCCCAGCCGCCGTCTGGTTTGCGGACGGCATACCGCGGCTCGAACATGATCGCGTCGTCATGGTAACGATCGGCCATGTAGAGCGTGACGTGGCCGTCGAAAGGCTGGATCTCCGCGGTGTCGATCGCGCGGTTGTCCAGGTACGACGTGCGCTGGTGCTCGATGATCCCGGCCGGGATCTGCACGCCGCTCTGGCTGATGGCTTCGAGCACGAACCGCACCTGGCCGTCGTCGTCGAGTTCCTCGAGGTGCTCGTAAGGGATCGCCGGGATGGTGACGTTGAACGTCTTCTCGGCGAATTTGGCGTAGCGGTCCCAGCGCTTGCGGACCTCTTCCTTGGTCTGCGGGATCTCCTCACCGGCGCGCACCGCGTCGATCAGGCCCACGAACCGGACGTCCTTGCCCGCCCGTTTGAGCCCGATCGCGCACGCGTAGGCCAGCACCCCGCCCAGCGACCAGCCGACCAGAATGTAGGGCCCGTCGCCCTGCATCTCGATCAGCTTCGGCACGTACTGCGCGGCACGCTCTTCGATGGACCCTTCGACGCGCTCGAACCCGTACATGGGGGTGTCGGGAGGTAGCCGGTTCAGCAGCGGCTCGTAGACCACGGTGGAACCTCCGGCCGGGTGGAAGACGAACACCGGCGGGGTGGAGCTGCCCTCGGGCCGCGCGCGCAGGGTGCGCACGAAGCCGTCGATGACCCCGGCCTCGAGGTAGTTACGCACCTTGTCGGCGAGCTCTTCGATGTTCGCCGAGCTCAGCACGTCCTCGACGGTGATCGGGCCTTCGGCCCGCTCGGACAGTCGCTGCGCCATCTTGGCCGCTTTGTCCTCGTCGAGCTTGGGCAGCGGGTTGAAGATGCCGCCCGCGGACTTGCCGGTGACGATCGCCCACGTGGCGAAGGTGACCCGCTCGGCGGCGTCGCGCGGCGGCACGTCGGAGTTCAGTGCTTTGGCGACGGCTTCCTGGCTCAGCGCCTCCGACACCGCGGCCACGTTCGCACCCTTCGGTCCCGATGGGTCGGTCGGGGGCGGCGGGATGGGCACATCCGACGGCGGCGGGACCGATGCGGCCTCGGCCTGGGTCGCGGGCTCGGCCTGGGGCGCGGGCTCGGCCGGGGTTGCGGGCTCGGCCTGCGTCTCGGGCTCGGCCTGCGGATCCGGCGCGGGCGCCGTCACCGACATCGGCGTCGCGCCGCTGAGCATCTCGGCCTGCGCCCGGGCGATCTCCTCGGCCGTCTGCGACTTCTGATGCTCGTGCAGCGCCGCGACCTCTTCGCGGTGCTCGATCGCGTACTCGATCAGCTTCTCGACGTTGTACAGGTTGGCGTCGCGCACCGCCGTCAGCTGGATCGGCGGCAGGTCGAAGTCGTACTCGACGCGGTTCTTGATCCGCACCGCCATCAGCGAGTCCAGGCCGAGCTCGATCAGCGGCACCTCCCACGGCAGGTCCTCGGGCTCGTAACCCATGGCCGCCGCCACGATGGTGCCCAGGCGTTCGGCGATGGTCTCCCCGGAATCCGGCGACCACCGGCCCACGGTCGACGGCAGGTACCGGTTGGTCAGGCTGTCCGTCAGCGTCTCGGCGTCCTCGTCGGCCGGCGCCTCCGGGACCGCGGTCTCGGCGGCCACCACGGCCGTGCCCGCGCCGACCGCCGCGGGCAGTACCGACTGCGCACCGCCGCGGGTCACCAACGCGTCGTAGACCAGCGTGAACGACTCGTCGATCCGGGCGTGCACCTGCACCGCGGCACCGCCGGGATGGCGGGTCAACGTCGTCACCAACCGGGCACCCGGACCGGGTACCGCACGCTGCTCCGAGGCGGTCAGTTGCGCATCCGGCAGCACCGCCGTCGCGGCGGATCGCACCAGCGCGGCCAGATCCGTCGTGTCGCGCGGCGCGTACTCCCAGACGTGCCGACCGTCGGGCAGCGCGACGTGGTTGCCCGGCATCAGCACCGAACTGTCGCCGGCGAAGTGCGCGTCCAGCCAGTGTTCCTTGCGCTTGAACCGCGTCGGGGGGATGTTGGCGAAGTCGTCGGGTCCGGCGGGCCCGGCCGGCCGCGGGAACAGGGTGCGCACGTCCAGGTCGTGGCCGTACACGTAGAGCTGGGCCATGGCCGAGATCATCGACTCGACCTCGTCCTGCTTGCGGGCCAGCGTCGCGATCAGCTGGGCGTCGTGCAGACCCGCCGCGGCGGTGGTCAGCCCGATCTGCATCAGCGCGACCGGGTTGGGGGCCAGTTCCAGGAAGGTGGTGAACCCGCTGTCCACGGCGTTGCGGATACCGTGGGTGAAGTACACCGAGTGCCGCATCCCCTTCATCCAGTACGCGACGTCGTGCACGGGTTCACCGCCGGGCTTGAGGAAGGTGCCCTCGTGCACGGTGGAGAAGATGCCGACGGTCGGCGACATCGGCGTGATGCCCTGCAGCTCCGCGGCGAACTCACCGAGCAGCGGATCCATCTGGGAGGTATGGCCCGCACCCTTGGTCTGCAGCTTGCGGGCGAACCGGCCCTCGGCTTCCGCCCGGGCGACGATCTCGTCGATCTGCTCGGGCGGGCCGCCGATCACGGTCTGGCTGGGGGCGGCGTAGACGCACACCTCCAGGCCGGGGAAGTCGGCAAACACCGTCTTGAGCTCGTCGGCGGAGTATTCGACGATCGCCATGAACCGGATGTACTCGCCGAACAGCATCGCCTCGCCCTCGCCCATCAGATGCGAGCGCGAACAGATCACCCGGGTGGCATCCGCCAGCGACAGACCGCCGGCGAAGTAGGCCGACGCGGGCTCGCCCAGCGACTGGCCCACCACTGCGGCGGGCTTGGCGCCGTGGTGCTTGAGCAGCTCACCCAGCGCGATCTGGATCGCGAAGATGGTGACGTTGCTGGTCTCGATGCCGTACTCGTGCGAGTCGTCCAGGATCAACTCGAGCACCGAGTAACCCCGCTCGTCCTGGATCAGTGCGTCGACCTTCTCGATCCACTGGGCGAACACCTCGTTGCGCAGGTACAGGCTCTTGGCCATCTTGCGGTGCTGCGCACCGAAACCGGCCATCGCCCACACCGGACCGTTGGTCACCGGCCCGTCGGCGCTGAACACATTCGGCTTCTGTTTGCCTTCGGCGACCGCGCGCATGCCCTGGATCGCCTCGTCGTGGTTGCGGGCCAGCACCACAGCCCGGGACCGCCCGTGGTTGCGCCGCGACAGCGCACGACCGATGGACTCCAGCGACGACGCCTGGCCCTCGGGCGATTCCATCCAGTCGGCCAGTTCGGCGGCGGCCGCCTTCTTGCGCGAGGTCAGGAACGCCGACACCACCAGTGGATAGAGCGGCTCCGGAAGGTCTTGTGCCGCAAGCTCTTCCAGCGCGGCCGCCTTGAGCGCCAGCGCTTCCTCGGTGATGCCCGGCAGTTCGTACTCCACCTCGGCGGCCGACGTTTCGTCGGAGATGATCTCGCCGAACTCGTCGAAACGCAGCGCGTGACCCTCACCTTCGGCGAGGTCGCCGCCGGCGGAGACGACGGGAACCTGGGGCGCGGCCGGCTCCGGCTCGCGCGACTCCCGTTCCATCACGTCGCGGGGCAGGACTTCGCGCACCACCAGGTGCGCGTTGGCGCCGCCGAAGCCGAAGCTGGACACCCCGGCCAGGGCATACCCGCCGTACCGCGGCCAGTCGGTCGCGGTGTCGACGAACTTCAACCGCATCCCGTCGAAGTCGATGTACGGGCTGGGACCGGCGAAGTTGATCGACGGCGGCAGTTTGTCGTGCTGCAACGCGAGCACGACCTTGGCCATGCTGGCCGCACCGGCCGCCGACTCCAGGTGTCCCACATTGGTTTTGATCGCACCCAACAGGGCCGGACGGTCCGCCGGACGTCCCCGGCCGACGATCCGGCCCAGCGCCTCGGCCTCGATGGGGTCGCCCAGGATGGTGCCGGTGCCGTGCGCCTCGATGTAGTCGACGGTGCGCGGATCGATGCCCGCGTCCTTGTATGCGCGGCGCAGCACGTCTGCCTGCGCGTCCTGGTTCGGCGCGATCAGACCGTTGGACCGGCCGTCGTGGTTGACCGCGCTGCCGGCGATGACGGCCAGGATCTGGTCACCGTCGCGGCGGGCGTCGTCGACCCGCTTGAGCACCAGCATGCCGCCGCCCTCGGACCGGGTGTAACCGTCGGCGTCGGCGGAGAACGACTTGATCTTGCCGTCGGGCGCCAGCACCGCGCCGATCTCGTCGAAGCCGAGCGTCACCGCCGGGGTGATCAGTGCGTTGACGCCTCCGGCGACGACGACGTCCGCTTCACCGTTGCGCAGCGCCTGCACGCCCTGGTGCATGGCCACCAGCGAACTCGAGCAGGCGGTGTCGACGCTGACCGAGGGGCCGCGGAAGTCGTAGAAGTACGACACCCGGTTGGCGATGATCGCACTCGAGTTACCGGTGATCGCGTAGGGGTGGGCGACGGTCGGGTCCGAGATGGCCAGGAAGCCGTAGTCGTTGTTGGAGACGCCGACGTACACGCCGACGGACTCGCCGCGCAGGCTGGACGCCGGGATGCGGGCGTGCTCGAGCGCCTCCCAGGTCAGTTCCAGCGCCATCCGCTGCTGCGGGTCGATGTTGTCGGCTTCGGTCTTGGCGACGGCGAAGAATTCGGAGTCAAAGCCCTTGATGTCCTTGAGGTAGCCGCCGCGGGTGCGCGCCTTGCCGATGCGCTCGGCCAGCCGAGGCTCCTCCAGGAACTCCGACCAGCGGCCCTCGGGCAGGTCGGTGATGGCGTCGCGGCCCTCCATCAGCGCCGCCCAGGTCTCGTCGGGCGAGTTCATGTCGCCGGGCAGCCGGGTGGCCAGACCCACGATCGCGATGTCGACGCGCTCGGCGGGTCCGTTACGCGTCCAGTCCGCGTCGTCGCCGCCCTGGTCAGCGGTCTCGGGCTCGCCTTCGATGATCCGGGTCGCCAGCGACTCGATAGTGGGGTGCTGGAATGCGACCGCGACCGACAAAGTGACACCGGTCAGGTCTTCGATGTCGGCGGCCATGGCCACGGCGTCGCGCGAGGCCAGCCCCAGCTCCACCATCGGCACCGACTCGTCGATGTCGTCGGGAGACTTCCCGACGGCCCTGCCCACCCATTCGCGCAACCAGCGGCGCATTTCGGGGACGGTCATTCCTGCGGCAGGCGTGTTCTCCTGAGACTCGTTCAGATCAGACATGGCTACCTTCAGTCGGAGGTGGCGAACGCCGTCGGCGATCCGACGCCGCTGCGCAGGCTGCCGTCCAGGTAGGCGGTGCGGCACGCGCGGCGACCGATCTTGCCGCTCGAGGTTCGGGGGATGGTTCCGGCCGATACCAGCAGCAGGTCACGCACGGTCACGCCGTGGCGCACCGCGATGGCCGCCCGGATGTCGTCGGCGATGGGCTGGTAGTCGAGCTTGTGCGTCCCGGCGGCACGCTCCGCGACGATCACCAGCTGCTCGGAGGTGTCCTCGGGGTCGGCGGTCAGGCCGGTGTGCGGGTCGTCGAACACTTTCTGTGGCAGCTGGTTGGCGGGGACGGAGAACGCGGCCACGTAGCCGGTCCGCAACGCCTTGCTGGCCTCCTGCGCGGAGTACTCGAGGTCCTGCGGGTAGTGGTTGCGGCCGTCGATGATGACCAGGTCCTTGATCCGGCCCGCGATATAGAGGTGCCCGTTGTGGTAGGTGCCGTAGTCACCGGTGCGTACCCAGAGCCCGTCGTCGGCGGCGCCCTCGGCGTGGGACTGGCTGATCCGCGACTTCAGGATGTTCTTGAACGTCTCGGTGGTCTCGGCTTCCTTGTTCCAGTAGCCGATGCCCAGGTTCTGGCCGTGCAGCCAGATCTCGCCGATCTGGCCGTCCGGCAGCTCACTGGCGGTGTCGGTGTCGACGATCACCGCCCACTCGTCGACGCCGACCTTGCCCGCGGACACCTGGGCGACGGCGCTGGGAGCGTCGGGAGACACCTCGACGAAGCGCTGGTTGTTCAGCTCGTCACGGTCGACGTGGATGATCGTCGGCGGCTCGTCGCTGGGGGTGGTGGAGACGAACAGCGTCGCCTCGGCCAGGCCGTAGGAGGGTTTGACGGCGGTCTCGGGCAATCCGTACGGCCGGAAGGCGTCGTAGAACTTGCGCATCGACGCCGGCGACACCGGTTCGCTGCCGTTCAGGATCGCCTTGACGTTGCTCAGGTCCAGCGGCGGTTCGCCTTCCTTCGGCAGCCCGCGGACCGCGGCGTGCTCGAACGCGAAGTTCGGTGCGGCCGAGAAAACACCGCCGGTCTCACCGGGCTTGCGGGCGAGTTCGCGGATCCAGCGGCCGGGACGCCGCACGAATGCGGCCGGCGTCATGAAGGTGAAGCTCTGCCCCAGCACCGGCGCGCACAGCGCGGTGATCAAGCCCATGTCGTGGAAGAACGGCAGCCAGCTCAGACCGCGGTCGCCTTCTTCGCCTTCCAGGGCGACCAGCGTCTGCAGCACGTTGGTCGGCAGGTTCAGGTGGGTGATCTGCACACCGGTCGGGGTGCGGGTGGAACCGGAGGTGTACTGCAGGTACGCGATGGTGGTCTCGTCGGCCTCGGTCTCCTGCCAGGTGGCGGCGACCTCGTTCGGCACCGCATCGACGGCGATGACGCGGGGCCGTTCCTTGGCCGACCGGGCCCGAATGAACTTGCGCACTCCTTCGGCGGCGTCGGTGGTGGTGAGGATGGTCGAGGGGGTGCAGTCGTCCAGCACCGCGTGCAACCGGCCGACGTGCCCGGGCTCGGCCGGGTCGAACAGCGGTACCGCGATGCGGCCCGAGTACAGCGCGCCGAAGAACGCGATCAGATAGTCCAGGTTCTGCGGGCAGAGGATGGCGATGCGGTCACCGGGCTGGGTGACCTGTTGCAGCCGGGCCCCGACGGCACGGTTACGGGCACTGAACTCCGACCACAAGATGTCGCGTTCGACGCCGTCGCGCTCGGTGGAGTAGTCCAGGAAGCGGTACGCGAGCTTGTCGCCGCGCACTTTGGCCCACTTCTCGACGTGCCGAACCAGGTTGGTGTTCTGGGGGAACCTGATCTTGCCGTTCACCACGAAGGGGTTGTGGTACGCCATGCCGCACTCTCCTGTCGAAAACCTTCTAAGGTCGGCCAAGCCGACGAACTGTTCTCGGCCAACTACGCCGACTATCGCTACGCGCGCGGGCCGGCACCGACTGGCGCTTGGGCGCTCGTCGTTGCCAACTCTGACCCGATCGGGTCAACCACATGCTCTTAATTTTCTCTTAATGTTAAGGGGCGGCGCACAGCTGACCAAATCACAAGGTACGCCTTATCCTGCTCGGTGCCGCCGCACTAGAGAGTGTGTCTAACTGCCCGCCGTGCGGGACCGGTCAGCCGTGCTTGGGATGGGGTGCTTTGTCCAGCACACCCTGCGCCCAATTCAACGTCCACTGGGTGGCCGACAGACCGTCGGAACTCCAGAAATCGGTGGTGGCGTACATCGCGTGGACGGGCTGCCCGGCGCCGCCAGCCAGCGTATTCAGCGTGGTCGGGAGGTTGGCCGGGCTGAACGCCTCCTTCGGCGCCGCGCAGATCAGATCGCCCTGAGCGCAGATCTCATTGGTCCGGGCGTTGAGTGCACCGAAGCCGCCGGGCCGCGCACCGGTCATGGTCAGGCCGAGCCCGGCCAGCACCGGGACCTCGTGCAGGGTGACCTCGGCGCCCACCCCCGGTGGGGTGGGCGGAATGTTGTTGCCAACATCACCCTGACGCCGGCCGTCGGCGATCAACGTCACACCCAGGACCAGGTCCTCGTCGACGGGTCCCAGCCCGTTGCCGATGTCGCCGGCCACGTCGCCGGCAATCACCGCGCCCTGCGAGAAGCCGATCAACACATAACTGGTCAGCGGGCATCTGTTGTTCATGTCGGTCAGCGCCTTGACCGTCGCGCGGGTGCCTTCGGCGCGGCTGTCGTTGTAGGTCATCTGACCGTCGTTGCTGAGCGGATTGCGGAACTGCGCCGTGTACGGGACGGTGTACGCCTGCACCCGGCCGGCCGGGAGCTGCTGGCTGATCGGGCCGGTCACGTTGAGCAGCAACGCCCGCGGAAACTGCACCGGGTTCAGCGGGTCATCGGTCGGCCACGATTCCCAGGTGCCCGGCACCGACACCAGCTGCACGTCGGGGCACGACGCGTCCTGCGTGGCGGGCCGGGGTTTGCGGTGCTGGGAGGTCGTCGGACCGGTCGGCAGCACGCCGGGCGGGACGGCGCTGGGCGCGGTGTCCCGATGACGCAGCAGCATCACCCCGGCCACGATGACCAGCGCCACCACCAATGCCATCGAACCCGCCGCCAACCAGGCAAGGCGGCGGTGTCGGCGGCGGCGGGCAGCGTTCTTGGCCATGTTCTCCTGCTAACAGAGTCCGGGTCGGGGCTGGGTGAGTCTGCGCGCGGCATGCGCAGCGTCGCGCCCTACCAGTCACCCGCGCGGCGTGCGGAACGACCGCCCTCCGCCGCGCTCCCTACACGGTACCGGCTGCCCTACGGCCCGAAGATCGTCAGCGAATGGCGCCGACGATGTCGCCGGACATGGCGCCCAGCTGGCCCGCCCAGGAGCCCCATCCGTTGTCGCCGCCGCCCGGGAAGTCGAAGTGCCCGTTGTGGCCGCCGACCTCGCGGTAGTGCTGGTAGAAAGACCGGCTGTTGCCCATCGCTGCATCCTGGGCGCCGAGCATAGCTGCGGGGTTGCTGGCGCCGCCCATGGTCGGACTCCAGACCCACACGCGGGTGTTGTTCGCGGCGAGCAGCGCCTCGTGCACCCACGGGTCGTGCCACTTCCACCGACCCAGCTGCGGGGCTCCCCACATGCCGTTGCCGTCCACGCCACCGAATTGCTGCAACCCGGCCAGGATCGCGCCGTTGGTGAAGGTCTCCGACGGGTAGAGGAACCCGGACAGCGAGCCGGCGAAGCCGAAGCGATCGGGGTGGAAGGCCGCCAGCGCCATCGCGGCGTACCCGCCCTGAGACGCGCCCACCACGCCGTGTCCGCCGGGCGCCAGGCCTTTGTTGGCGGCCAGCCAGTCCGGCAGCTCACTGGACAGGAAGGTGTCCCACTGCTTGCTGCCGTCCTGCTCCCAGTTGGTGTACATGCTGAACGCGCCACCGGCCGGGGCCGCCACCGAGATGCCCTTGCCGGCCAGGGTGTTCATCGCGTTGCCCGCGGTGACCCAGTTGCTGACGTCGGGGTGGGCGTCGGCGGCGTCCAGCAGGTACACCGCGTGCGGTCCACCGGCCAGGAACGCCACCGGGATGTCGCGGCCCATCGCCGCCGACGGCACCATCAGGGTCTCGTAGGGGGCAGCCGTGGCCGGGCCCACCGGGCCCAGTGCCCCTCCTGCCGTCAGACCGCCGAATGCGATTGCCAACACGGCAACGCAGAGCAGCCTCAGCAGCACCGACAGACCCCTCATGTCCACCTCCATCGAGTACGCGACAGCCAGACAGCCCGCAAGGTAGCTAACCACACCGGTATCGATCGGATAAAGGGGCGCTGACTGGCCAACGACCAACGGCGGCGACCCGGGTGGGTCGCCGCCGTCAGTTGCGTTTCGATCAGCGCGGTTTAGGTGCCCGCGGTGGGGGCGGGGGCCGCAGTGGCCGGACCCGCTCCGGGGGTGGCCCCCAGCGTCGACTGGAGGTCGCCCTTCATCGCGTTCAGCTGCGCACCCCAGTACGGCCAGTCGTGCGTGCCGTTGGCGTCGAAGTTGAACACCGCGTTGTGACCGCCGGCGCCGTTGTAGGCCGTCTGGAATTTGATGTTGCTGTCGCGGACGAAGCCCTCGAGGAACTTGGCGGGCAGGTTGTCGCCACCCAGCTCGGACGGCTTGCCGTTACCGCAGTAGATCCAGATGCGGGTGTTGTTGGCCACCAGCTTGCCCACCTGCAGCGTCGGGTCGTTGCGCGCCCAGGCCGGGTCGCTCGTGGGACCCCACATGTCGTCCTTCTTGTAGCCACCGGCGTCACCCATGGCCAGGCCGATCAGCGACGGGCCCATCCCCTGCGACGGGTCCAGCAGCGCCGACAGCGAGCCGGCGTAGATGAACTGGTTCGGGTGGTAGGCGGCCAGGATCAACGCGGACGAACCAGCCATCGACAGACCCACCGCAGCGCTACCGGTCGGCTTGACCTGCTTGTTGGCGGCGAGGTAAGCGGGCAGCTCGCTGGTCAGGAAGGTCTCCCACTTGTAGGTGGTGCAACCGGCCTTACCGCAGGCCGGCTTGTACCAGTCTGAGTAGAAGCTGGACTGTCCGCCGACCGGCATGACGACCGCCAGGCCGGACTGCAGGTACCACTCGAACGCCGGGGTGTTGATGTCCCAGCCGTTGAAGTCTTCCTGGGCGCGCATGCCGTCGAGCAGGTACAGCGCCGGGGCGTTGGCGCCACCGCTCTGGAACTGGATCTTGACGTCGCGGCCCATGGCCGCCGAGGGCACCTGCAGGTATTCCACCGGCAGGCCGGGCCGCGAGAACGCACTCGCAGTCGCCGAGCCGCCAACGAAACCGACCAGACTCGCCAGCATGGCGGCGCCGACAGCACCCACCGCGAGTCGGCGCGGCATACCTGTCACGGCGCCACGAAACTTGTCAACAAGCTTCATCCTTGCTTTCCTCATCCTCATCCTTGTGGCACGTCCTTACGCATCGATGTGCTTGGGGGCGCGTCCCGAATTGGGTCAGACTGCACGCACGCGGCGCTGCAGTGCTTCTGTAGTCAACCACACGTTGCGGGAGACGCTCTCCTCCGGGACGCCGCCGCCGGCCCCTTTCGGTGCGGTTTTGACCTCCTTGACGCCACTGAATCCGCGTCGGACAGCGGGGTTCACCCGTGTGCCAACTGTCGAGTGCGTGCTGGTAACGGCTCTGATTCGATTTAGCTGTCGGGTTCGGGCCCGGGGCGCCGGCCGCCGGAGTGGGGGTGGGCGAAAAAAATTCTCGGTGACCTCTACTACCGCGGTCAATCACGGGGTGGATCGGGCGGCACCTGCGGCACCTCGAGCCCGCACTTGATCAGTTCGTTCAGCGGGATCCGATCGATGCGGTACTTGGTGAACTCGTAGGCGTGCAGCACGTTGGACGCGAACCGGCGCACACTCATCGGTGCGCGGACCGAGTTCAACACCGCCTGGGTGGCCGGACAGCGCAGCGCCGCCTCCGCCTCGGCCACCCACTGCCGGCTGAGGTAGCCCGGGATCCCCGGCGGCCACTTCACCCACGGCCCGTCGGCCACCACCCAATCGGGGAACAAATTCTTGTCGTGACCGATCCTGCCGTGCTTCAACCGCTCGGTGTGCGCGGCCAACGGGTTCGCCAGTCCGATCTGGTCGAGCACCCGGACGTCGAGTCCCACGTTCATGCCCAGCATGCCCAGGTTGGTGAAGAACACCGCGTGCTGCGGTTTCTGGGTCGCCGGGATGCCCGGGGCGCTGCCCGGCGGAATCATCGGCACCAGGTCCCACTGCGTGTAGTTGCCCGACGGCAGCAGCAATGCCCCCTCCGGGGTGTTGTTCAGCGCCACCAGCACGGCGGCCATCCGCGGGTAGTCCAGGTAGTCGGCCGCGGTCAACGGGTGCGCACGACCGGTGGCCTGGGCGTAGAAGCGACGCTCGTCGACGATGCCGGAGTAGGTCACGTGGGTGGCGTCGTCGCCCATGCCCGGCGAGTTCGCCGCCCACAGCGACCATCCCGCCACGCCCAGCCACAGCACGCTGACCACCCCGGCCAGCCAGTACCCGGTCTCCCGGCTGTAATCCTTGCCGTCCGGGATCACCACCGGTATCACCGCGACCGGAGCCAGCAAACAGAACAACGGCGTCAGCAGCACTCTGGCGTGCATGAAGTCGCCACCCTGGCGGATCCAGTAGAACCCCTGCAGCAGGCCGCTGACGACGATGAAGATCACCACAGCCGTCGGGCTCTGCACCGCCCGGGCGACCCGGCCGTAGTCCGGCGCCAGCGTGGGCCGCAAGAACGACGGCCGCCGGCGCGCGGCCGCCAGCACGACAGCGAGCGGGACCAGCAGCAGCAGCGGCAGCCAGAGCAGGTAGGGCTGGTTGAAATTGTCCAGATAGATCATGCCCTGGGACCATTTGTCGCCGCCGGCATCCTTGGCGAGCGCGGTCCCGGGCACCAGTAGTGCGTAGTACCCCATCCGGAAGATCTGGTAGCCCACCGGCAGCAGGCCGCCGGCGATGACGATCAGGGCCCGGCGACGCCAGTTGCGGGCCGCGATCAGCATCATGATCAGCGCCGCCCCGCCGATCAGTGCCAACTCCGGTCGCACCAGCACGCTGCACCCCGCGACCACGGCCAGCGCCAGGATGAAGGCCCGGCTCTGCGGGCGGACCCGCAGCGGTTGAGCCCAGCAAACCATCATCCACCACAGCAGGCCCAGGTATGCCAGCACCAGCCCGTTCTCCAGACCGGAGGTGGCGAAGTCACGGGCCGGTGGCACCGCGATGTAGACCAGCGCCCCGGCCGGCAGCAGGATCGCCTGGCGACCCCGCAGGCTCGGCGCGTACAACCGGGCCGTCCCCAGCATCAGCAGCACCACCCCGAGCACCGACAGGGTCAGCGCCGCGGCCAGCGCGACGTACTCCAACCGCAGCGGCCCGCCCACCCAGCTCAGCAGGTAGAGCAGGTAGGTCCAGACCGTGGAGGTGTTGGCCTCCACCCGCTCGCCCATGTTGAACACCGGCCCGTTGCCGGCCAACAGGTTTCGCACCGTGCGCAACACGATGAGCCCGTCATCGGCGATCCAGCGGCGCTGCCAGGCCCCCCAACCGAACAACACCGCGACGACCGCGACGCTGATCCACAGGCTGACCCGCACCGTGACGGTGTAGGGGAACACCGGCCACCTGACCCGACGGACCGCAGGCCGACGGAGCTCTCCCGTCTGCCGCGCTGCGGCCTGGATGGCCCGGAAACGTTGACTAGCCGAAAGCAACAGCAGCACCCACTGTTGCGATCCACGCCAGCGCCAGCAGTTGCAGCACCCGGTCGCGCAACGCGATGTCCTCGGGTTCCCCGGCCAGACCGCCGTCGACGTCCACGGCGTAACGCAGGATCGCGATCGTGAACGGGATCATCGACACCGCGTACCAGGAGCCCTTGTCGCCGTCCCGCTCGAACGCCCACAAGCCGTAGCAGAGCACCACTGCGGTGGCCGAGAGCGTCCAGACGAACCGCAGGTAGGTACTGGTGTACCTCTCCAGCGACTTGCGGATCTGCGCCCCGGTGCGTTCGGCCAGTTGCAGTTCGGCGTAACGCTTGCCGGCCACCATGAACAGCGACCCGAAGGCGGCGGTCAGCAGAAACCATTGCGACAGATGGGTGTTGGTGGCCGCGCCCCCGGCGATGGCCCGGATCAGGTACGCCGACGACACGATGCAGACGTCGAGCACCGCCTGGTGTTTGAGGCCGAAGCAGTAGGCCAGCTGCATGGCGAGGTAGATCGCCATCACCACAGCGAGGTTCGGGGTCAACCAGTACGAGATGCCCAGGGATGCGGCGCCCAACACCACCGCCAACGCGTAGGCCAGCCATTCGGGCACCACCCCGGCCGCGATCGGCCGGTACCGCTTAGTGGGGTGTTCGCGGTCGGCTTCGACGTCGCGCACGTCGTTGACCAGGTACACCGCCGAAGCGGCCAGGCTGAACACCACGAAGGCCACCCCGACCTTGCTGCCGATGTCCGCCCAGTCGTAGCGCTGGCCCCGGCCCGCCGCCGCCAGCGGCGCCGCGAGCACCAGCACGTTCTTCACCCACTGCCGCGGGCGGATCGCCTTGATCACTCCGGTGACCAGGTTGCCCGGCGGTCCGGCCACCTTGGTCTGCTCGCTGGTTTCGTCGGCTACGTCTTTGCTCATCACAGCCACCTCTGTTGCGCCGCGCTGTCCAGCCGGACGGCCGTCGCGGCAACGCCGGCGCCCAGTGCCACGCCGACGGCCACGTCGCTGGGATAGTGCACGCCCAGCAGTATTCGGGACAGCGCCATGGGCGCCACCAGGGCCACGCTCACCACCGCCGCCGGCAGACCCGCGGCCCGGGCCAGCAGGATTGCCGCCGCCGTCGTCGAGGTGGCGTGCGCCGACGGGAAGCTGAGGTTGCTGGGGGTGCCGACGTTGACCGCGACGGCCGGATGCCGCGGTCGTTGACGCCGCACCACCCGCTTGACCACTACGGCCGCCGCATGTGCGGCGAATGCGCCTGCCCCGGCAACCAGCCACTCCCGGCGCCGGCGCGGCGACAGGAAAGCGCCGAGCACCGACACGATCAGCCAACCCAGGCTGTGTTCACCGAAATACGACAGCGCGCGCGCCGTGCCGAGCACTCCGGGTCGCTGCGCCAGCATCGACTGGACGGCCACCATGGCGGCGATCTCGCCGGACGGCGGCTCCCCTGGCGGCAGGGCTTCAGCCATGGTGCGCGGCCGCGTCCGACATCGGGAACAGCACCGACTCCCACTTCTGCTTGCTGGACAGCACCGGCAACGCGTCCCGGTACACCCGCCGCATCTCGTCGAACCGGCGAGCCAACCGACGTTGGCGGCGCAGCGACTGCCGCAGCAGCGAGAACATCTTGGCCCGGTCCCGCTGCCGGTAGACCACGCCGCACCCGTCCGCGGTGGTGACGGTGACCCCGTCGACCGTGCACAACCGGAACCAGCGCGCGTCCTGGGTGGGCACGTTGTACTGCGGACGCCGATGGGTCTGGGGGTCGGCGGCTTTCAGGTTGTGCAGGATCCCGCGGGTCAGCCGGTAGCCGATGGTCACCGGGTTCACCGGCGGCTTCATCGCCGCGGTGCGGTACATCGCCGGGGGCAACTCGGTGGCCGCCGGCAGCACCACCGCGTCGGGATACTCCTTGCGCAGGCGATGCACTTCCGGCAGCCCGGATTCCAGGATGGAGAAGATGTGTTCGGGCCCGGCCAGGAAGTCGTCGATGGCCCTGTTCTGGATCGCGACCGTCGAATATTCAAGGCAGGCAAGATGTTTCAGCGTCGCCTTGAGGTGGCTGCGGATCAGACCGGACACGTCGCCGTCCCAGTGCATCGCGGCGACCACCAGCCGGTTGCGCAGATGGAAGTAGGCCTGCCAGTCGATGGCGTCGTCCTTGTCGCTCCACGCCATGTGCCAGATCGCCGCACCGGGCAGCGTGACGGTGGGATAGCCGTGCTCGGCGGCACGCAGCCCGTAGTCGGCGTCGTCCCATTTGATGAACAGCGGCAGCGGCTGACCCAGTTCCTCAGCGACCTGACGCGGGATCATGCACGTCCACCAGCCGTTGTAGTCGACGTCGATGCGACGGTGCAGCAGTTTGCTCTTGTCCTCGTCGTCGTTGAGCGGGTATTCGGCGAAGTCGTGGTCGTACTCGGTGTGCGGCGCGGCGGTCCACATGAAGTTCGTCCGATCCACCACCTCGCCCATGATGTGCAGGTGTGAGGGCTCCTGCAGGTTGAGCATCTGACCGCCCACCAGCATCGGCGCCTTGGCGAACCGGTTCATCGCCAGGATCCGTAGGATCGAGTCCGGCTCGATGCGGATGTCGTCGTCCATGAACAGGATCTGTTGGCAGTCGGTGTTTTTCAGTGCCTCGTACATCACCCGGCTGTAACCGCCGGAGCCGCCCAGGTTCGGCTGATCGTGGATGGACAGCCGGCTGCCGAGGCGCTGCGCGGCGGCGGGGAAGTCCGGGTGGTCACGGACTTTGCGGGTGCCCTGATCCGGCACGATCACCGCGCCGATCACCTCGTCCACCAACGGATCAGAGGTGAGTTCGCGCAGCGCGTTGACACAGTCGGAGGGCCGGTTGAACGTCGGGATCCCGACGGCGACGTTGGCGATTCCCGGCGCCTGCGTCGCGGCGTGCCAACCGCCGCTCAATAGCGTCACCGCGGTGTCGGTGGTGATGTCGAACCAGATCCAGCCGCCGTCCTCGAACGGCTTGAGCGCCACCTCGATCTCCAGCAGCGCGGGGGTGTCCTCAGTGCCGGCGAACGGGTGTCCTTCGATGAAGATGCGCGCCCCGGTGGCCTTGGTGCGGTAGAGGTCGACGCGGCCGGCGCCGGTCAGTTCGACGCGCAGCACCACGGTTTCGCAGACAGACCAGCGCCGCCAGTAGCTGGCCGGAAAGGCGTTGAAGTAGGTCGCGAACGACACCTCGGACTCCGGGCCGATCTGCAGCGAGGTGCGGCTGGTCGCGTGGGCGCGCCGCGCGTTGGTGGTGGATTCCTCCAGGTACAGCTTGCGCACGTCGAGGGGCTCCCCCGGGCGCGGCAGGATGATGCGGGACAGCAGGCTGGCGGCACTCATACCGACGCTCCCTCCAGGGGTGCGCCGTCGCGCAGGTGCGGCGCGAGGACGTTGTCGTACATGCTCAGAGCGCTGGCGATGGCCATATGCATATCCAGATACTGGTAGGTGCCCAAGCGTCCGCCGAACAGCACCTTCGCTGCTGCGGTCTCGGACTTCGCCCTGGTCCGATAGGCGGCCAACAGGGCGCGGTCGGCCTCGGTGTTGATCGGATAGTAGGGCTCGTCGTCGTCTTCGGCGAACCTGGAGTACTCCCGCATGATCACCGTCTTGTCGGTCGGGTAATCGCGCTCGGCGTGGAAGTGGCGGAACTCGTGGATGCGGGTGTAGGGAACTTCGGGGTCGTTGTAATTCATCACCGGGGTGCCCTGGAAGTCGCCGATCGGCAGCACTTCCAGCTCGAAATCCAGGGTGCGCCAGCCCAACCGGCCCTCGGCATAGTCGAAGTAGCGGTCCAGCGGCCCGGTGTAGACCACGGGCGCGTCGGGGCTGGCCGCGCGCAACTCGTCGCGCACGTCGAACCAGTCGGTGTCCAGCCCCACCTCGACCCGCTCGTCGACGGCCATGTTCTGCAGCCATGCGGTGTAACCGTGGACCGGCAGACCTTCGTAGGTATCGCTGAAGTACCGGTTGTCGAAGGTGTAGCGCACCGGCAGCCGGGTGATGTTGGCCGCTGGCAGCTCTTTGGGGTCGGTCTGCCACTGCTTTGCGGTGTAGCCCTTGACGAACGCCTCGTAGAGCGGCCGGCCGATCAGCGAGATGGCCTTCTCTTCCAGGTTCTGCGCGTCGGCGGTGGCTATCTCGGACGCCTGCTCGGCGATCAGCTCACGCGCTTGCTGCGGGGTGAAGTAACGCCCGAAGAACTGCGAGACCAGGCCGAGCCCCATCGGGAACTGATAGGCCTGCCCGTTGTGCATCGCGAACACCCGGTGCCGGTAGTCGGTGAACTCGGTGAACTGCCGCACGTAGTCCCACACCTTCTTGTTGGAGGTGTGGAACAGGTGCGCACCGTATTTGTGCACCTCGATTCCGGTCTGCGGCTCGGGTTCGGAATAGGCGTTGCCGCCGATGTGCGAGCGCCGCTCAACGACGAGAACCCGCTTGTCGAGTTGGGTGGCCACGCGCTCGGCGATCGTCAGGCCGAAAAATCCGGAGCCGACGACGAAGAGGTCGTAGCGACCGAAAGGAGAAGTCATCGGTTGCCTAGGGTATCCGACCGTGCCGCCGAAACTTGCTTTGGCGGGTCCTGCAGGCGCGGGTTTTCCCAGGTACGGCCGCGCCGCACGGCGAGCCGTCGGTTGAACGTCACACCTGTGAACCACTCACCTCACGATTAGGTCTCGTCACACGAGTCACATCAATCTCACTCGTACCATCAGTGGTGCGGGTTTCATGCCTGCACCCCGATCACATTGAGGAGACTTCCGTGCCGAACCGACGCCGACGCAAGCTCTCGACAGCCATGAGCGCAGTCGCCGCCCTGGCGGTCGCGAGTCCGTGCGCGTACTTCCTTGTCTACGAATCGACCGCCACCACCACACCGGTGGAACACCACGAGTTCAAGCGCGCAGCCAGCGTCGCCGACCTGCCCAGCGAGCTGATATCGGCGCTGTCGCAGGGACTCTCGCAGTTCGGGGTCAACCTGCCGCCGGTTCCTGCGCTGGGCGGCACCTCCGCCAGCAGCGGGCTGGGCACCACGCCCGGTCTGGCCAGTCCCAGCCTCGGTGGCACCGGCCTGAGCCCGGGCCTGTCACCGACCACACCCGGATTGCCGGGCACCTCGTTGTCACCGGCCACCGGTTTGGCACCGACCCTCGGTGCAACCGGAGCGGGCGCCAACCCGGCACTGAGTGACCCGGGGCTGACCAGCCCGACCGGGGTGGCACCGGGACTGTCCGGCACGACCGGTCTGAGCCCGGCCACCGCCGCCGGCACCGGTGAGGTGCCGATCGCGGCACCGGTCGGGTTGGACCCCGGCGCCGACGGCACCTATCCGATCCTGGGCGACACCTCGGGCCTCGGCGGCGGCGGCGGTGGGACCGGCCTCTCGCCGGTCAGCCCGGCGGCCACCGGCAGCAGCGGAGGCGGCGGACTGGTCAGCGACCTGATGCAGGCGGCCAACCAGCTGGGTGCCAGCCAAGCCATCGACCTGCTCAAGGGCCTGATCATGCCGGCCATCATGCAGGGTGTTCAGGGCGGCGCCGCTGGCGCGCCGGCGGCCGCCGGCGCCACACCCGCACTTCCCTCGATTCCCGGCATTCCCGCCGCTGCCGCTATTCCCGGTGCCGCGTCTGCGATTCCGGGGGCGGCATCGGCGATACCAGGCGCCGCATCCGCGATACCCGGTGCCGCGGCGGCCGTGCCCGGTGCAGCGGCTGCCGTGCCTGGCGCGGTAGCAGCGGTGCCCGGCGCCATCCCGGCAGCGGCCGCCGCCGTACCACCGGTGTAACAACCGTCCGAACCTGTCACCAGACGACACCGCAGAGTCCCACCCAATCCTCTGCGGTGTCGTCGACAGTTTCTGGCGGGTAAAGCCGTGTCGCCTCAGTAGAAACATTCGTCACACACGTAACATCGCCTGGTGGCCCGCAGTCACGCACCGACCATGCTTGTCACCGCATTCGCGGCGACGGTCGTCATCGTGTCCTGGGTCTTGCTCGGGATGCCCACCCGATCTCCCGTCGAACCACCCGCCGCGGACACCCGGCTGGCCGAGCAACCGTTGATCGGGCTCGGCGGCGGGGTGACGGTCCGCGAACTCACCCAGGACGTGCCGTTCGCCATGGTCGCCTTCACCGGCGACCTGGCGGGCACGTCCGCCCGGGTGCGGGCGAGGCGAGCCGACGGGTCCTGGGGGCCGTGGTATCAAACGGAGTACCAGACTGCGGCGCCCGCCGGATCGGGTTCGGCCGACGACCCGCGCAGCACCGACCCGGTCTTCGTCGGCACCACCACCGCCGTGCAGATCGCCGTCACCAGGCCGGTCGACGCACCGGTGACTCAGGCGCCGCCGGCGCCCGCCGACCGAACCGGGCTGGGCTACCGGCCGGTCACCAAGGAACAACCGTTCGGGCAGAACATCACCGCGGTCCTCATCTCGCCGCCGCAGGCGCCCGCCGAGCAGCACTGGAATCCCCCGGCGGGAGTGCTGATGCCGGGCCAGGCGCCGCCCATCATCAGCCGTGCCCAGTGGGGCGCCGACGAATCGTTGCGCTGCGGCAGCCCGCAATACGACCGCGCGGTCCGGGCCGGAGTAGTGCACCACACCGCCGGTAGCAACGACTATTCGCCGCTGGAATCGGCCGGCATCGTCAAGGCGATCTACACCTACCACAGCAAAACCCTGGGCTGGTGCGACATCGCGTACAACGCACTCGTCGACAAGTACGGTCAGGTGTTCGAGGGCAGTGCCGGCGGCCTCACCAAGGCGGTCGAAGGATTCCACACCGGCGGTTTCAATCGCGAGACCTGGGGCGTGGCGATGATCGGCAACTTCGACGACGTGGCACCCACCCCGATCCAGCTGCGCACCGTGGGCCGACTGCTCGGCTGGCGGTTGAGCATGGCTGAAGTCGACCCCAAGGGCACGGTGGACCTCGAATCAGAAGGCGGCTCCTACACCGTCTTTCCGGCCGGCGCGGTGGCGAAACTGCCTGCCGTCTTCACCCATCGCGACGTCGGGAATACCGACTGCCCCGGCAATGCGGCGTATGCATTGATGGACGAGATCCGCGACATTGCAGCACATTTCAACGATCCGCCCGAGGAGTTGATCAAGGCTCTGGAGGGTGGCGCGATCTACCAGCGCTGGCAGCAGATGGGCGGCACGAGCAGCGTGCTGGGCGCCCCGACATCACCGGAGGACGACGGGGCCGGCGGATCGCGGTTCGCCACCTTCGTCAAGGGCGCGATGTACTGGTCGGCCGCCACCGGCGTGCAGCCGGTCACCGGCGCCCTCTACGACGCATGGGCGGCGCAGAGTTACGAGCGCGGGCCGCTCGGTCTGCCCACCAGCGCCGAGATTCACGAACCGCTGCAGATCACGCAGAACTTCCAGCACGGAACGCTCAACTTCGAGCGCCTCACCGGCAACATCACCCAAGTGATGGACGGGATCACCACGCCGCTCTCGACGCAACCGCCGAGCGGTCCGAACGTTCCACCGGAACACTTCTCCCTGCCCGCCCATCCGCCCAACTAGTCTGACCGGGTGCCCGAGACCCCGTACCTGACGATCGATCTGGATCGGGTACGCGACAACTTCCGGGCGCTTCGGGTGGCGTTGCCCGATGCGCAGATTCGCTACGCCGTCAAAGCCAATCCCGCCGCACCGATTCTGCGGGCACTGGCCGGCCAGGGCGCCGGGTTCGACGTCGCCTCCACGGGGGAGATCGACGCCTGCATCACAGCCGGAATCGAGGGTGCGCGGCTGGCGTTCGGGAACACGATCAAGAAGTCGGCCGCGGTGGCCCGCGCACACGCGCGCGGGGTCCGTCGGTTCGCGTTCGACACCGCAACCGATCTGGTGACGATCGCCGAGCACGCGCCCGGCGCGGAGGTGGAATGCCGTATCGCGCCGGTCTTTCCGCCGTCAGTGACGCCATTCGGTGACAAGTTCGGGTGTGCGCCGGATGCCGCGTCTGACTTGCTGCATCGCGCCGGTGAACTGGGGTTGGCGGCTCGGGGTGTCTGCTTCCATGTTGGTTCACAACAACTCGACGTCGGCGCGTGGGAACTTGGGATTGCTTGTGCTGCTCAGTTATTCGATGAAGTCCCCGGTCTCACGACAATCAATGTGGGCGGCGGGTTTCCCATCGGTTACCTGGCGCAGGCACCCTCGCTCGAGGCTGTCGCGCTCGGCATCAGATCGGCGGTGCAACGACACTTCGGTTCGCGTGCAGTACAACTCGTCGTGGAACCGGGGCGTGGAATCGTCGGCACCGCCGGCACCCTCGAATGCGAGGTGGTGTCGGTGCGCACCGGTACCGACGGACGGCGCTGGGTGTATCTGGACGTCGGCCGCTACGGCGGACTCGCCGAAACCGAGAACGAGTACATCCGCTACCGGTTCCGCACCGTGCGTGACGGCGACCCGGTCGAGGATGCCGTGGTCGCGGGCCCGACGTGCGACGGCGACGACGTGCTCTACCAGCGCTGTCCGCTACCGGTCACGCTCGAGCCGGGTGATCGGGTCCGCATCGAGCACGCCGGTGCGTACACCGCCAGTTATGCATCGGTGAACTTCAACGGATTCTCGCCGTTGCCAACCTATTTCGGCGCCGCTACTGAGGTGGGCCAGACGATCGTGGAGCCACTGGCGCCCGGGCTGACTCGCCACTGGCAGCTGTCCGGCGTCGTCTGCGACGTACACACCGACTATCAGCATCTGGTGATCGGCCGCACCCGGCAGGGCATCGCGTTGTTCAGCGACGGTGACCGGCAGAGCACCGAATTCAGTCAGCTGGTCTATCACGAGGCGCTCCTGGTGCCGGCGCTGTTGCTGGCCGACAAGATCGATCGGGTGCTTGTCGTGGGTTCCGGCGAGGGGGTGGTGAGCCAGCTGGCCGTCGCCGCCGGTGCTACCCAGGTCGACCACGTCGATATCGACCGTGCGGCGGTCCGGCTATGCGCGCAGCACCTACCCTACGGCTACTCGGTGGACGAATTGCGCAGGGCAGAGCGAGGACTGGGCCCGATCGCCGTTTACTACCGGGACGGCTGGGACTTCGTGGAGCACGTCACCGAGCCGTACGACATTGTGGTGATCGACCTTCCGGACGAGCACGCCGAACCCGCCCAGCACAATCGGTTGTACGAGCAGAGCTTCCTGCAGCGGTGTCGCGAGATCGGCCGTGTCGTCGTCGGTCAGGCCGGCTGTCCGACGCTGTGGCGCGACGAGACGCTGCGGCAGTCCTGGCGGCGGTTCCACGAAACGTTCGGCACAGTGGTCTATTTCGGCAGCGTCGAACACGAGTGGGCATTCCTGACCGGCTTGTCCGGGCCCGTTCAGGACGATCTTGTCGCGACGATGACAGCGCGGTTGCCGACGCTGGGTTACCGACCGCTTACCATCGATGCAGCCTCCTTGGTGACTTCCACGATTCCGCCGAAGTCTCTGCGCGGGTAGGTTTTTCCGCGTCTTCAGGGTCAGGTTTTCGTTCGGCATGATGCATGCAGTTGGTGCGGGGTTGGCCGTAGTCGAGGTGTTCGGGTGGGTGCCATTCGGTGTCGCCGAGTTTGTTTTTGCAGGTGTAGTAGTTGAGTAGTTCGACCATCCTGTTGTGCGGCCCACAGGCCAGCGTGAGATTGTCGATTTCGGTGCGTCGGGTTTCCAGCCATGATTCGACATGGTGGACTTGGGTCCAATATCCGGGCACGGTGCAGCCGGGTGCGGTGCAGCCGCGGTCTTTAGCGAGCAGCACCAGGCGTTGTTCCGGGGAGGCCAGGCGCTTGCCGTGGTAGAGCGCCAGGGTCTTGTCCTTATCGAACACCGCGAGATAGTTGTGTGCGTGCGAGGCCAAGCGGATCACGTCGGCCATCGGTAGCAGGGTGCCCCCGGCGGTCAGGGCGCGTCCGGCGCCGGCCTCCAACTCGGCCAGCGTGGTGGTGATCACGATGCTGGTCGGCAGACCGTGATGTTGACCTAAGGTCTTGGACTCCAGCAAGATCCGCGCCGCGGTCTGCAGGGCGTCGTGGTAGCGCTGGTCGCGGTTGCGGGCGTCGCGGCCCACCGCCTCTTCAGAGGCTCGGCCTTCGATGATCGGGGACGCGTCGTCGGGGTTGCACATTCCCGGAGCGCCGAGTTTGGCCAAAACCGGTTCCAGGGTGGCACGGCATTCCGGGGTGATCATGCCGCTGATCTTCGACATTCCATCGGCTTGTTGGCGGCCGAGAGTGATGCCGCGTTTGCGAGCGCGTTCGGGCTCGTCGGGCATGAAGTCGCCGTCGGGTTTGAGGCAGTCTTTGTAGACGCGGGCGTAGTCGGTCAGTTGGTCGGGGCGAAACCCCGTGGCGATCACCACCAGTTTGTATTCGGCTTCGGTGCGCGCGGCGGCATCGACGCTAGTGGGCAGTTTGGTGAAGAACTTCTGAATGATCTCCACCTGTTCGGTCCCGATCAGCCCTTTACGTTCGGCGGTGGCAACCTCGGGCAGCGCCGGCCCCAAGGGTTCACCGGTCAGCGCCCGGCGCGGACCCAGATCCGCAGCTTGGTTGATCATCCGATTGGCTTCAGACTTGCTGACCCGCAGCCGGTTGGACAACGCCTGACCCAGCGTGCCGCCGAGTTCAGCGTTGGTGGCCACCACCGCCAACTGGTTGATGACGGCATGCCCGGGCACCCGCAACTTTCGGGTGATGCGCTCCAGGCGCTCCCGGGTCACCAACAGCTCCGTGGTACCTGGCGCCTCAAAGGTCAACTCACACAGTCGATCCGCGAACGATTCGAGACCGTCGAGAGCCTCGACGATCTCCGTACACGTACTGCCCGACATACCCCGCATTCTATGGAGGGGCACCGACAACAACTGGCCAAGAGCAAGCAGCGCAGCCGATTTCACCTATGCCGACTAGGCGGATGCCCACACCACCGGGTATGGGCGCGGGTGAATGCGGCCGTCTCGGCATAGCCGAGGCGGCGTGCGGTCTCCCCGACCGTCAGCCCAGACCGGAGCAATTCAGTCGACAACGCGGCACGGACCTCGTCGAGCAGCGCGCGGTAACTCGTACCTTCCGCGGCCAACCGACGATGCAGGGTTCGCTCGGTGATGCACAGATCCTTCGCGACGGCACTCATCGGCGGAATTGCCCTGGAGTCCTGAATGATTCGCGTGCGGACGGCCGCGGAAACCCCGGTGCGGACACGACGCCGGTTCAGCAGGTCCTCACACTGCCGGATGCAGATCGCCGCGGTCTGCGCGTCGGCCGCTGGCATCGGCAGATCGATGAGGGCCGCCGGCATCACCAAGGCACTGCGCGAGGTGTTCTCCACCATTACGGTCAGCTTGTCGAGTTGCACCGTCTCGACCGGCAACTGCAGGTCCGCGAACTCCACTCGCACGGTGAAGGGCGGGTGGTTGACGCCCAGCAGAAGTGGCAACAGCCGCAACATGATCGCGAAGTCCCGCTCCAGCATGAATCGCCGAACGTCCCGGGGCACCCGCGCGTCATCGAAGACGAGGACCGCCTCGACGTCATCGACCGCCGGGGCAACCAGGCGCAGATAGGTATCCGTGAGGGCGGCGTAGCGGCACGCGACGTCGATCGCGTCCCCGAAGGTCGGACTGGCCATCAACGCAAAGCCGAAGATGCCGGTGTCGGCCAAGTTGTACTGCATTCCGGTTTCCATGCCGAGACCGGGTTGGTCACCCAATCGCGCAATCAGATTGCGGATCATCGTCAGCTCCTGGGAGGCGTACACCTCGGCTGCCGGATCGGCGAGGTCCGCAGCGGTGAGTCCGGTACCCGCCAGACAGACGGCCGGGACAAGTCCGTGCCGTCGTGCGGTTTCCAGAACGTGCCGCCCCGTAGCGGAGGCCAGGGCGACATCCCAGTTCGCCGACGAGGTCGCCACGTGTCTGAAAATATCAAATACTTGTCCGGTTCGGGCCTTCCCGCACTGTTGAGCTGGGCATAACGTCGTCGTTGTGGCAACCGATCTCCTCAGACCTAGCCCGCGCGCCCTCGTGTCGGCTGCGTACAGTTCCGTCGGCGATCTGTGGCGTCCCGTCGCCACCGGTGGATACCGGGACCTGCGGCGACCGCGGCCGAATTCAGCGCCTGCCGCGGTGCCGCGCACCTCGTTCGATCCAACCCTGCCGGCGAACATCGCCGACCCGTACCCTGCACTGGCGCGTCTGCGCGAGCATCCTGTTGTCGTCAACGAGCGGCTCGGCGTCTGGATGCTCGGGCGTTATGACGACGTGCACTCCGCGGTGCGGCGCAGTGACATCTTCTCGTCGCGGGATGGCATCATGTTGCGCTCGTTCGTAGCCAACATGGTGATCTTCAGCAACCCCCCGGATCACACCCGACTGCGGCACGTCGTCGCGCCCTTATTCAGCAAACGTGCCGTTCAGACCTGGACGGCCGAGATCCGTGCGTTGGCGAATGAGGCGGTCGCCGGCCTGAATGCGGGACGAACCGTCAATCTGGTTCCGGCACTGACGGTTCCGATGCCGATCAACGTGATCGCCAGAATCCTGGGCATCCCGCGGGAGCAATGGCCCGGATTTCGGGCGGTCTCGGAAAAGTTCGCACAGATCTTCGGTCCCCAGAGTCTGTCGGAGATCGTGCGCTTGATGGGATCGGCGATGCAGGCCTATCTGCGGCTGCGCTGCTTCTCTGCCACCGAAATGCGCAGTCGGGCAACGCAACCCGCTGAAGATTTGATGACCCTCCTGCAGGCGGCGACGGCCGCCGGTCAGCTGTCCGAACAGGAGGCGTTCCTCTACGTGCTGGTCCTGCTGGTGGCCGGCAACGAAACGACGACCAACCTGCTCGGCATGCTGCTCGTGAGGCTGGCCGAAGAACCAGACCTGTTCGCCGAATTGAAAGCAGATCGCAGCCTGCTACCAGCCGCCGTGGAGGAGACAGCGCGGTGGGGATCGCCGGTGCAGTGGGTGACCAGAACCGCCACCGTCGACTATCAGGTGGGCGACACGTTAATACCCAGAGGCGCAAGGACATTGCTGTTCTACGCTTCAGCCAATCGGGATCCGGAGAAGTTCGCGGACCCCGACCGATTCGACCTTCATCGCAACACGACGGGGCATCTGGCATTCGGCCACGGTCTGCACTTCTGCCTGGGCGCACATCTCGCCCGGCTCGAAGCCGTCACCGCCATCGACTGCCTGCTCGACGAGGTCGACGGGCTGGAGTTGGCCGGACCGGTGCGGTGGTGCACCACCCCGTCGCTTCGAGGTCCGGTGTCGGTGCCGTTGCGCCTACAACGCTGAGGTATCGCGAATTCGCACCGTAGGCAGGCGCCGCGACATAGGCTCCGTTCAACGAGCGCGAGTGGTCTGCGGGAGGAAGCCTGATGTCAGTCGTGTACACAGTGCCGGACTTGATGGTCGCAGCGTCCGACAGTCTTGCTGACCTCCGCTCCAGTCTGCAGGCAGCAACCGCGGCCGCCGCCGGCCCCACTGCCGAGGTTGCCGCCGCGGCGTCCGACGAGATTTCGGCCGCCGTCTCGGCCCTGTTCGGCAGCTTCGGCCAAGAGTTCCAGGCCGTCCACAGCCAGGCGGCGGCCTTCCATGCGGACTTCGTGCGGTTGCTGAACACCAGCTCGGCCGCATACCTCAGCGCCGAAATCGCCAATGCCGAACAGACTTTGGCCGGTGCGGTCAATGTGCCGTTCCAGTCGCTGCTGGCCGGTGGTGCCGCTGCAGCTCCGGGCGGGGCCTATGCGCAACTGTTCACCAATACGGTCACCAACCTGCAGTCCCTGGGTAGTGCATGGGCCGCGAACCCGTTCCCGTTCCTGCGGCAGTTCCTCGCCAACCAGCAGGGCTATGCCCAGCAGATCGCGGCTGCCATTGCGAACTTCCCGGCCAACCTGCCGAATCTGCCGGCGGCCATCGAGGCCGCCATTCGGCAGGCACTGTCGTTCAACCCGGCGGCCTTCCTCCAGCAGTTCATCGCGGTACAGACCGGGTTCGCTCAGACGTTCGTCAGTGCGGGCATCAGCGGGATCACCGGGCTCGTCACGGGCTTGCCGAACTTCGTATCGGGCTTGGGGGTTGCGACGCAGAGTTTGTTGGCAGGCAACTTCACCGGTGCGGTGAGCGACTTCGGCAAGGCCGCCTTGGGGCTACTGGTCACGGGTGTCGCCCCCGGCCAGGTCGTGATCGGCGGCACTGTTCCCGACATCACTGCGACGTTGCATCCCACGCTGCTCGGTCCGCTCGGGGATCTGTTCACCATCATGAACATTCCCGGACAAGAGGCGCAGTACCTGACCGATCTGATCCCGCCGTCCATTCCGCGGCAAGTGGCGCAGAACATCACCAACGTGATCAATACGCTGACCGTCCCGAGCATCTCGGCCGAAGCGGAGTTGCATCTACTGAACCTGCCCGCATCAACGCTTGAAGCATTCTTCGGATTGCCGCTCGTCGCTACCTACGCCGCGGCAGGTGCACCGCTGGCGACGCTGAATGCGGTAGCGACCAGCGCAGAGACTTTCGCGCAGGCACTGGCAGCGGGCGATTATCTCGGGGCGGCAGCCACGCTGTTCGATGCGCCGGCAACGGCCTTGAACGGCTTCCTCAACGGCCACACGGCTATTGATACAACGATCAACGTCCCGATACCGCTGCTCGGCATCGACGTGAGCGTCGTGCTGCACTTGCCGTCCGACGGGCTACTCGTTCCGCCCCATCCGGTCACTGCGTCCATCAATGTGCCCGATATCCCGACGCCTCTGCTGACCATTCCGGGGACCACCATTCCAGTCACCATTTTCGGCACACCGTTCTCCGGCCTCATACCGCTGCTGGTGAACTACGCGCCCCAGCAACTCGCCCTGGCCATCACACCGTCCTAGATAATCGCCACCGACACCACAATGCCGAGTGCGAACTGCGCGGCGGCGACCATCAACGCGTCGTAACTGAACGCGTCGTCGTAGAACAAGCCGTGCATGTCGATGCCGATCACCAGGGCCGCGATGCGCATCATCACCACCTGCGCCGTGATTCCGACGAGCCCGAAGACCGCCGAGGCGAGCAGACCTCCCGCCAGATTGCCCGACGACGAGTAGATCGCCACCACCACAATGAATGCCATGCTGACCATGCCGGCCGCCGACACGATGATCGCGTTGGGCTTTCCCGCATTGACCATCTTGCGCAGCGGCCCCGGCGTGGTCAGATCGATCGCGTAGAACCCGATGATCATCAGCACCAACCCGAGGATCGAGTACAGGATGATGGCCGCGGCACCACTACCGAGCCAGCTCCAGTAGTCCGAATGCGGCAACGCCACAACGCTTGTCGTCATCGGTGATCTCCGTTCACTTCAGAGGGATTCGGTGGGGGACGAAGGCCGCGCCGTCGTCGGTGATCAGGCCGGCGGTCTCCCGGATGCCGAGCCCCGCCGAGGTGTCACCGACGACCCACGCGCCCAGCGCGGGCCGCATGTCGTCGAATTCCGGTAGCGGGTCCAGCAACTGGTAGACGAAGCCCTCTTCGCCGTAGAAGCCGCCGGTGGCGGTCTCCATCCCGGCGCCGACGACGGTGACGTTGGCGCCCTCCCGACCCAGCTTGGGCTTGCGCACATACTCGGTGAGCTCGTGCGGATCATCGAGGTAGGCGGGCAACAGGTTCGGGTGCCCCGGATACATTTCCCACAGCACCGCCAGAATCGCCTTGTTCGACAACAGGGTCTTCCACAACGGCTCTATCCACATCGTCTGCGGCAGGCTGGACACCACGTGCTTGCCGAATTGGTCGTCGAGCACCCACTCCCAGGGATGCAGCTTGAAGATGGCCCGGATCGGATCCTCCGCCAAGTCCACGAACCGTTCCAGCGCCGAATCCCAGCCCACGTCCTCAACCAGCAGCCCGACCGCCTGGAAGCCGGCTTCGGCCGCTGTCTCCATCATGTAGGTTGTGGTGATCTGGTCCTCTCCGGTGGCCTCGACACCGGACCAGGCGAAGTGTAATTCGTTGCTGGGCAACAGATCCCGGACTGTCTTCCAGCGGTCGACCAGTTGTTCATGCAAGGAATTCCACTGGTCATCCTGGGGGAATTTGTCTTTGAGCCAATACCATTGCACGATCGCCGCTTCGAGCAGCGTGGTGGGCGTATCGGCGTTGTATTCGAGCAGCACCGCCGGCCGTCGTCCGTCGTATCGTAAATCGAAGCGGCCGTAGACATGTGGGTCGGAACGACGCCACGACTCGGCCACATGCGGCCAACTCCATTCCGGCAGGCCGAAATCCGAGTACCGCTCCATCAGCACCACTTGCTCGACGGCATTCAGGCACATCGAATGCAGCAGTTCGACATCGGCTTCCAGTGCCAGGATCTCGTCCATCTCGAATTCGTAGTAGACCGACTCGTCCCAGTACGGCCGGTCGGCACCTCCCGCGTCCCGCGCCGGCGTCCCATAGACCAGGCCCTGCGATTGCACGGTCTGCTGCCAGTTCGGGCGCGGCTGCGTCCTGCCGCGCTTCACGAACCACCGCTCCCGGCCTTGCCGCCGCTGCCACCGATTCCGCCACGCTGAATTGTGCTGCCCGACTTGGTGGTGACGTGCGCCCCCTTCGGAATGCTGGTGGTCCCACCGGTGGGCCGCTGGCCGACCGAACCCGAGCTGCCGTAGTAGTAGCGGTACTGGTGGCCACCCCAGAAGAAGAAGCCGTTCAGGCCGGCGGTGTGACCGGTGCAATAACTGTCCGGGACGATCACGGGCTGACCGCTCGGATCGTCCTGAACACATTGAGCTGTAACGTGATCCGGCGTCAGTAGCCAGTAACCGACACCCGCGACGAGTCCCACCACCCCGACGGCGGCCGCGGAACCCATCAGAATGCGCTTCTGCCGCTTGCGCTTAGCCTCGGCCGCCAGCCGTGCCTGTTCCGCGTCGCGCTGCTGGTCTTCGTATTTCTGGCGGGCCCGCAGTTCCGCCGGGGTCGGTGGTCGGGGCTTCGCGGTGGCCGCGTCCTGGAAGTGCATGCCGCCGACGGGTTTCGGCGGCATGGCGGGCCGCTCCCGCGGCGGCTTGGCCGGACGGTTCGCACCGAAGGCGCTCTTGCGCGGCCCGTCCGGGGGGCTCGGCGGGGTATTCGGCATCAACTTCGGCGGCCCTGGCGGCTTACCCGCCGCAGGCGGATCAATCTTCCCGTGCGGCAGCAGCTTTGGCGGCGGCTGCGGGTTCGGCTCGTCGGGTCCGAGCGGACCGGATTCGCGTTCTTCGGACCCACCGCCGTCCGGTGGGTCTGCCTCTGACCCCACTAGCTGCCCTCCGGTCCCCGAATCGCGACCACGCGGGCAGTCTCCCACATCGCAGCGGAAATCAAGACCACCAACGTTCCAGCACGCGGGCGACACCGTCGTCGGTGTTGGGCGCGGTGACTTCGTCGGCCGCGGCCAGCGCTTCCGGATGCGCGTTTCCCATGGCGATACCCCGGCCTGCCCGCAGCAGCATCGGTACGTCGTTGGGCATGTCGCCGAAGGCGATCGCGTCCGCGACGCTGATTCCCAGCGGCTCGGCCACCGCGGCCAGGCCGGTGGCCTTGCTGATGCCGCGCGGCACCACCTCGAGCAGACCGTTGTTGGTGGAATACGTCAGGTCACCTTCGTCGCCGACGTGCCCGGCCAGCGCGGCCGCCATCTCCGCGCTGGACGCGCCGGCCTTGCGGATCAGCAGCTTGACCGCGGGCGCGCTGAGCAGGTCCTCGAACGAGACCTCGGTGTTGTCCGGGTTGAGCCACGCGTGCTCGTAACCCGGTGAGCTGATGAACTGCGGGGTCGCGGAGTCGTGTGCGCGTTCGCCGATCCGCTCGACCGCGAGCCCGGCTCCGGGTATCACCCGTCGGGTGATGTCGGCCAGCGCCGCCAGCGTCTCGACGGACAGCGTGCGTGCCGAGATAACCCGATCGTGTTCGGGGTCGTAGATGACGGCGCCGTTGGCGCACACGGCGGTCGGCGCGAAACCGAGGGCCTCGACGACCGGCCTGATCCAGCGCGGGGGACGACCTGTCGCCAACACGAAGTGGGCGCCGCCGGCAACTGCGGCCTGCACCGCGGCACGGGTGCGGGGGGTGAGGGTCTCGTCCTCGTTGAACAGGGTGCCGTCGACGTCGCACCCGATGAGCCGGGGTGGGTTCAGCAAGGGGATCCGGGTGTCGTCAGCGTGGTCCGCCTTCTTTGCGCTTCTTCGACGCCGCACCGCTCTGTTCGCGCTTCTGTGCGCGCTCGGCCAGTTCGGCGATGCGGAATTCTTTCGATTCGTCCGGGGTCGGCGCACTGCCGCCGAGGCGCCGCGGCACCCAGTACTCGCCTTCGGGGTGCGGATACTGCTCTTGCACCCAGTACAGCATCGACTCCATCGCCTGCCGCAGCGTGGCGTTGTATTCATCGACACTGCCCATTGGCCACAGCGGCGGGCCGATCGCCGCGGTGATCGGGACCTTACTGCGCACCAGTTTCTTGGGGTGGTCCTTGGGCCAGATCCGGTGGGCGCCCCACACGATCATCGGGATGATCGGCACGTTCGCCTCCATCGCCATCCGCACCGCGCCGGTCTTGAACTGGCGCAGTTCGAAACTGCGGCTGATGGTCGCCTCGGGGTGCACCCCCACCAGTTCGCCTTCTCGCAACCGCTGCACCGCCACCGCGTACGCCTCAGAGCCCTGGCTACGGTCCACCGGGATCAGGTGGATGTGCTTGATCACGTAGTTGACTGCCTTCACTTCGGCCATTTCGGCCTTGATCATGAACCGCAGCCGACGTTTGCGCTCTTTGGCGGCCAACGACGCGGGTATCCAGTCCACGTAGCTGGTGTGATTGAGGGCGATGATCGCACCGCCGCGTTCGGGAATGTTCTCCAGGCCGTAGTAGGTGATCTTGTTGCCGTTCAGCGCCATGGCCGACGGCACGAGATACTCAAGAAACCGGAAGACTGGCTCAGCCATGATCGACTTCTCCCTTCACCCCGAGCGCGGCCGCTGGGACTTGCGCCCGGCGGCACGCGCCGCGTCGTCAGCATCCATCTGCGCAGCCTCCTGCAAGGTCGGCGCCGTACCGCCGAGGCGGTGTGGCACCCAATTTTCGCCAGTTGGATGAGAATAGTTCTGCTGCACCTGGTGCAACAGTGACGTCATCGCCTCGTGCAACAGTTCGGTGGTTCCGGTGACGTCCGGCAACGGCTGCAACTGCGGGCCGATCGCCACGGTGATAGGCACCTTCTTGCGGCCGATCTGCCTCGGCAGGCCTTTGGTCCAGATGCGCTGGGAGCCCCAGACGACGATCGGGACGATCGGCACGTCGGCCTCGATGGCCATCCGGGCGGCGCCGCTCTTGAAGTCCTTGAGCTCGAAGCTGCGGCTGATGGTGGCCTCCGGGAAGACGGCAACCGCCTCACCCTCGCGCAACCGTTCCACCGCGGCCGCGTAGGCGTCGGCCCCGGCGCTGCGGTCCACCGGGATGGCTTTGTTGTGCTTCATCATGAAGCCGACAATCTTGACCTGCTGCAGTTCGATCTTGACCATGGGCCGCACCCGCCGCCCCCCGGGCCTGCGGAAAGCCAGCGCGGCCAGCGCCCAGTCGATGTAGCTGGTGTGGTTGATCGCCACCACACACCCGCCCTGGGCCGGCACGTTCTCGTCGCCGAGGTAGGTGACGCGGCTTCCGGTGAGCCGGAGGAACGTCCTGGCTACGAATTCGCTGGCGCGGTAGACGGGTTCGGCCACGGGTCAGTGCTCTGCGGAACCGGTGGGATGAGCTCGCTCTTCCCGGCGCGCCGCCTTCATCGCCGCTTCTTCGGCATCCAGCTGCGCCGCCTCGGCCATCGAAGGGGCGCCACCGCCGAGCCGATGCGGCACCCAGAACTCACCCGCCGGGTGCGGCCCGTACTGCTCCTGGGCCTGCATGAGCAGATGCTGCATCCGGGAATGCAGCAGGGCGGTCAATTCGGCGGTGGGCAGGGTGGGTTCGATCGGTTCACCGACGATGACCTGGATCGGCACCTTGGGCCGGAACAGCTTCTTCGGGTGGTCTTTGGTCCAGATCCGCTGGGCGCCCCAGATGACGTGCGGAACGATGGGCACCCCCGCTTCCACCGCCATGCGGGCCGCTCCGGACTTGAACTCCTTGATCTCGAAACTGCGGCTGATGGTCGCCTCGGGATACACCCCGACCAGCTCGCCGGCTTTCAGGTTCTCGACGGCCGCGGCATAGGAGGCGGCCCCGCTTTCCCGGTCCACCGGAATGTGGCGGAAGGCACGCATGAGTGGCCCGGTGAACTTGTGGTCGAACACTTCCTGCTTGGCCATGAACCGCACCTTGCGGCCGAGCTTCTGCCGATAGGCCGGGAGGCCCGCCAGCGTGAAGTCCAGGTACCCGGTGTGGTTGATCGCAACGACGGCACCCCCGGTGGTCGGTAGATTCTCCACCCCGGTGACAGTGATCTTCAGTCCCTGCACTCGGAATATCAGGCGGGCAATCGTGATGGCAGTGCCGTAAGCCGGTTCCACAGCAATCCAGCCTAGTGCGCCGAGCTGGCACAGAGGTGGCGAGCCCTGACTTGGGACGCGCACTCCTGACCGGCCACGGCGGTGCCGCCGACCCGCTGCGCATCCACTACCACTAACGGCTGTGGCAGGACCCGACCCGGTGATTCACGTAAGCTCGTGACGAAAGAAACCGCCCCCCGAGAGGTATCTGTGCAGGTCACAAGCGTCGGCCACGCCGGCTTTCGGATCCAGACCCGCGCGGGCAGCATTCTGTGCGACCCGTGGGTCAACCCGGCGTACTTCGCGTCGTGGGTGCCGTTCCCGGACAACAGCGGGCTGGACTGGGACGCCCTCGGCGACTGCGACTACCTGTACGTGTCGCACCTGCACAAAGACCACTTCGACGCCAAGCTGCTGACCGCCCACGTCAACAAGGACGCGGTGGTGTTGCTGCCCGACTTCCCGGTGCCGGACCTGCGCAACGAGTTGGAGAAGCTGGGCTTCCGCCGGTTCTTCGAGACCACCGACTCCGTGCAACACCGATTGTCCGGGCCCAAGGGTGACCTCGACATCATGATCATCGCCCTGCGGGCCCCCGCCGACGGTCCGATCGGCGACTCGGCACTGGTGGTCTCCGACGGCGACACCACCGTGTTCAACATGAACGACGCACGCCCGGTCGATCTGGACGTGCTGGCCGCTGACTTCGGCGACATCGACGTGCACCTGCTGCAGTATTCCGGCGCGATCTGGTACCCGATGGTCTACGACATGCCGGCGCGCGCTAAGGAGGCGTTCGGCACCCAGAAGCGGCAGCGGCAGATGGACCGGGCGCGCCAGTACATCGCCCAGGTGGGAGCGACCTGGGTGGTGCCGTCGGCCGGCCCGCCATGCTTCCTGGATCCGGAACTGCGTCACCTCAACGACGACCGCGACGATCCGGCCAACATCTTCCCGGATCAGATGGTGTTCCTGGACCAGATGCGCCGCCACGGGCACGACGGTGGTCTGTTGATGATGCCCGGGTCGGTCGCGGATTTCACCGGCGCGACCCTCGATTCGCTGACTCATCCGCTGCCCACCGAGCAGGTCGAGGCGATCTTCACCACCGGCAAGGCGGCCTACATCGCCGACTTCGCCGAGCGCATGGCGCCGGTGCTGGCCGCCGAGAAGGCCACCTGGGCGCCGCCGACGGGTGAGCCACTGCTGGAGCCGCTACGGGCGCTGTTCGAACCGATCATGTTGGCCAGCAACGAGATCTGCGACGGTATCGGCTATCCGGTGGAGCTGGTGATCGGCCCCGAGACCGTGGTGCTGGATTTCCCGAAACGTGCGGTGCGAGAACGCATTCCCGACGAGAAGGTGCGCTACGGCTTTGCCATCGCGCCCGAACTGGTACGCACCGTGCTGCGCGACAACGAACCCGACTGGGTGAACACCATCTTTTTGTCCACCCGGTTCCGGGCCTGGCGGGTCGGCGGCTACAACGAATACCTGTACACGTTCTTCAAGTGCCTGACCGAGGAGCGGATCGCCTACGCCGACGGCTGGTTCGCCGAGTCGCATGACGACTCCGCTTCGATCACCGTGGACGGCTGGGAGTTTCAGCGCCGCTGCCCGCACCTGAAGGCAGACTTGTCCAAATTCGGTGTGATAGAAGGCAATACGCTGACCTGCAACCTGCACGGGTGGCAGTGGCGGCTGGACGACGGTCGTTGTCTGACCACGCGCGGTCACGAGCTGAGGAGTTCTCCGGCATGAGCACGATGGCGGACCTGTGCTACGACGACGGCGTGGTGCAACTGGACGAAATGGCGATCGCGTTGCGCCGCTACCATTTTCCGTCCGGCACCGCCAAGGTGATCAGCCTCGACCAGATCCGGTCCTACAAGGTCGAGTCGCTGGGCCTGTTCACGGTGCGCTTCAACGTGTGGGGCAGTCCGGACTTTCGCCGCTGGTTGCCGTTGGATCTGTACCGGCCGCTGAAGTCGGTGTTGATCACGCTGGACATACCGGGCTCGAAGCCGGCTTTCACCCCGGCGCGTCCTGAGGAGTTCCTGGCCTGCTTCGAGGAACTGCTGAACGCTCGCGGCTAGCGATCGGCCAGGGCTGCCCGACCGGCGTTGTAGCCGGGGGTGAAGGTGATGCCCGGTCCGCCGTGGCAGCCGGCGCTACCCAGGTACAGCCCCTCGACCGGAATGGGTTGCCCGATGAATCCTCTGGGTCCGGGCCGGTTCTGCCCCACCTGATCCGAGTGCAGCAGCCCGTGACAGTAGTCGCCGCCGGGTGCGGAGAACATCACTCCCATGTGCCTGGGCGTGAAGGTGGTGTGCCGGATGATGCTGCGTTCGAAATTGGGCGCCAGCCGGGTGATCTTGTCGATCACTCGCTGCCCCATCTCGACCTTGGCCTGCCCGTAATCGACGCCGCCCTCGATCGGGAACCACAGCGCGAACGCCGACGCCGCGTGCTTGCCGTCCGGCGCCAGGTCGGGATCGTGCACCGACGGTATCTGCAGCACCAGCGTGGGATCGGCCGGCACGATCCCGCGACGGCAGTCCTCCCATTGCTGCTGAACCTCTTCCGGCGTACAGAAGATGCCGATCGATGCCTGCAGGCTCGGGTCGTTGAGCGCCTCGTACGGCGTCGCGAACTGTGGCGCCTCGTCCAGCGCGAAGTGCATCTGCAGATAACTGCCCCGGTGGTCGATGCGCGCATACCGGTCCCGGATGTCGGCGGGCAGCAGTGCGGGGTCGATCAGGTCGTTGACCGTGGCGTCGGGTGCGATGGCCGAGACGACGATCGGGGCGGACAGCGTATCGCCGGACTCGGTGCGCACGCCGGTCACCCGGCCGGCTGCGATGAGGATCTCGGTGACCTTGGTCCGCAACCGCACTTCACCGCCGGCCGCCTCCAGCACGTGGGTCAGATGCGCGGTGAGCGCGCCGATGCCGCCACGCAGCTTCTTCATCTGCACGAAGTCGCCCTCGGGGATGCCGAGCCCGAAGGCCAGCGCGGCGGCGCTGCCCGGGGTGGACGGGCCGCGATACAGGGTGTTGACCGCCAGCATGGTCATCGAACCCCTGATCGCGCCGTGCTTTTCGCGATCCGGGAAGTAACGGTCCAGCACCTCGGTCACCGAACCGAACAACATGTCGTCGATCGCGGACCGCTCGAATTCGTTTGTGGCGCAGGCATACATCTCGTCGAAGGTCTTGGGCAGGGTGCCCGCCTCGAACCGGCCCAGCGCCCGCGTCGGCGCCTGGGCCCACATCAGCAGTCCCCCCATCCCGGCGACGGCGTCGGCGCCGTGCACCTCGTTGAGGTGGGCGAACATCTTCATCGGGTCGGAATACTGGACCAGCGGATCGTCGCCGATGCCACGCAGCGCGACCGACATGACTTCCAGGTCGACGGTCGGGAGGGCATCCAGCCCCAGTTCGCTGATCACCTGCGCCGAGGTGGGGAACTGCACCGAACCGGCGATCTCGAACTGATACCCGTCGAACAGTTCCACGGTGGCGGCCATCCCGCCGGCGTAGAGCTTGCCGTCCAGGCAGACCGTCCGCAGCCCGGCCCGCTGCAGCAGCACCGCCGCTGTCAGCCCGTTATGCCCGGCGCCGATCACGATCGCGTCGTAGTCACTACCCGTGTCAGACATGGCGACCTCCCGCACCGGAGGCTGTCACGCGGACAAAGTTTTGTCAATTATGACGAAACAGACGGTAACCAGGACGCCCAGGTGTCGTCGAGGCCGGCGCGCACCGTCGCCAGCGCCAGTTGGCTCATCCTGGCGAGTTCGCCGAGCGACCGGTCGTCCCCGACCATCCAGGCTTCCATCGCGCCGAACACCGCGGCGGCGATGCAGCGGGCGGTCACGGTGGTCCGCAGTTGAAAATCACGCGGCTGGTCGGCGGCTCGGCTGCGGCGCTGTAGCTGCACCTGGATGGCGTCGGCGAAGTCGGCCTGGACCTCGCGGATGTGGCGCACGATGCGGCCGGGGTCGATCTCGCCACCGCGCAGCGCGGCGATTTTGGTCACCGCTTCCACGTCGTAAGGGAACGCGAAGATGGCTGCCTGCACGGAGTCGATGACGGGTTCGTCGACGGGCCGGGCGTCCAGGGCCGAGCGGAACCAGTTCAGGCCGGTGTAGTCGGCGAACAGCAGGTCGTGCTTGGAACTGAAATGTCGGTAGAAGGTGCGTAGCGAGACACCGGCGTCCGCGGCGATCTGTTCGGCGGAGGTGTCCTGCACGCCCTGGGCCAGGAAACGCACCATTGCGGCCTGGCGCAACGCTTCGCGGGTGCGCTCGCTGCGCACCGTCTGCGCGGGTCTCACCATTTGAGCAAGATACCTGAATTGGTTCTGTCAATATTGACAAAACTTTGACGGCGGGGTGAGACTGCGCCCATGGTGTCGCTCCTCGCCCACGCTGTCCTCGGTATCGCCGTCATCTGGTGGATCGTCAGATCGAATCCTGCGGTCTACGCCAGACCGGCCGCCGGGCCGTCCTTCTCGCCCCTCGAAATCGTGTACTACGTCGTCGGTATCGCCTCGATCGCGCTGGGCTGGTACTTCAACTTCCGCTTCGTCCAGGGTTACGCCCCGCACGGGATCACCGGAGTGCACAACCCCCTCTGGGGTCCCGGCAGCTGGACCCAGTACATCCAGTTGATGTTCGTCAACCCCGCCGCGGGTTCGGCCGGGCAGGACTACACGATCGCCAATGTCATTCTGCTGCCGCTGTTTTCGATCATCGACGGTTACCGGCGCGGCCTCAAGCGGCCGTGGTTGTATTTCGTCAGCAGCCTGTTCACCAGCTTCGCGTTCGCCTTCGCGTTCTACTTCGCCACCATCGAGCGCCAGCACCGCCACCAGCGCGCCGCGGAAAAAGTAGCGGTCTAGGCACTGAGTTCGTCGCTGCGGTATTGGGTGCCGTGGTGACAGATCTGATTACCCCCACGGCGTTTCGCGACATACATGGCGGCGTCGGCCGCACAGATCAGCTCGTTGATCCGGGCCGGAATGTCCAGGGCGGCGGGTACCCGCCGTGCGGTGTCGACCGCAGCCGTACCGAGGCTGGCGGTGATGCCGAAGGGCAGCGCGGCGATGGCGTCGCACAACCGCTGCGCTCGCCGGTCCACTTCGGCCGGCCGCCAGATATCGGCGATGACAAATTCTTCACCGCCCACCCGTGCGATGACGGCGGTGTCGTCGGTGTGCGCCCGCAACGCATGTGCCACCGCGACCAGTGCGGCGTCGCCGGTACTGTGCCCGAACCGATCGTTGAGCTGTTTGAAGCGATCCAGATCGATCACCGTGATCACCAGCTGGCCGGGCAACGGACGGCCCCCTTCCAAGTGTCGCCGGGTGCGCCGATGAAAAGCGCGGCGATTCAACAGCCCGGTGAGCTGGTCGTGCTCGGCCCGCATCGCATCGATGCCGAGCACATGCGCGACGGCCTGGATGCCGAACGGCACCCCGAGGTTGAGCATGATCACCAACGAGAACGCGCCCGCAGCCGAGACAACGCCGTAGATCGGGACCATCAGCCACGCCTCGACGATCCCGGTGGCAGCGGCGACCACGAAGTTGTAGACCATCAGCGGCGCTGCATGGAACAGCGCGATGTAGCCGGCCATCGTGACGAAGGTGGTGCAGGCCAGCATGGCGCCGAGGGGCTCGCTCTGGGCCAGCACGGCCAGCGCGATACTGGCATTGGCCACCAAGGTGAAACACACCGCCTGGGTGCGGGTAGGCCATCGCCACACCCAGAGCAGCGCCCCCGTGGCGGCGGCGGCGGCCGCGACCAGCGCACAGGTTGTCTGAACTGGCCCGCGCGGTCCAGTCGTGCTGAAGAAGGTCACGAAAATCGCGGCGACCAGCGCCAATCCGATCGCCGCGATCGCGGCCCGGGTACGGCCAGCCATCCCGCGCACCTGCAGAAGGAGTCCGAGCTGGTCGTAGTGATCCGGCTGCCGCCACCACGCAGTCAACCAGCCCATGCCGCTCACCTCCCCGCGGATCATAACGACATATCCGCAGCTAGCTGAGGGGTTTGCGCAGTTTAGGCAGGCTCCAGCAGCTCGACCCCGACGTAGGGCACCAGCGCCGCCGGCACCCGCACGCTGCCGTCCGGCTGCTGGTGGTTCTCCAGCACCGCAACCAACCACCGGGTGGTGCCCAACGTGCCATTGAGGGTGGCGGCCACCTGGGGTTTGCCGTTCGCGTCCCGGTACCGAGTCGCCAACCGCCGCGCCTGAAAGGTGGTGCAGTTGGACGTCGACGTCAGTTCGCGGTAGGTGCCCTGGGTCGGTACCCACGCCTCGCAGTCGAACTTGCGCGCGGCCGAGGAGCCCAGGTCGCCGGCGGCCACGTCGATCACCCGGTACGGCACCTCGATGTGCGCCAGCATCTCGCGCTGCCAGCCCAGCAGGCGCTGGTGCTCGGCCTCGGCCTCCTCGGGCCGGCAATAGACGAAGCCTTCGACCTTGTCGAACTGATGTACCCGGATGATGCCGCGGGTGTCCTTGCCGTAGCTGCCTGCCTCCCGACGGAAACACGACGACCACCCCGCATAGCGCAACGGACCGGCGCTCAGGTCGAGGATCTCGCCGGCGTGGTACCCGGCCAGCGGCACCTCCGAGGTCCCCACCAGGTAGAGGTCGTCGGCTTCGAGCCGGTACACCTCGTCGGCGTGGGCACCCAGGAATCCGGTGCCGCTCATCACCTCCGGACGAACCAGCACTGGCGGGATCATCGGGATGAAGCCGTTCTCCACCGCCACCCGCAGTGCGAGTTGCAGCAGACCCAGTTGCAGCAGCGCCCCGCGACCGGTCAAAAAGTAGAACCTGGACCCGGCGACCTTGGCGCCGCGTTGCATGTCGATCAGGCCCAACGACTCGCCGAGTTCCAGATGATCCCTGGGGCTGTCCAACGCCGGGGTTTCGCCGACGACGTCGAGGACGGCGAAGTCGGCCTCGCCACCGGCCGGGACACCGTCGATGACGACATTCGAGATGGCCATGTGGGCCGCGGTGAACGCCGCCTCGGCCGCGACCTGGTCCGCCTCGGCGGCCTTGACCTGCTCGGCGATCTCCTTGGCACGCTGCAAGAAGGCGGGGCGTTCCTCCGGTGACGCCTTGCCCACCGATTTGCTGGCGAGCTTCTGTTCGGCGCGCAACGCGTCCGCGGTCGAGATCGCCGCCCGGCGGGCCGCGTCGGCATTCGCCAGAGCGTCCACCAGCGCGGGGTCTTCACCCCGGCTGAGTTGGGAACGGCGCACGACGTCAGGGTCTTCCCGGAGCAGCTTCAGGTCGATCACGGCCGCAAGACTACTTTTGCCGGCACACCGCGGTCGCAGCAGATCGTCGCAGTTCGCCCCGGGTCTCACATCTGCAACATCGGTAACAGTCCCAGCGCGGTCCTGTCAGAATGGAGCCGATGCTCGATCTGCGAAAGAAACAACCGCCACCCGCCGACGGGCTCGAGGAGTCGCCGGCCGACGAACCGGTGGCCGTCGAGGACTCCGAGGAAGCGGCACCCGCCAGCGAGTCGCCGGAGTCGTCCAGGGGCTTCCGCTGGCCGCGCGGCTTGCAGGCGACCGCGACCCGGCGGGCCCTGCTGCTCACCGCGCTGGGCGCCCTGCTGATCGCCGGACTGGTGACCGTACTTCCGTCGGTGGGCAGCGGGGGACGCCTCGCCGGTTACCTCAACAGCGATCCCGCCCCCAGCACCGGCTCCAAGAGCAACGGGGCGTTCAGCCGGGCCGACAGTGGCGACTGCCTGAACTGGCCGGACGGCACTCCGGAATCCGCGTCCATCGTCAGCTGCGCCCAGGACCACCGTTTCGAGGTCGCCGAAGCCGTGGACCTGCGCACCTTCCCCGGATCGGAATACGGGCCCAGCGCCGCTCCCCCGTCCCCGGCGCGGATCCAGCAGATCAACACCGAGCAGTGCGAGCCGGCGGTGCGCCGCTACCTGGGCCCCAAGTTCGACCCGAACAGCAAGTTCACCGTGAGCATGCTGTGGTCGGGTGACCGGGCCTGGCGTCAGGCGGGCGAACGCCGCATGCTGTGTGGACTGCAATTGCCCGGCCCGAACAACCTGCAGGTCGCGTTCAAGGGCAAGGTCGCCGACATCGACCAGTCCAAGGTCTGGCCCGCTGGCACCTGTGTGGGCATCGACTCGGCCACTAACCAACCGGTCGACGTTCCGGTCGACTGCACGGCGCCGCATGCCATGGAAGTCACCGGCACCGTGAACCTCGCCGAGAGGTTCCCCGACGCGTTTCCCGCCGAGGCCGACCAGGACGGGTTCATCAAGGACACCTGCACCCGGATGACCGACGCCTACCTGGCGCCGGTCAAGTTGCGCACCACCACGTTGACCCTGATCTATCCGACCGTGTCGTTGCCCAGCTGGGCGGCCGGCAGCCGCGAGGTCGCCTGCAGCATCGGCGCCACGCTGGGCAACGGCGGCTGGGCGACGCTGCTCAACAGCGCCAAGGGCCCGCTGCTGATCAACGGCCAGCAACCGGTGCCGCCACCCGACATCCCGCAGGAGCGACTCACCCTCCCGCAGATCCCCGTGCAGGTGCCCAGCCAACCGTCGTCGGCACCCACGCAACAACAGCAGGCACCCACCGCCCCGCCGGGCAATCAGCACCTGCCCAACCAGCAGCCCGTGGTGACGCCCACCCGGGCCCCCTCCTCACCGGCCACCCAGGCTCCGCCGGCCCAGGCTCCCCCGCCGGTGGACGGAGGCGGACCGCCGCCGGCCCCGGCACCCGACGGTCCGGCGCCCGCCGAGCCGCCCCCGAGCTGACCGACGTGGCCGTCCGGATGGACCCGCAGCGATTCGACGAACTGGTCTCCGACGCCCTCGACCTGATTCCCGCCGAGCTGACGGCGGCGATGGACAACGTCGTCGTCCTGGTCGCCGACCGCCATCCCGACGACGACGACTTGCTCGGCCTCTATGAAGGGGTGGCGCTGACCGAGCGGGATTCGGACTACGCCGGTGCGCTGCCGGACACCATCACGATCTACCGCGACGCGCTGCTGGACGTCTGCGAATCCGACGACGACGTGGTCGACCAGGTCGCGATCACGGTGATCCACGAGATCGCCCACCACTTCGGGATCGATGACGACCGGCTCGACGAGCTGGGCTGGGCTTGACTTTCTGGCCGTTGATTCGGCGGGGTGTCCGACGTTTGTCGGCACCCGGTGTTATGAACGACGTATGACCGCTGGCTGCCGCGACTGCCGGGCAGGCTTGGACCACTGCCACGGCACCTTGATCGTCCACTCACTGGCCCGCTCGGAATGCACCGAGAACGACTGTGCGATACCCGAGTTGTTCACGCACGCCTTCGTGGTCGACTGCGATGCGGTCGGCTGCGCCTGCGCGCAGGCCGACGATGTCGGCAGATCAGCCCATTGGATCGGGGCCTGACGCGGTACTGGCCTGGCAGGCCTGCCCGACGGGCGTGTCCGGCGTCTCCGGGTAGAACGGCGGGGTGCTCACACCCCACTGAACACAGCTCCACCGCCCGTCGGTGATCGGAGTCAATACCACCGACTCGGCGTTGTTGAGCGGATTGTCCAGCACGAACGAGCCGTCCACGCCGGCCAGCACAGCCGCGGCCAGCCGGATCGCCGCGCCGTGGCTGACCACCACGATGTCGCCGTCCCAGGCGTCGTCGTCCAGATAACGCATTCGCAGATCGGTGAGCACCGGCACATACCGGTCCAGCACGTCGTGGGCGGTCTCGCCGCCGGGCAGCGCCACGTTCAGCTCGCCCCGGTGCCAGCGCCGGTAGGTGGCGTTGAATTCGGCGATCGCCTCGTCGTCGCTGCGATTCTCCAGTTCGCCGACCTGTACCTCGTGGATGCCGGTCAGCTCGAGCGTGGCCAGGTCGAGTTCAGCACCGATCACCGCGGCTGTTTCCGACGCCCGGACGGCGACCGAGTGCGCCAGGATGGCCGGGGGGCGCCGCGCGGCCCAGCCGCTGCGCGCGAATGCGCGCGCCTGGTCGCGGCCCAGCGGGGTCAACGCCGCCCCCGGGGGCAGCGTGTCCAGCCGGCGCTCGACATTGCCGAAGGACTGGCCGTGGCGCACCAACACCAGCCGGCCACTCATGGTGCTCCCTCGCCTCGGCCGGCGCGCAATCGCGCGAGCCAGCGCGACGCCTCGTCCGACACCGGTGGCAGCACCCCCGCAGGCTGGCCCGTCGGCCAGGAACCCAGATAGCGCACATCAGCACAACGGCGGTGCAGCGCCTTGAGTGCCTCGGCGACGGCGTCGTCTTCGAGGTGACCCACACAGTCGACGAAGAACATGTAGGTGCCCAGCCCGGTACGGGTGGGCCGGGATTCGATGCGGGTCAGGTCGATGCCGCGAATCCCGAACTCGGTCAGCGCCATCAGCAGGGCGCCCGGCGCGTTCTGCACCCGCAACACCACCGACGTCCGGTCGGCCCCGGTACGGGCCGGCGGCGGCCCCGGCGGTCCGATCAGCACGAACCGGGTGCGCGCACCGGACTCGTCGACCACCCCGTCCGCCAGGGTCGGCAGTGACCAGTGCGCGGCAGCCAGCGGTGAGGTCACCGCGGCGTCGACCCGGCCTTCGGCCACCTGCCGGGCGGCGTCAGCGTTCGAATACGCGGGTCGCTGGTCGACGCCGGGCAGCTGCGCGGTGAGCCATCGCCGCACCTGCGCCGCGGCGACCGGGAACGCCGCCAACGTCCGGACGTCGGCCGCGTCGAGGCCCGGCCGGACCACGATGGAGAAGGCCACCTCCAGCGTGGTCTCGGCGAAGATCTGCAGCGGCGATCCAATGGCCAGGCTGTCCAGGGTGGGCGCCAGGGATCCGTCGATCGAGTTCTCGATCGGGGCGCACGCATAGTCGGCGGTGCCGTCGCGCACCGCGTCCAGCGCGGCCGGGGTGCTCTCGACCGGCAGCCTCGTTGCCCTGTCAGACCCGGGGATCAACCCGGTGTCGGCGATTCGGAGCAGCGCAGCCTCGGTGAAAGTTCCTTCCGGTCCGAGGTAAGCGATGCGGGCCACAGAGACAACCCTAACGGCGCGTCGGCGTGGGTCACCGACTCTTGCGAGTTACCCGACCCTAAGTTACCTTAGGCTTACCTAAAACTACGGAGGTAACTGTGCTACCGGTCACACACCCTACGCCCACCACGGCAGAGCGCATTCGCAGCGCCTGCGTCCGGGCCGGGGGCGCGCTGTTGGCGGTCGAGGATGCCGATCCGGTGTCCACGCCCATGCACCACCTGCTGTACGACGGCACGTTCGCCGTCGCAGTTCCCAGCAGCATGCCGGAATGCCAGGTGGAGTCCGGGTCGCAGGCACTGCTGGAACTGACCGACTACGCGCCGTTGCCGGTGCGGGAGCCGGTCCGGTCGCTGGTCTGGGTGCGTGGCCGGCTGCACCGGATCCCCCCCGGCGCGGTGGCCAAACTGTTGGACCTGATCGCCACCGAAAATCCGAACCCCGCGCTGCTGCAGGTCCAGACGCCGAAATCCGCTCCGCCCAGTGCGGACGATGTCAGCTACACCCTGCTGCGCCTGGAGATCGATTCGGTGGTGGTCACCGACGCGACCGGCGCCGAGCCCGTGAGCGTCGCCGATCTGCTGACGGCACGCCCCGACCCGTTCTGCGAGATCGAGTCCACGCTGCTGTGGCATCTGGCCACCGCCCACAACGACGTCGTCGCGCGGCTGGTGTCGCGGCTACCGGCGCCATTGCGGCGCGGACATGTCCGTCCGCTGGGACTGGACCGTTACGGCGTACGGTTCCGCGTCGAAGGCACCGACGGGGACCGCGACATCCGGTTGCCGTTTCACAAGCCGGTGGACGACATGAGCGGTCTCAGCCAGGCAATCCGCGTCCTGATGGGCTGTCCGTTCGTCAACGGGTTGCGCGCGCGCCAATAACGCCGCCGGTTCGCTACCCCCGCGGGTGCCCGCCCCGTAAGTTGTCCCGGGTGAACGGGGATCGACCAGCGCAGCGACCGATTCAGCCGGAAGCTGCCCCGGTGTTGCGCCGCCGACCCCTGCCGCCCGCGGTGACGCCGCCCCCGCCGGCCGCGCCGCGACGGCCCCCGCCGGCCGCGCCCAGCCCCCCGCGACCACGCCGCACATCCGGACGCCGCTGGTTCCGGACGCTGGCGCTGGTCCTGCTGATCGTGTCGCTGCTGGTGGTTGCCGGTGTGCTGGGCCTGACCCTCTGGTTCGACTCCGCAGTGCACCGCGCGACCGTGCTGGTCGACTACCAGGAGCGGCCGACTCCCGGCCGCGGCACCAACTGGTTGCTCGTCGGCTCCGACAGCCGCCAGGACCTGACCGCCGAACAGCAGCAGGACCTCGCCACCGGAGGCGACGTGGGCTCCGGCCGCACCGACACGATCATGCTGGTCCACCTCCCCGGCTTCGGGTCCGGGAGTCCGGCCACGCTGATCTCCATCCCGCGCGATTCCTATGTGCCGATTCCCGGCCACGGCCGCGACAAGATCAATGCCGCATTCGCGATGGGCGGTGCGGCGTTGCTGGCGCAGACGGTCGAACAGGCCACCGGCCTGCGCCTCGACCACTACGCGGAAGTGGGTTTCGGCGGATTCGCCGAACTGGTCGACGCGCTCGGTGGCGTGACTGTGTGCCCCGCCGAGCCGATCAGCGATCCACTGGCCGGCCTGGACCTGCCGGCCGGGTGCCAACAACTGCACGGCCGCAGCGCGCTGGGCTACGTGCGGTCCCGGGCCACCCCGCGGGCGGATCTGGATCGAATGGTCCATCAACGGCAGTTCATGTCCGCGGTGCTGCAACGCGCCGGTAGCCCGGCGGTGTGGCTCAACCCCTGGCGCTGGTACTCGGTGCCGCGCGCCGCAGCCGCCGCCCTGACGGTGGACCGCGGCGACCACGCCTGGGACCTGGCCCGACTCGGCTGGGCGCTGCACGGCCGCACCACGGCCACGACCGTGCCGATCGGCGAGTTCAGCGACAGCGGTGCCGGCTCGGTGGTGGTGTGGAATCGCGACGCGGCCCGCGCCCTGTTCGACGCGCTGTCCACCGATGCACCGGTGCCGACGTCCGCGCTGGACCCGCAGCCGTGAATCCGTCCGGCCGAACCGCGGTTCAGCCGCCGTTGTCGGCCGCGGTGTCCAGCCACGCCTTGGTGCGCCCGGGATGGTTGGTGGCGATCCAGGCCACCCCGACCTCCCGGCAGAACTCGACGTCGGCACGCTCGTCGACGGTCCAGCAATACACCGAGCGGCCTTGCGCGGCCGACCGGTCGACCAGCTGGGGGTAGTCGCGCAACGCCGCCAGCGACGGTCCGACCGCCGTCGCACCCACCGCGGTGGCCGCGCTGCTCGTCAGGTAGCGACCCGTCTTGCCCAGTAGCACCGTCGGCAACATCGGTGCGGCGCGCCGGATCCGCCACACCGCGGCGGCAGAGAACGACATCACCACCGCCCGGGACCGGTCCGCGGAGGCTGGGGCGGCGATGCCGAAGCGGTGCAGCAGCGCCAGCAGCTTGCTCTCCACCAGCGAGCCGTAGCGCACCGGATGCTTGGTCTCGATGAAGATCTTCACCGGCCGGTGCCAGTCCAGCACCAGCCCCACCAGCGCGTCCAGGGTCAGCAGGCTGGTGTCGCCGTGCGCGCCGTCCGAGCGCCAGCTGTCGTGCCAGGCGCCGTAGTCGAGCTCGCGCATTTCGGCCAGCGTCGCAGTACTCACCGGGCCCTCCCCCGAGGAGGTGCGGTCCAGACGGCGGTCGTGCACGCAGACCAGGTGACCGTCGCGGGTCAGCCGCACGTCGCATTCCACGCCGTCGGCGCCCTCTCTGAGGGCCTGATCGTAAGCGGCCAGCGTGTGCTCCGGACGGACAAATGATGCACCGCGGTGGGCCACCACGAAGGGGTGCCCGGCGAGGACCTCATCCGCCCGCGTCATGCGCTTATGCCGCCGGTTCCTGTCCCTCTGGCTCGACCGCTGCGGGCTGGTGCGGCGGATCGGGTTCGACGATCAGCCAGCGGTGGATCGGTCGCTCGACCGGCTTGCGCTCGAAACCTTCGAACACCCGCGCCACCGCGGCCACCGTGATCGCCGCGACGAGGTAGCCGACCACCACCATGATGTTGTTGTTCGCGATGCCCTGGGCGTCGCTGGAGAGCGATGTCGCGATGGTGAACACCGAGACGGCGTAACTGACGACCCAGGCCAGCCACCAGAAGGTGAGCGGCTTGCGCACCCGGTCGTAGTGATCCTCGACCAGGGCGAGTTCGATGACGTACACCGGCGCCAGCACCAGGTTGGCGAACGGCAGCAGGCAGCCGGCCCAGATCCGGCGCGGCGAGCGGTGCTCGGTCAACCCGTGGTGGGCGAACGCCGCAGCCCGGCGGGCGATCAGCCAGCGGACCAGCACCGCGAAGCAGCCCGACAGCGCGACCAGGGCGGCCACGCTGGCGGCGATGCCCAGCCAGTCCGCGGCACCGGCCACCAGGGAGTTGAGCAGCGCGTTGCGGTTGTAGATCAGCAACCCGTAGCGCACCGCGTACATCAGCGCCGCGCCGGCGAGCACCAGTTGCGTGGCGAACATGACCACGCGCACCACGTCCGCCTTCGGGCCCGCCTTGGCCGGGGCCTCGGACGTAGCCGGGACCAGCTGCGGCACCCGGTCGGTCAGGCCCCAACGGGGAACCGCGGTATAGCGCGGGGTGGGACCGAGCGGGCGGCGGCCCCTGCGCATCGGGGGCGCGGCGCCCGGACGCACCGCTATCCAGCGGAAACCGGGTGGGAGGCGGGGTGGAGTGCGCGGCGCGACGGGAGCGGCGGGCAGCTGCGGTGCGACCGGCGGACGCCACCCGGAATCCGCGGCTGCCGCGTCCGGCAGCGGCGCCATCAGGGCACCTCGACAACGGGGGCACCACATGCGCTGGCGTTCGCGCACGTTCCACCGGGTGCCGCACTGGGAGCACACCTGAATCACCGCACCAGCGTAACCGGGGGGCTGCGGGGTCGCCGCCCGGTGAGTGACGCAGGCCACAGCTAAAAATGGCTATCCACAGTTTCCACAGGTTTATCCCCAGCTGGGCGGACCGGCAGCGGGCGCTTCTATCGGCCAGCATTGGCCGTGACTGTGGATAACATTGCGATAACAACGGGCGCGATAGACAGGCCCGGAAGTGGTCAGAGCGAATACACCGACGAGTACTGGTACCCGGATGCGCGACGGTCCAAACGTGCCTCTTCGCATTCGCGTAGGTTTTGCTACCTGTGCGCGTGGCGTATGATCGCGAGCGCGACAATGATTGTGACTCACCTCACTGACGGTTCCGGCAACGCGAGGTGAACATGCAGTTTGGAAGGCGTTCGATGGCGACACATTCGTTCGGCCCGGGCTCTACCCAGTCGAGTTCGTACTCGGGGTCACCCGTGTGGAATCACGCCTACGTCGTCGCTGCCCTGCGTGCCGGTTTGATCGCGCTGGCGCTGCTCAGCATCTTGGCGCTGATCGCGCTGTCCTGAGCCCGGGATCCGCAGAAACCGTTCGGGCATCCTTGCGGCATCCGCAGTCTTGGAGCAGGGTTGAATGGGTGAGGCCGCCGCGCGGCGGGATCGCGCGAACTACACGTCAGATGAGTCGCTCATCGAGGAAGGAATGCCGTGGCTGAATACACCCTGCCCGACTTGGACTGGGACTACGCAGCACTGGAACCGCACATCTCGGGTCAGATCAACGAGATCCACCACAGCAAGCACCACGCCACATACGTCAAAGGTCTCAATGACGCGGTCGCCAAGCTCGAGGAGGCCCGCGCCAAGGACGACCACTCCGCGATCTTCCTGAACGAGAAGAACCTCGCCTTCCACCTGGGCGGTCACGTCAACCACTCCATCTGGTGGAAGAACCTGTCCCCCAACGGCGGTGACAAGCCGACCGGTGACCTCGCCGCGGCCATCGACGACCAGTTCGGATCGTTCGACAAGTTCCGCGCCCAGTTCAGTGCAGCAGCCAACGGTCTGCAGGGATCCGGCTGGGCGGTGCTGGGCTACGACACTCTGGGTGGCCGGCTGCTGACCTTCCAGTTGTACGACCAGCAGGCCAACGTGCCGCTCGGCATCATCCCGCTGCTGCAGGTCGATATGTGGGAGCACGCGTTCTACCTGCAGTACAAGAACGTCAAAGCGGACTACGTCAAGGCGTTCTGGAACGTCGTGAACTGGGCCGACGTTCAGGACCGGTACGCCGCTGCCACCTCGAAGAGTTCGGGGCTGATCTTCCCCTGATCGGCTGACACCACGGCAGGGCGTCGCGCGGCAACGCGCGGCGCCCTTGTCGTTGCGGCTGCGCAGTTGCGCGCCGTGTCGAGTTGCACGGCGTCAAAACCCCGCGCATCCTTGGATATTCGAGCTACATTTCAGCTGCGGTGCTGTTGCGATTTTTCGAGCTACCAACGTGGTTACTTCGGGTGGAGGCGGTTCGGAGGACAAGATGGACGCTGGGTCCGGTTCACCTATCGGGGTTGCCCCCTTTCATTCTCGTGGCGACCTGAAGGGGTTCGTGATCTCAGGGCGATGGCCCGATTCCACCAAGGAATGGGCGCAGCTGCTGATGGTCGCGGTCCGGGTCGCGTCATTGCCCGGGTTGCTGTCCACCACAACCGTTTTCGGCGCACGCGAAGAATTGCCCGACGAACCCGAACCGGGCACCGTCGGCTTGGTCCTGGCCGAGGGTACGGTTTTCGGCGACAAGGCCATCCAGCCGGGCTATTTCGCGGAACACCAGCCGCCCGCCCTGCTGATGTTGCACCCGCCCTCGGAGACCATGCCGTCGTTGCCGGAGTGCAAAGGCGCCGCGTCCGGCTGTGTGCTGCTGCCCGGGCTGCCTTACCTGGGGTTGGAACACCGGGCGGCATGGGTCGAGGCGGAGGCCGACGGCACCGTCACCTCGATGGTGAGCCGGGTCGGGGTCGACCCGATCAGCCACCCGGACACCGCCATCCTGGCCATGCTGCTCGCCGCCTGACGGCGCGGCCCCGGCGTCGCGGGACCGCGGCGCAAACTCTGCGGCGCTGACCGCACCCGTCCCGGCGGTTCCCCGAACAGACGCGCACGCCGACCACCCGGGTCCGGTGCGTCGAGGCCCGGGCGCGGACCGCACCGGTGGTCTTGCCGCGGCGTCCCGCGGCCCTGCCAGCAGGTGTGTACCGGGCGCCCCACGCCCCTGCGCGGCACCGGGCAGCAAAGTGATCAGCCGAAACGTTCGCGCCGGCCGCTGGTTGCCCGAGATCGGCGGGGCGCGTCGCTGCAGGACTGATCGCGCTGTACTTCGCGCGCGCGCGGACGGCAGCGCTGCGCCCGTTCTGAGCGTGTATTCTGCGGATAACCTGTGAAATCCGGTCAATTCATGGACACCTGACCCAATCGTTTGGATGCTCGTCGGGGGTGTCCTGCATGGTCGCCCGGAGTGCTGGTTCCGAATACGCCCACGTTTGCACTTGGTTGTTGGCTGACAACGTCGCTACCATGATCAGCAAATACCTAGTGATAACCGATTGGTCCGATTGCCCCGGTGGAGGTCATATCGATGAGCACGACGTTCGCTGCCCGCCTGAACCGCCTGTTCGACACGGTGTATCCACCTGGCAGGGGGCCGCACACCTCCGCGGAGGTGATCGCCGCGCTCAAGGCGGAGGGCATCACGATGTCGGCTCCCTACCTCTCGCAGCTACGTTCCGGCAACCGCACGAACCCGTCGTCCGCGACCATGACAGCGCTGGCCAACTTCTTCCGCATCAAGCCGGCCTACTTCACCGACGACGACTACTACGAAAAGCTCGATAAGGAGTTGCAGTTCTACGCGTCGGTGCGGGACGACGGTGTTCGCCGTATCGCGATTCGCGCGCACGGCCTGCCGGTGGAGGCTCAACAAAAGGTGCTGGACCGGATCGAGGAGCTCCGCCGCGCCGAAGGCCTCGGCTCCTAGCTGACCTGGCGGACCGCCGGCAGCCTGCTCGGATTAGGGTTGGCCCAGAGCTCGCGCGCACACGCGATAGCCCACGAGAGATAGCGGGAGGCGGCCGGGAATGGGCCTGTTCGGCAAGCGAAAGAGCCGCGCGACACGTCGCGCCGAAGCCCGCGCCATCAAGGCCCGCGCCAAGCTGGAAGCCAGGTTGGCGGCCAAGAACGAAAGACGCCGCATCAAGACGGCCCAGAAGTCCGCTGACAAAGCGTTCAAGGCCCAACTGAAGGCCCAGAAGGACAGCGACCGGGCGGCGTTGAAGGTCGCCGAAACCGAGTTGAAGGCAGTGCGCGAAGGCAAGCTGTTGTCGCCCACCCGGATTCGCCGCACGTTGACGGTGTCTCGCCTACTGGCCCCGATATTAATGCCGCTGATCTACCGCGCGGCCGTCGCGGCCCGCGGGTTGATCGATCAGCGGCGTGCCGACCGGCTCGGGGTCCCGCTGGCGCAGATCGGGCAGTTCTCCGGCCACGGTGCCCGGTTGTCGGCGCGCATCGCGGGCGCCGAGCAATCGCTGCGCAGCGTGCAGGCTAAGAAGCCGAAAGACCCGGAGACCAAACAGTTCGTCGCGGCGATCAGTGAACGGCTCGCCGAATTGTCGTCGGCAGTCACCGCCGCAGAGCACATGCCGACGCAGCGGCGCCGCGCTGCGCACGCTGCCATCTCCTCGCAACTCGACGGCATCGAGTCCGACGTCCTGGCCCGTCTCGGGCTGGGCTGACACCGGTGGTGTCGATATTGTCGCGGCTGAGTCTGCTGTGCGCCGTGCTGGCGGCCATCGCGATGTTGACGGCCGGCGGTGCGGCGGCCCAGCCCGCTCTGACCACGGCCACCGCTACCGACCCGAGTTGGGTGTCCGCCCGTGACCCCGACGCCGACATGCCGATCTGGCCATTTGCGGCCGGGACGGTCGCGGCCGTCGGCGTCGCCGCCATCTGGGCGACGCGGCGCAGGCCGTAGCCGGTCCCGGCCCGGCTGGCATGATGGGACCCTGAGCGACCCCGTACGCGTACGCAACGAAATGCTGCAAAGGAGCGGCCGCATGGCAGATCCGCAGGACCGACCCGAGGGCGAAGCCGCCGCCACGCCACCGGCCAAGAAGCAGCCGGCCAAGAAGGCGCCCGCCAAGAAGGCACCGGCCAAGGCCACCAAGGCGCCCGCCAAGAAGGCGCCCGCCAAGAAAGCCCCGGTCAAGAAGGCGGCCGCCAAGAAGATCGCACCCGCGCCGGAACCGGTCGAGGCACCGGCGGCGCCGCCCGTGGACCTGCCGCAGCACGCCGAAACCAACGGACAGCTGGCCGCTGCGAAAGATGTTGCGGCGCAGGCAAAGTCGACTGTCGAGCGGGCCCGTAACCCGCTGCCCGCCGACGAGCCCGCACCGTCTTCGCTGCAGTCGCCCGTCCCGTATGCGGTGGCGCTCGCCCTGAGCCTGCTGGCGCTGTTGTTGGTCCGCCAATTGCGCCGCCGTTGACAGCGCCCGTGTCCTTTCAGCCGACGGCCGATCTGGTGGACGACATCGGTCCCGATGTGCGTAGCTGCGACCTGCAATTCCGCCAGTTCGGTGGCCGGACGCAGTTCGTCGGTCCGATCAGTACCGTGCGCTGCTTCCAGGACAACGCGCTGTTGAAGTCGGTGCTGTCGCAGCCGGGCGCGGGCGGGGTGCTGGTGGTCGACGGCGACGGTTCCCTGCATACCGCGCTGGTGGGTGATCTGATCGCGGAGCTGGCCCGATCCAACGGCTGGGCGGGGCTGATCGTCAACGGCGCAGTGCGCGATTCCGCCGCGCTACGCGGGATCGACATCGGCATCAAAGCGCTGGGCACCAACCCCCGCAAGAGCAGCAAGAACGGCACCGGTGAGCGCGATGTCGAGGTGACGTTGGGCGGGGTGACTTTCGCGCCAGGTCACCTGGCCTACAGCGACGACGACGGCATCGTCGTCGTCGCAGCAGGAGAACATCCGCTGCCGGGTTGAGGCCGTCGCCAGGTGTGCGGCCGGCCGGAATCCGCTGCGTCGACATGCTGTCGACTATCTCAACGCGGTGTAAGCTGCCCGCGTGGCGACCTTCTCCGGCACCAAGACTGCGCTCCCCCGCGGCCGGCGCGGTGCACGACCCTCGGGAGACGACCGCGAACTGGCCATCCTGACCACCGCCGAGGGACTGCTGAAGGGCAGGTCGCTGGCGGACATCTCTGTCGACGATCTGGCCAAAGGCGCCGGAATCTCCCGCCCGACGTTCTATTTCTACTTCCCGTCCAAAGAAGCTGTCCTGCTGACACTGCTGGACCGCGTGGTCAAGAAGGCCGATACCGCGCTGCAGGGACTCTCCGACAAGTTGGCCGAGGACGGGGACAACCGGTGGCGGACCGGCGTCGCCGTGTTCTTCGAGACGTTCGGTGCGCACAAAGCGGTGACGCGCGCCAGCATGGCCGCCCGCGACACCAGTCCTGAGATCCGGGAACTGTGGTCGACGTTCATGCAGAAGTGGATCACCTTCACCGCGCTGGGCATCGAGGCCGAACGCGATCGCGGAGCGGCGCCCCGAACTCTGCCCAGTGACCAACTGGCTACCGCGCTCAACCTGATGAACGAGCGGACATTGTTCGCGTCGTTCGCCGCCGAGGCGCCGTCGGTGCCGGAAGAGAATGTGCTGGACACGCTGGTCCACATCTGGGTCAGCAGTATCTACGGCGAGCGCCGGTAGCCCGGCTCCGCCGGCGCGCGGGCTCACCACCCTGTCGGTGCCCCGTGCGAACATATGTTCGTGCGGTGTGAGGCGTCCATCCTGCATGCGGACCTGGATTCGTTCTATGCGTCCGTCGAGCAGCGCGACGACCCGGCACTGCGGGGCCGCCCGGTGATCGTCGGGGGCGGCGTGGTGCTGGCCGCCAGCTATGAGGCCAAGGCCTACGGAGTGCGCACCGCGATGGGCGGGGCGCAAGCCCGGCGGCTGTGCCCACACGCCGTGGTGGTGCCGCCGCGGATGCGCGCCTACTCCCAGGCCAGCGACGACGTGTTCCGAGTGTTCGGCGATTGCAGCCCGATCGTGGAGCCGTTGTCGGTGGACGAGGCCTTCCTCGACGTCCACGGGCTCGGCCGGGTCAGTGGGACCCCGGTGCAGATCGCGGCGCGACTGCGCGCCGATGTGCGCGAGCGGGTGGGTCTGCCCATCACCGTCGGGATCGCGCGCACCAAATTCCTGGCCAAGGTGGCCAGTCAGGAAGCCAAACCGGACGGGCTGCTCCTGGTGGCACCCGATCAGGAGCTGGCCTTCCTGCATCCGCTGCCGGTGCGGCGACTGTGGGGTGTGGGCGCGGTGACCGCGGACAAGCTGCGCGCGCACGGCATCACCACGGTGGCCCAAGTGTCCGAGCTCAGCGAATCGATGCTCGGGTCCATGGTCGGGCACGCGATGGGCCGCCAGCTCTACGCGCTGTCCCGCAACATCGACCGCCGCCGGGTGAACACCGGGGTGCGGCGGCGATCGGTCGGCGCCCAACGCGCGCTGGGCCGCGCCGGTGCCACCATGTCACCCGCCGAGGTCGATGCTGTGGTGGTCAATCTGATCGACCGGATCACCGGCCGGATGCGCGCCGCCGGACGCACCGGACGCACGGTGGTGCTGCGACTGCGGTTCGACGACTTCGGTCGGGTGACACGGTCCCAGACCATGCCGTGGGCTACCGCCGCCACGCAGCCGATCCTGGCCACAGCGCGGCGACTCGTGACGGCAGCGGATCCGTTGATTGCCGAAAAGGGTTTGACGCTCATCGGTTTCGCCGTTTCGGGCATCGACCGCAACGGCACCGAACAGCTGGCCTTGCCCTTCGCCGGCCATTCTGTGTCAGTCGATGCCGCGGTGGACGAAGTCCACCGTCGCTACGGCAGGTCCGCACTCACCCGCGCGGTGCTGGTCGGCCGCGACCCTGGGCTGGAAATGCCGCACCTCCCGGATTGACGGCCGGGCGCCGGCGTTTGTATTCGTTCCGGCCATGTCACCCGTCGCCGGTAAGTTGCCAGGCATGCGCATTACTTCGATTCTTCAGGTCGGCGTGGTTCTCGCCGGCAGTGTCGCGGTGTGGTTCGCGGTCCCGGCTGCCCACGCCGACTGTCAGGACGGTGCGGTCACGCCGGCATCGGGCGGCACGTATTCGCTCTGCTCCGGGGGTCAATGGACGCATGTGGACCGGCAACTTTGCGTCGACTATCCACAGTCGCAGTATTGTCCGGCGGCGTCGCGCACCCCGTCGTCCACTCCGTCCTCGTCGACATCGGCCAGTCCGTCACCCGCCGCCACGCCACCCGCGGTTCCATTGCCGCCGACCGATGTCAATCTGCCTAATCCGCCGAATGCACCCGGAGTCGGTTGCACCTGGGTCAACGGTTACACGAAGAAGAACGGGACTCACGTGAACGGCTATTGGCGATGCTGAGGACCAGCTTCAGGACCTAGTCCACTCCAGTAATCGTTCCACTGGCCAGGTGTTGACGATGCGCTCGGCGTCGATACCGGCGTCCAAGGCCCGCTGCGCGCCGTAGCCGAGGAAGTCCAACTGGCCGGGTGCGTGCGCGTCGGTGTCGATGCTGAACACACAGCCCATGTCCCGGGCCAGCTCGAGCAGCCGCGTCGGTGGATCCCGCCGTTCGGGTCGCGAGTTGATCTCAACGGCGGTGCCGTGCTCGAGACAGGCAGTGAACACCTTCTCTGCGTCGAACTTCGATTCCGGCCGGATCCCGCGCCCGCCGGAGACCAGTCGCCCTGTGCAGTGGCCCAGTACGTCGGCGTGACCGTCGGACACGGCACGCACCATGCGCCGGGTCATCGCGCCGGCATCCATGGACAGCTTCGAGTGCACGCTGGCCACCACGATGTCCAGGCGGTCGAGCAATTCGGGCTCCTGGTCCAGGCTGCCGTCGTCAAGGATGTCGACCTCGATGCCGGTCAGGATTCGCATCGGCGCGAACCGGTCCCGCAGCTCGTCGATCACATCGAGCTGCTTACGCAACCGGTCCGGGGACAGCCCGTTGGCGATCGTCAGCCGCGGCGAATGATCGGTCAGCGCACAGTATTCGTGGCCCAGCGCCGCGGCGGCCGCCATCATCTCCTCGATCGGCGCGGAACCGTCCGACCAGTTCGAATGCAGATGCAGATCTCCCCGGAGCGCCGCACGTATCTCGCCACCGCCGAGATCCTCTGCGCTAGAACGCAATTCGACGAGTTGTTCGGGTACATCGCCGGCCCAGGCCTGCGCGATCACCTTGGCGGTTTTGGGCCCGATTCCCGGGATCGACTGCCAGCTGTTGTCCTGGCCGTGGCGCTCCAGCGTGGCCTCGTCGAGCTTCTCCAGAATGTCGGCGGCATTGCGGTAGGCCATGACCCGTCGGGAATCCTGACGGCTTCGGTCCTTGTAGTACGCGATCTCGCGCAGCGCGGCCACCGGGTCCATCAGAGCAGTTGCTTCACCACAAAGCCGGCGAGTACCACGGCGAAACCGCCCATCTCCCCGACGATCAGCAGGGTCATCGCCAATCGTGTACCCGGCACGGGCGGCTCGAACTGGTTCTCCGTGTCGCGTCGCGCGCCGTGCAGGATGTAGCTGGCTATGGCGGCCACGAAGAAGAACACCGCCACGCCGGTCGCGGCAAGGTTCACCCAGGCCGGCCACGCGCTGAGTTCGACGAACACCGCGAACAACAGCGTGGCGAAGCTGTACAGCAGCGCCGCGCGGTGCGCGATGTCGACGTACGGGTGCGCGCGGTGCTCTTCGGACACCATGACCTGCTGGTACTTCCACACTCCGAGGCCCAGTGCCAACAGGAAGATCAGGCCCGCCGCTAGCAGGGTGAGTGTGGTGTCGAGTCCGAGGGTCATCGTTCGGACGAGTCTAGTTGCCGGACTACCTTCGGACTCATGCGATTCGCCTTCAAGACCTCACCGCAGAACACCACCTGGTCGGACATGCTGGCTGTCTGGCAGGCCGCCGACGACATCGACGTCTTCGAGTCCGGCTGGACCTTCGACCACTTCTATCCGATCTTCTCCGACTCCACCGGTCCGTGCCTGGAAGGGTGGACCACGCTGACGGCGCTGGCCCAGGCCACCACGCGGCTACGGCTGGGCACCCTGGTCACCGGTATCCACTACCGCCACCCCGCGGTGCTGGCCAACATGGCCGCCACTCTCGACGTCATCTCCGGTGGGCGGCTCGAGTTGGGTATCGGCGCCGGCTGGAACGAAGAGGAGTCGGGCGCGTACGGGATCGAACTGGGCGGTCTCAAAGAGCGTTTCGACCGGTTCGAGGAGGCCTGCCAGGTGCTGGTCAGCCTGCTCAGTCAGGAGACGACCACCTTCGACGGCAAGTTCTACCAACTCAGGGACGCCCGCAACGAGCCGAAGGGACCGCAGCGGCCGCACCCGCCGATCGCCATCGGGGGCAGCGGAGAGAAGCGGACCCTGCCGATCACTGCGCGCTATGCGCAGCACTGGAACTTCGCCGGCGGCACCGCCGAGGAGTTCGCCCGCAAACGCGACGTGCTGCATGCGCGCTGTGCCGACATCGGACGGGACCCGACAGAAATCACGCTCTCGGCGCACCTGGGATTGGGGTCCGACCGCGACTACCACCAGGTGATCGAGACGGCGGCCGCGCTGGGTGCCGAGGGGTTGGATCTCGGCATCGTCTACATCGCTCCGCCGCACGACCCCGCCGTGATCGAGCCGCTCGCCCAAGCTATCCGGGAGTCCGGGCTGCTGAGCTGAGCAAACACTCGGCGGCTAGACAGCGAAGCGCAGCAGGTCCTCGGTAGTCACCAGCCGCTCACTGCGCGCCGGAAACTCGCGGCTCTTGACGGGGTGGCGAAACAGCGACCACGCGATTCGACCCATCTTTGACCTGGGAACTGGGTTCATGTGCACGATAACTACTCCTGCGATCGGGTTAACGCGATAGGGGCTCAAGGCGACCCGAAATGTGCCTTATGTATTGGGACTGTGTGATGCGGCCCACAGTCAGTTATTAGACACCTGAGGCTCTGGCAAACGCCGGAAGGCACGCCGACGATTTATCAAATGTTTCAGATGTGACTGGTGTGGTTAGCGCAGTGGCGCAGCGGTCGGCTTGATGGGCGCCGGCAGGGCGGTGGATCCCATCAGGAAACGGTCCACCCCGGCCGCTGCGGCACGACCCTCGGCGATCGCCCAGACGATCAGGGACTGACCCCTGCCCATGTCGCCGGCCACGAACACACCCGGCACCGAAGTGTCGAAATCGTCGCCGCGGGCAACGTTGCCACGCTCGGTGAGCTTGACCCCGAGGTCGGTCAGCAACCCCGGCTGCTCGGGGCCGACGAAACCCATCGCCAGCAACACCAGGTCCGCTTCGAGCACGAAGTCGGAGTCCTCGACCTTGACGAACTTGCCGTCCTGCATCGTCACCTCGTGCACCTTGAGCGCGGTGACGTGCCCGTCCTTGCCGATGAACTCTTCGGTGTTGACCGAGAACACCCGTTCGCCGCCCTCTTCATGGGCTGAGGCGATCCGGTACATCAACGGATAGGTGGGCCAGGGCGTCGACTCGGCGCGGGTCTCCGGCGGACGCGGCATGATCTCGAACTGGTGGATGCTGGCCGCGCCCTGACGGTGGGCGGTGCCCAGACAGTCGGCACCGGTGTCGCCGCCGCCGATGATCACCACCTTCTTGCCCTTGGCGGTGATCGGCGGCTCGCCGTCGGGGCCTAGTACGTCGTCCCCCTCCTGGACCCGATTGCCCCACGGCAGATACTCCATCGCCTGGTGGATGCCGTCCAGGTCCCGGCCCGGCACCGGCAGGTCGCGCCAGGCGGTGGCGCCCCCGGCCAGCACGACCGCATCGAAATCGGCCAGCAACTGCTCGGCGGTGAGGTCCTCCCCGACGTTCACGCCGGCCTTGAACTCGGTGCCCTCGGCCGCCATCTGCTCCAGCCGCCGGTCCAGCACACGCTTTTCCATCTTGAACTCGGGGATGCCGTAACGCAGCAACCCGCCGATCCGGTCCTCCCGCTCGAACACCGTGACATGATGCCCGGCCCGCGTCAGCTGCTGAGCCGCCGCCAAACCGGCGGGGCCCGAACCCACCACCGCAACGGTTTTGCCGGTATCGCAGTGCGGCAGCAGCGGTTTCACCCAGCCCTCGTCGAAGGCCCGGTCGATGATCTCCAGCTCGATCTGCTTGATCGTCACCGGCTCCTGATTGATGCCGAGCACGCACGCCGGTTCGCATGGCGCCGGGCACAGCCGACCGGTGAAGTCGGGGAAGTTGTTCGTCGCGTGCAGGCGCTCGATGGCATCGCGGAAGTGGCCCCGTCGTACCAGGTCGTTCCATTCCGGGATCAGGTTGCCCAACGGACAACCGTGGTGACAGAACGGAATTCCGCAGTCCATGCAGCGAGTCGCCTGATGCCGCAAGGTGTCGACGTCGAACTCCTCGTACACCTCGTGCCAGTCCTTCAACCGCAACGGGACCGGCCGCCGCTTGGGCAGCTCGCGGTGCGTGTACTTCAGGAAGCCGGTCGGGTCAGCCATGAGCCGCCGCCATGATCGCCTTGTCCACGTCCACACCGTCGCGTTCTGCTTCGGCGATCGCCGACAGCACCTTCTTGTAGTCCCGCGGCATCACCTTCACGAAGTGGCGCTGCTGGCCCCGCCAGTCAGCCAGAATGCGTTGGCCCACAGCGGAATCGGTGGCATCGACGTGCGCCTCGATGATGCCCTTCACGAACTCGGCGTCCTCGTCGTCCAGTGTTTCCGGGTCCACCATCTCGATGTTCAAGTTGTTCGGCAATTCCTCGTCGGGATCGTAGACATAGGCCACACCACCGGACATGCCGGCGGCGAAGTTGCGGCCGGTACGGCCCAGGATGACCACCCGCCCACCGGTCATGTATTCGCAGCCGTGGTCGCCCACACCCTCCACCACGGCGTGCGCACCGGAGTTGCGGACAGCGAACCGCTCGCCGACCACACCGCGCAGGTAGACCTCGCCGCTGGTGGCACCGAACAGAATCACGTTGCCCCCGATGATGTTGTCCTCGGCCACATAGCCCTCGGGCGCGTTGTCCGACGGCCGCACCACGATCCGGCCGCCGGAAAGTCCCTTGCCCACGTAGTCGTTGGCGTCACCGTAGATGCGCAACGTGATGCCCCTGGGCACGAACGCGCCGAAGCTGTTGCCGGCGGACCCTTCGAAGGTGATGTCGATGGTGCCGTCCGGTAACCCTTGGCCGCCATAGGCTTTGGTCACCTCGTGGCCGAGCATGGTACCCACCGTGCGGTTCACGTTGCTGATGTTGGTGGAGAACCGGACCGGCTTCTGCGAATCCAGCGCCTCGCGGCTCATCACGATCAACTGCTGGTCCAGCGCCTTGTCCAGGCCGTGGTCCTGGCGCGAACTGCAATACAGATCCTGATTCATGAACGCCGACTCGGGCTCGTGCAGCACCGGGGTCAGGTCCAGTCGGTGCGCCTTCCACAGCGCGCGCGCCAGGGTGGTGTCCAACGCCCCGGCCTGACCGACGGCCTCGTTGATGGTGCGGAAACCCAACTGAGCCATGTACTCCCGCACTTCTTCGGCGATGAACATGAAGAAGTTCTCCACGAATTCCGGCTTCCCGGCGAACCGCTCCCGCAGCAGCGGGTTCTGGGTGGCCACCCCCACCGGGCAGGTGTCCAGATGGCAGACACGCATCATGATGCAGCCCGCCACCACCAAAGGCGCTGTGGCGAAGCCGAACTCCTCGGCGCCGAGGAGCGTCGCGATCATCACGTCGCGTCCGGTCTTGAGCTGGCCGTCCACCTGGACCACGATGCGGTCACGTAAACCGTTGAGCAGCAGGGTCTGCTGAGTTTCGGCCAGACCCAACTCCCACGGGGCACCCGCATGCTTCATCGACGTCAGCGGGGTCGCGCCGGTACCGCCGTCGTGCCCCGAGATCAGCACCACATCGGCGTGCGCCTTGGAGACTCCGGCCGCAACGGTGCCGACGCCGTTCTCGGACACCAGCTTGACGTGCACGCGCGCCGACGGGTTGGCGTTCTTCAGGTCGTGGATCAACTGTGCGAGATCCTCGATCGAATAGATGTCGTGGTGCGGTGGCGGCGAGATCAAGCCGACGCCGGGTGTGGAGTGCCTTACCGACGCGACCCACGGATACACCTTGTGCCCCGGAAGTTGGCCGCCCTCACCGGGTTTGGCGCCCTGAGCCATCTTGATCTGGATGTCGGTGCAGTTGGTCAGGTAGTGCGAGGTGACGCCGAACCGCCCGGAGGCGACCTGCTTGATCGCGCTGCGTCGCCAATCCCCGTTGGCGTCGGGGTCAAAGCGCTTGACGTCCTCACCGCCTTCGCCGCTGTTGGACCGGGCACCCAACCGGTTCATCGCGATGGCCAGCGTCTCGTGCGCCTCGGCGGAGATCGAGCCATAGCTCATGGCCCCGGTCGAGAAGCGCTTGACGATCTCACTGGCCGGTTCCACCTCCTCGATCGGTATCGAAGGACGCACGCCCGCACGGAATTTGAGCAGCCCGCGCAGCGATGCCATCCGCTCGCTCTGGTTGTCGACCAGCCGGGTGTACTCCTTGAAGATCGAATACTGGCCGGTGCGAGTGGAGTGCTGCAGCTTGAAGACGGTCTCCGGGTTGAACAGGTGGTACTCGCCCTCGCGGCGCCACTGGTACTCCCCGCCCACCTCGAGTTCGCGGTGCGCACGCTCGTCGGGGCGGTCCAGATAGGCCAGCGCGTGCCGGGTCGCGACATCGGCGGCGATGTCGTCCAGCGTGACACCGCCGGTCGGACAGGCCATACCGGTGAAGTACTCGTCGAGCACATCCTCGGAGACGCCGACCGCCTGGAACAGTTGCGCACCCGTGTAGGACGCCAGCGTCGAAATGCCCATCTTGGACATCACTTTGAGCACGCCCTTGCCGGCGGCCTTCACGTAGTTGTTCAGCGCCTTATTGCGTTCGATGCCCTCGATGACGCCGCGGTCGATCATGTCCTCGATCGACTCGAACACCAGATACGGGTTGATCGCCGCAGCCCCGCACCCGATCAGCAGCGCCATGTGGTGCACCTCGCGGGCGTCACCGGATTCCACGACGAGACCCACATGCGTACGGGTCCGGTCCCGCACCAGGTGGTGGTGCACGCCCGACACCGCGAGCAACGACGGAATCGGCGCCATCGCCTCGTCGGAGTTGCGGTCGGACAAGATGATCACGCGTGCCCCGTCGGCGATGGCCGCCGACGCCTGCGCCCGCACCTCGTCCAGCGCGGCGGCCAACCCGGCGCCCCCTTCGGCGACCGGGTACAGACAGCGAATCACTGTGGACCGCATGCCATGTGGCCGCCCGTTGACTTCGTCCTCCGGGTTCAGATTGATCAGCCGGGCCAGCTCGTAATTGCGCAGGATCGGCTGCGGCAGCGCGATCTGGCGACAGGAGTTCTCGTCCGGCGTGAGCAGGTCGCGCTCTCCGCCGGTGGTGCCCTGCAGACTGGTGACGACCTCTTCCCGGATCGCGTCCAGGGGCGGGTTGGTCACCTGGGCGAATAGTTGGTGGAAATAGTCGTAGAGCATCTTCGGACGCTTGGACAGCACCGCGATCGGCGTATCGGTACCCATGGAGCCCAGGGGCTCGGCGCCGGTGCGGGCCATCGGCGCCACCAGCAGGTTGAGTTCCTCATAGGTGTAGCCGAAGGCCTGCTGCCGCATGACGAGACGGTGATGCGGCATGCGCACGTATTTGTTGGCCGGCAACTTGTCGAGCGGAACCAGACCTTTGTCCAACCACTCCTGATAAGGGTGCTCGGCGGCCAGCTGGGCCTTGATCTCCTCGTCGGCCACGATCCGGCCCTGGGTGGTGTCCACCAGGAACATCCGGCCCGGCTGCAGCCGCATCCGCTTGACCACCTTGGACGGGTCGACGTCCAGCACACCGGCCTCTGAGGCCATCACGACCAGGCCGTCGTCGGTGACCCAGATTCGCGACGGGCGCAGACCGTTTCGGTCCAGCACGGCGCCGACGATGGTGCCGTCGGTGAACGTGATCGACGCCGGGCCGTCCCACGGCTCCATCAACGAGGCGTGGTACTCGTAGAACGCCCGCCGGGCGGGATCCATCGACTCGTTGCGTTCCCAGGCCTCGGGAATCATCATCAACACGGCGTGCGGCAGCGACCGGCCGCCCAGGTGCAACAGCTCGACCACCTCGTCGAAGCGCGCGGTGTCGGACGCCCCGGGGGTGCAGATCGGGAACAGCTTCTCCACGTCGTCTTCCGAACCGAAGACGTCGGTCTTGATCAGCGCCTCTCTGGCCCGCATCCAGTTTTCGTTGCCGGTGACGGTGTTGATCTCTCCGTTGTGCGCCACCCGCCGGAATGGGTGCGCCAACGGCCACGACGGGAACGTGTTGGTGGAGAACCGGGAGTGCACGATGCCCAGTGCGCTGGTCACCCGGTTGTCCTGCAGGTCGAGATAGAAGGCCTTGAGCTGCGGGGTGGTCAACATGCCCTTGTAGACCAGCGTCTGGCCGGACAGGCTCGGGAAATACACCGTCTCCCGGCCCGGTCCGTCCTGGCCGGGGCCCTTGGTGCCGAGTTCGTGTTCGGCCCGCTTGCGGACGATGTAGGCGCGACGTTCGAGCGTCATGCCCGAGGCGCCGGCCATGAAAACCTGGCGGAAGGTGGGCATCGCATCGCGTGACAGCGCGCCCAGCGACGAGTCGTCGGTGGGCACGTTGCGCCAGCCGAGCACCTGCAGACCCTCGGATTCGGCGATCTTCTCGACCGCCGCGCAGGCGGTGGCGGCGTCCTTGGCCGACTGCGGCAAAAACGCGATGCCGGTGGCATAGCTGCCCGCCTCCGGCAGTTCGAAGTCCACCATGTCCCGCAGGAACGCATCGGGCACCTGGATCATGATCCCCGCGCCGTCACCGCTGCGCGGTTCGGCGCCGGCGGCACCGCGGTGTTCGAGGTTGAGCAGCGCGGTGATGGCCTTGTCCACGATGTCGCGGCTGCGCCGGCCGTGCATGTCCACGACCATGGCGACCCCGCACGAATCGTGTTCGTATGCGGGGTTGTAAAGCCCGACGCGCCTGGGCGTCATACCCACCTAACCCTTCAGCAGACTTTCTGCACCGCCGCTTTGCGGATCGACTTTTCCTGATCGAGGAGCCGCACCCGGAGGTTGCGGGCTAAGCCCCTGCGCTCTGGTCGATAGGCTGTCCGCCTAGCGGAGATAATCCGGTCAGGACTTCGTCCGTGCAGCGCTGAACGGTCGTCCTGTACCTGGTCTCGACAAGTCTTAAAACGATAGGACAAAAACCGCCTGACATGCCAACTTACCCATACTAACTTGCCTGCTCGCAGGGCCGTAAATTCGCCGTTACCAGCATTTGACAGCCGTGCGACGTCCGGTGTCGATGGTGGACCGCTCCGGCGGCCGGCCCGGTCGCCCGTCCCGGTTTGCTGAGTGCGCGGGTTGGGCTGCCGATCCGTCGTCGTCGGCTGCCGGACCAACAGTCACACCGGCAACACCGTAGCCGAAAAGGCGTGGCAGCCAAGTCGGCCGAATCGAGATCGGCCGCGTTCGCGCCGGGCGGGAGCGGTCAACCCGTCGGGTAGGCGAGTTTGCGCAGATCTGGTTGTTGCCCACGAGCGGCCGGGTTGCGTCCCGGTGTGGGAGTCACCCGGTTCAGCCCGAGCTGCGGGTGGTCGATACTGGGGTGAAGCGTCCGGCGCCGGCCGATCGGACCGTGGGGTTCATCACGCGGGAATCGGAAATGGCCAGGCACCGGCGTGCCGATCCGCCGCCGTCGCACCCCGAGGAGCCCATGAACGAGCCCCAGGAATTCCTGCGCAACCGCGTGCGGCCCGACCAGCCGGTGCCTGCGCGTCCGCCCGAGGCACCGCCCGCCTCCCCGCGTCCGGCGCCGACCACGGGTTTCCGGCCGCCGGTCCCGCCCCGTCCGCCGCACCCCGCCCCCAGCCCGCCGGCAGCGACCGAGACCCCACGAGCGACATTCGCCCCGCCGCCGCCGGCCGAAGACGCCACCCCACCTGCTGCAGTGCCCGAGCCCGCGCCGCGCGCCGTGCCGCCCCCGCCCCCGCCCCCGCCAGCCATGCCCGCCGCGCCGCCCGGCCCGGTGCAGCACCGACCGCCCCCGGCACCGCATCCGACGCCGAGCCCGCACCGAAGCCCAGCGCCGCCGCAGCGCCGTGACGTTCCTCCGCCGATCTCCTGGCCGGGTACCGGGGCGGCGCCGGCGCGCCGATCCCAGCCCGCACACCGCGGCTGGCGGCGCGTGGTGCAGGTGGCCACCTTCGGGCTCGTTGACCCCGGCCCATCGGCCGCGCAACGCAGCGCCGCGCAATTCGAGGCGGCCATCCGAGTCGCGCTGCACGGCAACCACAAGGTCGGCGTCCTGGGCAAGGGTGGTGTCGGGAAGACCTCTGTCGCCGCCAGCGTGGGCTCGATCCTGGCCGAGCTACGCCAGCAGGACCGCGTGGTCGCGATCGACGCCGACACCGCGTTCGGCCGACTGAGCAGCCGCATCGATCCGCGTACCACCGGCTCGTTCTGGGAGTTTACCGCCGACAAGAACCTGCAGACCTTCGCCGACGTGACGTCGCGGGTGGGCCGCAATGCCGCCGGCCTCTATGTGCTGGGCGGTGAGCCGGCGGCGGGTCCCCGCCGGGTGCTGGATCCGGCCGTGTACCGCGAGGCTGCGCTACGGCTGGACCGCCACTTCGCGATCTCGGTCATCGACTGCGGCTCCACCATGGATGCTGCCGTCACGCGGGAAGTGTTGCGCGACTTGGACGCGCTGATCGTAGTTTCCTCGCCGTGGGCGGACGGCGCCGCCGCTGCGGCCAAGACGGTCGAGTGGTTGGCCGACCATGACCTTCGGGATCTGCTGCAACGCAGCGTGGTCGTGCTCAACGACTCCGACGGCCACGCCGACAAACGCACCCGGTCATTGTTGGCTCGCGAGTTCGTCGACCACGGCCAGCCGGTGGTCGAGGTTCCCTTCGATCCCCACCTGCGACCCGGTGGCGTCATCGACGTCACCGAACAGCTGGCGGCGGCGACGCGCCTGAAGTTTCTCCAGGTCGCGGCGATGATCACGGGCTATTTCGGATCGCGGAACCCGGCCGCGCCGACGGATCGCTTTCGTGACCAGCCGGTCCCGAATCGTCAGCCCGATCCGGCGAACGTCAGCACCCCCCCGGGCCGGCAGGACCGCTGACCAGCATTCGTCGCATCACGCCGACTGGGCGGCGATCCGCTCCCGGACCGGGAAACCGTTGCGCTCGGCCAGCGACCGCAGTTGGTTGAGCGCGAACGTCCGCGCCCGGCCGGAGTCCGGGATCACCACGCCGGCCCAAAGGCCTTCCGCGCCAGGCAATTCCACCGCTTCCTTGGCACACAGCCACCGGCGCGGGCACGCCCGGCACAGGGTCTTGGCCTCGGCGTCGGGCGTCGTGGTCCAACGGTCGGGGTCTTGGGTGCACACGCCCAGCTGCGGGACCGAAGAGAGAGTCGTTGCGGTCATGTCTTTACGTTCCTCCATAAAGCGTTGCAGGTTGTGCCCCTCTGCCGCAGAACGGTATAGCAATAACCGTCGCAGTGCAACAGTTTGTTTATGACCATGCTGAGGACGGCGCTACGTTTTGCGGAGGCAGCCCTCGCCTACTCGACGAAACCTGGTATCACCAGGGGTTTTTTCCTGCCAATTTGCTGTGGGTTTGCTCGTGAACGGCTGGTCCCGGCGACCACCGCCAAAGAAGTGCGCACCGACATGTGTGCTTGGCGTTAGGCTTAACCGTAGCGGTAGACCGGTTATAGCGGGATGCGCCGCACCATCTGACCGCTGAGAAGAGCGTAGCGAAGGTATAGCAATGAAAGGGTGCAACGGTTACGATGTTGGCTAGCGGAGGGTGCGTGCGGCCGGCCGCTCTGGAATCCACGAGCGAGGACTCTCCGCAGATGCCTGACACCGAGTCGACCGTCGGTCCAGCTGCGCTGGCCGCGCTCAAGCTCGACGCCGCGCGACCCGCCAGGATCAATATGCGCACCGTGTCCCACATCCGGTTCGGCCAACTCACTGGAGGCAAGGCGTTGACGTTCGAAGCCGTCAGGCCGTCCAATTCGCCTGAAGAGCACGCTCGGGACCGTCCGGCAGGACACGAGCCGGTCGACCAGTCCCCCGAAGTCGATCCCGGGCTGGCCCGGGCCGGCGCCGCCGCGGCGGCGCGTCGGCGCGAGCTCGACATCAGTCAGCGCAGCCTCGCCGCCGACGGCATCATCAACGCGGGTGCGTTGATCGCCTTCGAGAAGGGCCGTAGCTGGCCCCGCGACCGGACTCGCGCCAAGCTCGAAGAGGTGCTGCAGTGGCCGGCCGGGACGATCGAGCGCATCCGTGACGGCGAGGCGGTCGCCACCCAACCCGCGCCGGCCCCGCCGGTGCCGCCACCACCCCCGCCGACGGCCGACGGCCCGGCATCGCTGATCGCCCAGGCGGTGGCCGCCGCCGTGGACACCTGCAGTTTGGCGATCGCCGCATTGCCCGCGCCGGAGGATCCCGAATTCACCGAGCGCGCAGCGCCCATTCTGGCCGATTTGCGCCAGCTCGAGGGAATCGCCGTTCAGGCCACGCGGATCAGTCGGATAACGCCGGAACTCATCAAGGCCATGGGCGCCGTGCGTCGCTATCACGACGAATTGATGACCTTGGGTGCCACGGCTCCCGGCGCCACGCTCGCGCAGCGGTTATATGCCGCGCGCCGGCGTGCAAATCTTTCCGCCCATGAAACGGCCCTCGCAGCCGGAGTCAGCGAAGAAACGATCGTTCGTGCCGAGGCGGAGGAAGTGTTGCCGCCGGACGCCGCCGCTGCGATCGAAGCACTTATCAGCCAGATCAATTGAAATGAGCGGGATGGTACGGGGAACGTCGTTGTTGCCCCGGTACTCCGTGGTGCGCGGGTACCTGCCGTGCCCGCGAAACATCCACTCCCACCAGAAAATTCGTGCATTGAGCTCGGTCGCAGCGCTGTTAAGCTCGACACACGATGCGAAAGTGCATAACGAAAATCGTCCGTGCACGCCAACAGCCAACGTAAGGAACCACGCAAATGTCGGGTAGCGCGATTTGCAAGACCACCAGCAACTTCATTTACACGCAGTTGTTTCTGCTGGGCGACGGCATTCCCGACCCGGGCGACGTTTTCAACGCCGGCTCCTCACTGTTCAAAGGCGTGGCCGACAAGATCGGCCTCGCCATTCCGGGCACCAACTGGATCGGCCAGGCCGCCGATGCCTATTTGAACCAGAACACCGCGCAACAACTGCGTGCCAAGCTGATGGGTGAAATCGACGATTTGACCGGCAACCTGATCTCGAATCAGGCCGAACACGTCGAAAGCACGCGCAAGGTGCTACGCGCGATGAAGAGCATGGTCGACGGCGTGTACAAGGCCTGCAAATGGTGTGAAGACAACCTCTGGATCGTCGGCGACGCCCTTTCGGTGGCGATGGCGATCCCGGCCTGCGCACTGGCGATGACGGTTGTCGGCGGCGCCCTGCTCTACCTGACGATCATGACCGCCATGAACGCGTTCAACATGATCGGACTCGGCGGCCGGCTGCTCGACATCTTGACGAACCTGCCCAAGCTGGCCGGGCTGATTCCCGACATCATCGGCGGCATCATCGACACCATCTGGCCGCCGAAACTGCCCGACCTCCCGATCCCCGGCCTGCCCAACATCCCGGGCCTGCCCGAGTTCACCTGGCCGCCGCAGGTCGGTGTCCCGGACTTCAACCTGCCGATCCCGGGGCTGCCCGAATTCCAGTGGCCGTCCATCCCCGGCCTGCCCGACTTCGGCGGCGTCATCCCCGACCTCGGCGGCCTCATCCCCGGCTTCCCCAACCTGCCCGGCCTGCCCAGCATCCCCGACGTGTTCCCCGGCCTGCCCGGGCTGGGCGACCTCTTCCCGGGCGTGGGCAACTTGGGCAAACTGCCCACCTGGACCGAACTGGCCGCGCTGCCGGACTTTTTGGGCGGCTTCGCCGGCCTGCCCGTGCTGAGCTTCGGAAACCTGCTCAGCTTCGCCCAACTGCCGGGCGTCGGGCAGATCAGCTCGACCATGGGCCAGCTCCAGCAACTCATGGCTGCCGGCGGCGGCCCGGGTCAGATGGGCAACATGGCCAGTCAACAGGCGCAGATGATCTCCTCGCAGGCCCAGCAAGGGGGCCAGCAGGACGACCGGGACGACCAGGGTGCGGGCGCGGCGGCCGGGGTTGCCGGCGGCGAGCGTGCGCCCGTCGATGTGGGAACCGGCGGCCAGAGCCAGTCGGGCACCGTCCTGTAAGTCCAAGCAGTCGGCCTCAACTCGGCCAAACCCCTAACAAGCCAATGCCATAGCGAGTAAAAAAGTTAAACGTAGAGGAAGGTTCTGCCCCATGTCAGTTCTCGAAGTCGTACCTTCGTTCCTGAAGGTGCTCTCCGGCATGCAGACCGAAATCGCCGGACAATTCGGCACCGCCACCAATTCGGTCACCGGGATCAGCGGACGCGTCTCGATGACCCACGGTTCGTTCACGTCGAAATTCAACAACGCGTTGCGTGACCTGGAAACCAGCCGCAGCAACACCGGTAAGGGTGTGCAGGGCGTCAGCACCGGGCTGGCCACCAACCTGATCTCGGCTGCGACCGCCTACCTCAATTCCGACCAGGGGCTGGCCGGCGTCATCGACAAGATCTTCGGCTGATCATGTCCGGTCCGCTCGCTTCCGGCCGCGCGGGCCTCGTTGACGATGTCGTCGGCGTGGAGGTCACCATCGACGGGATGCTGGTCATCGCCGATCGGTTGCACCTGGTCGATTTCCCGGTCGCACTTGGCATTCGGCCCAACATCCCCCAAGAGGAGCTGCGGGACGTGGTCTGGGACCAGGTGCGGCGCGACCTCACCGCGCAGGGGGTGCTGGACCACAACGGGCAACCGCACCCGGGGGTGGCGTCGATGGTTGAGACCATCAGTCGCGCCGACCGCACGCTGGAATGCCGTTGGTGGCGCCGCGACAGAGCCGGCGCGGGTGCCGCCGGCGTGATGGTCCGATTTGTGGTGTGCCGCAAGGGTGATACCCACGTGGTCGCGGCCCGCGACGACGACATGCTGGTGTTGCAGTTGGTGGCGCCGCAGGTCGGGTTGGCCGGCATGGTGACGACCGTGCTGGGCTCAGCGGAGCCGGCGCCCGTCGAGCCGCTGACCGGGGTCGCCAGCGAGCTCGCCGAGTGCACGACGGCCGCACACCTGACGCGGCACGGCGTTCCGCCGGCGCAGGCGCGCATCTATAGCGAGATCGTCAGCAACCCGACCAGCTGGGTCGAGATCGTCGCCAGCCAGCGCCATCCCGGGGGGACCACCACCACCACCCCCGCAGCCGCAGGCGTTCTGGACTCCGAGCACGGGCGTCTGGTCTCGCTGCCCCGCCGGGTGGGCGGCGAGCTGTACGGGAGTTTTCTCGCCGGCACCCAACAGAATCTGCAACGCGCGCTGGACGGCCTGCTCGAGCTGCTGCCCGCCGGATCTTGGTTGGACCATGCCGAAGCCTCCGCGTAACGCCCGCGAACTTTCCCGATACCAGTCCAGAAAGGGACGCCACAGTGGACCTGCCCGGTAACGACTACGACAGCGACGACCTCGGGGCGCTGGATTTCTCCGGCGGTGCCGTCGTCGAAGAGTCCTCGCTCGACGTGCTCGGTGACTATGCCCCACCGACCGAAACCGACGGCTCCGGAACCGAACTCGATGCACTGAGCGGGCTGACCGAGCAGGAGGAGGAACCCGAGCTGGCGTTGTTCACCGTCACCAATCCGCAGGGTTCGGTGTCGGTGACGGCGTTGATGGACGGCCGCGTGCAGCAGATCACCGTGACCGATCGGGCATCGAGCATGTCCGAATCGGGGCTTGCCGAAGAAATTTTCGTCATCGCCGACCTGGCCCGGCAGAAGGCGCGGGCCGCCCAACACACCTTCATGGTCGAGAACATGGGCGAGATGACCGGCGGCGACGCGCAACAGAACGCGCTGCTGCACGAATTCGTCGGCATGACACTGAATCTGCCGACGCCGGAAGAGGCGGCCGCCCGGGAAGCAGAGGTGTTCGCCTCCCGCTACGACGTGGACTACACCGCCCGGTACAACGGTGATCAATGACTGATCGCCTGGCCGGTCTGTTCGACAGTGCCGTCGGCATGCTGCCGTTGTCGGAGGCACGGTCACTGGACCTGTTCACCGAGATCACCAATGACGACGAGTCGGCGTGCGACGCGTGGGTGGGCAGGATCCGCTGCGGTGACACCGATCGCGTGACGCTGTTCCGGGCCTGGTACTCGCGCCGCAATTTCGGCCGGCTTTCCGGGGCCGCGCAGATTTCGATGAGCACGCTCAACGCCAGGGTCCCGATCGGGGGTCTGTACGGCGACATCACCTATCCGGTCACCTCACCACTTGCGGTGACGATGGGCTTCGCGGCATCTGAAGCAGCGCAAGGTAATTACGCCGACGCGCTGGAAGCTCTGGACGCCATGGCCCCCGGGGCGGCGGGCGGGTCCGAGCATCTGGTCGCGTGGCTCAAGGCGGTGATCTACGGCGCGGCCGAACGCTGGACGGACGTGATCGACCAGGTGAAGGGCGCCGGCAAGTGGCCGGACAAGTTCCTGACCGGTGCCGCCGGGGTGGCGCACGGTGTGGCGGCGGCGAATCTGGGTTTGTTCACCGAGGCTGAACGCCGGCTGACCGAAGCCAACGACTCACCGGCCGGTGAAGCGTGCGCCCGGGCCATCGCGTGGTTCCTGGCCCTGTCGCGGCGCAGCCAAGGCAACGAGGACGCCGCGGTGGCGCTGCTGGAATGGCTGCAGACCACCCATCCGGATCCGAAAGTCGCAGCGGCACTGAAGGATCCGTCCTACCGGTTGCAGACCACCACAGCCGAGCAGATCTCCTCCCGATCGGATCCGTGGGACCCGGCCAGTGTGGTGACCGACAACTCCGGCCGCGAGGCGCTGCTTGCCGACGCCCAGGCCGAGTTGGACCGTCAGATCGGGCTGACCCGGGTCAAGACGCAGATCGAGCGCTACCGCGCGGCGACCCTGATGGCGCGGGTCCGCGCCGCCAAAGGCATGAAGGTGGCCCAGCCCAGCAAGCACATGATTTTCACCGGTCCGCCTGGCACCGGCAAGACGACGATTGCGCGCGTTGTCGCGAACATGCTTGCCGGGCTCGGGGTGATCTCCGAACCCAAGCTGGTCGAGACCTCACGCAAGGACTTCGTCGCCGAGTACGAGGGTCAGTCGGCCGTCAAGACCACCAAGACCATCGATCAGGCCCTGGGCGGGGTGCTGTTCATCGACGAGGCGTACGCCCTTGTGCAGGAACGGGATGGCCGCACCGACCCGTTCGGGCAGGAGGCGCTGGACACCTTGCTGGCGCGAATGGAGAATGACCGCGACCGGCTGGTGGTGATCATCGCCGGCTACAGCAACGACATCGACCGGCTGCTGGAAACCAACGAGGGCCTGCGGTCGCGCTTCGCCACCCGCATCGAGTTCGATACCTACAGCCCCGACGAACTCCTCGAGATTGCGAAGGTCATTGCCGCCGCCAATGATTCGACGCTCAGCGGGGAAGCGGCCGATGCCTTCCTGGCGGCGGCCAAGGTGCTGCACGATCGGACTTTGCGTGGCCGGCCGGCGCTGGACATCGCCGGAAACGGCCGTTACGCACGGCAACTGGTCGAGGCTGCCGAACAGTGCCGGGACATGCGCCTGGCGCAGGGCCTGGACATCGAAGCTCTGGATGTGGACCGACTGCAGGAGATCAACAACGCGGACATGGCCGAGGCAATCGCCGCGGTGCATGCCCACCTCAACATGAGAGAGTGACACATGGGGCTTCGCCTGACCACCAAGGTTCAGGTCAGCGGGTGGCGCTTCCTGCTCCGCCGCGTCGAGCACGCGATCGTGCGACGCGACACCCGCATGTTCGACGACCCGCTGCAGTTCTACAGCCGTTCGGTGTGGCTCGGCATCGTCATCGCGGTGGTGATCCTGGTGGGCGCGGGGCTGCTGGCGTACTTCAAACCGCAGGGAAAGCTCGGCGGCACCACACTTCTCACCGACCGCGCCACCAACGAGCTCTATGTGATCGTCTCGGGGCAGTTGCACCCGGTCTACAACCTGACCTCGGCGCGGCTGGTGCTGGGCAATCCGGCCAACCCGGCCACCGTGAAGTCCTCCGAACTCACCAAATTGCCACTGGGCCAGACGCTGGGCATCCCCGGGGCGCCGTACGCAACGCCGGTGTCCGGGGACAACAACTCGGTGTGGACGTTGTGCGACACGGTCTCTCGCGCCGACACCGCCACGCCGCTGATCCAGACCTCGGTGATCGCGATGCCGCTGAAGATCGATCCGACGGTGGACCCGGTCGATGCGAACGAGGCGCTGCTGGCGACCTATCAGGGTCAGCAATGGATTGTCACCGAAAAGGGCCGTCACTCAATTGATCTCAACGATCGTGCCCTGACTTCGGCGATGGGCATACCCGTCACCGCCAAGGCTGTGCCGATTTCGGAGGGCATGTTCAACGCACTGCCCAGTCAGGGCACGTGGCAGCTGCCACCGATACCCGGGGCGGGCGAACCCAATACCGTCGGGCTGCCCGATGAACTGGTGATCGGGTCGGTGTTCCAGATCCACGCCGAAAAAGGTCCGCAGTACTACGTGGTGCTGCCGAACGGCATCGCGATGGTCAACGCCACCACCGCGACCGCGCTGCGCGCCACCCAATCGCACGGGCTGGTCGCTCCTCCCGCGGTGGTGCCGAGCGTCGTGGTCCGCATCCCCGAGCAGGTGTACCCCTCACCGTTGCCCGACCAGCAGCTCAAGATTCTGGCCCGCCCCGACGAGCCCACCCTGTGCTGGACCTGGGAACGGGCCGCCGGGGACCAGGCGCCCAAGCAGACCGTCCTCTCCGGGCGGCATCTGCCCATCGCACCGTCGCTGATGAACAGCGGTATCAAGCAGATCCAGGGGGCGGCAACCATTTTCATCGACGGCGGCAAGTTCGTCCGGTTGCAGTCCCCGGATCCGCGCTACGGGGAATCGATGTATTACGTCGACCCCGAGGGGGTGCGTTACGGGGTGCCCAACGCCGATTCGGCCAAGGCGCTCGGTCTGAGCTCACCGAAAACCGCGCCGTGGGAGATCATTCGGCTGCTGGTCGACGGGCCGGTGTTGTCCAAGGACGCCGCAATGCTCGAGCACGAGACGTTGCCGGCTGATCCGACTCCCCGAAAAGTTCCCGGCGGCACCCCTGGAGCGCCCTCATGACGACGAAGAAGTTCACCCCGACCATCACCCGCGGGCCGCGGCTGACCCCCGGTGAGATCAGCCTGACCCCGCCCGACGATCTCGGCATCGAGATTCCGCCGTCGGGTGTGCAGAAGGCACTTCCGTATGTGATGGGCGGCTGCATGGTCGGCATGATCGCGATCATGCTGGCCGGCGGGACCAAGCAGTTGTCGCCGTACATGCTGATGATGCCGTTGATGATGATCATGATGATGGTCGGCGGCATGGCCGGCGGCACCGGCGGTGGCGGCAAAAAAGTGCCGGAAATCAACGCCGACCGCAAGGAGTATCTGCGCTATCTGGCCGGGCTGCGCAGCCGGGTCACCTCCTCGGCCAGTTCGCAGGTGGCGTTCTTCTCTTACCACGCACCACATCCCGAAGATCTGCTGTCGATCGTCGGGTCCCAGCGGCAGTGGTCGCGGCCGGCCAACAGTGACTTCTATGCGGCCACCCGCATCGGGATCGGTGACCAGCCCGCGGTGGACCGGTTGCTGAAGCCGGCGGTCGGCGGCGAGCTGGCCGCATCCACGGCGGCGCCCCAGCCGTACCTGGAGCCGGTCAGCCACATGTGGGTGGTGAAGTTCCTGCGCACCCACGGTCTGATCCACGACTGCCCGAAGCTGCTGCAGCTCCGCACATTTCCGACGATCGCGATCGGTGGTCACCGGCCCGGCGCCGACCGGCTGTTGACCGCGATGCTCTGCCATCTCGCGGTGTTCCACCCGCCGGACCTGTTGCAGATCCGGGTGCTCACCGAGGATCCCGACGACCCGGACTGGTCCTGGCTGAAATGGCTTCCGCACGTCGCGCATCAGACCGAGACCGACGCGGCGGGCCCGGTCCGGATGATCTACACCCGTCCCGACGGGCTGGCCGATCTCGCCGCGCGCGGACCGCACGCCCCCGACACGCTGCCGACCGGTCCCTACGTCGTCGTCGTCGACCTGACCGGCGGCAAGGCGGGATTTCCGCCCGACGGCCGGGCCGGAGTCACGGTGATCACGCTGGGCAACCACCGCGGGTCGGCCTACCGCATCCGGGTCAACGACGACGGCAAGGCCGACGACCGGCTACCCGGCCAGCAGTTTCGGCTGGTGGTCTCGGCCGCGGACGGGATGTCCCCGGCCGAGGCCAGCCGGGTGGCCCGGAAACTGGCCGGCTGGTCGATCACCGGAACCATCCTCGACCGGACGCAACGCGTCCAGAAGAAGGTGGCCAGCGAGTGGCACCAACTGGTGGGCGCCAAGAGTGTCGAGGAGGTGACTCCGAGCCGCTGGCGGATGTACACCGACACCGACCGGGACCGGTTGCGGATTCCCTTCGGCCACGAACTCAAGACCGGCAATGTGATGTACCTCGACATCAAAGAGGGCGCCGAATTCGGTGCCGGACCGCACGGGATGCTGATCGGCACCACCGGCTCGGGCAAATCGGAGTTTCTGCGCACGCTGATCCTGTCGCTGGTCGCGATGACCCATCCCGATCAGGTGAACCTACTGCTCACCGACTTCAAGGGCGGGTCGACTTTCCTTGGTATGGAGAAACTTCCGCACACCGCCGCTGTCGTCACCAACATGGCCGAAGAAGCCGAGCTGGTCAGCCGGATGGGTGAGGTGTTGACCGGCGAGCTGGACCGGCGGCAGAACATCCTGCGTCAGGCCGGCATCCAGGTCGGTGCGGCGGGCGCCCTGTCCGGGGTGGCCGAGTACGAGAAGTACCGCGAGCGGGGTGCCGATCTGGCGCCGCTGCCAACGCTCTTTGTGGTCGTCGACGAGTTCGCCGAACTGCTGCAGAGCCATCCCGACTTCGTCGCGCTGTTCGACCGCATCTGCCGGGTGGGCCGCTCGCTGCGGGTGCACCTGCTGCTGGCCACCCAGTCGCTGCAGACCGGCGGCGCCCGCATCGACAAACTCGAACCGAACCTGACCTATCGAATAGCGTTGCGCACCACCAGTTCTCACGAATCGAAGTCGGTGATCGGTACGCCCGAGGCGCAGTACATCACCAATAAGGAAAGCGGCGTCGGGTTCCTGCGGGTCGGCATGGAGGATCCGGTGAAGTTCAGCACCTTCTACATCGGTAGTCCGTACATCCCGCCGGCCGCCGCCGACACCAACGGGGACAGCGGGCGTGCCGGCGCGCAGGTCGGCAGGCAGTCCATGCGGATCCGCCAGTTCACCGCGGCGCCGGTTGTCGAGGAAGAGGTGGTGAAGTCATGACGAACACCGAGACGCGGGCCCTGCGCGAAGTGATCCTCGACCAACTGGGCACCGGCGAATCCCGGGCGTACAAGATGTGGCTGCCGCCGTTGACCGATCCGACGCCGCTGGACGAACTGATCGCCCGGGACCGGCGACAACCGTTGCGATTCGCCCTGGGGATCATGGACGAGCCGCGCCGGCACCTGCAGGAAACCTGGGGTGTCGACGTGTCCGGTGCCGGCGGCAACATCGGCATCGGCGGCGCACCGCAGACCGGAAAGTCCACCCTGCTCCAGACGTTGGTGATGTCGGCGGCCGCCACCCACTCCCCGCGCGACGTGCAGTTCTACTGCATCGACCTCGGTGGCGGCGGGCTGATCTATCTGGAGAACCTGCCGCACGTGGGCGGCATAGCGAGCCGCTCCGAACCCGACAAGGTCCACCGCGTGGTCGCCGAGATGCAGGCCGTGATGCGGCAACGCGAGCAGATGTTCAAAGAGCACCGGGTCGGCTCGATCGCGATGTACCGGCAGCTACGCGCCGACCCGAATCAGCCCGTCGCGGCCGATCCCTACGGCGACGTGTTCCTGATCATCGACGGGTGGCCCGGCTTCGTCAGTGAGTTCAACGAGCTGGAAGCGCCGGTGCAGGATCTGGCCGCGCAGGGCCTGGCGTTCGGCGTGCACGTCATCATCTCCACGCCACGGTGGACGGAACTGAAGTCACGTGTCCGCGACTACCTGGGCACCAAGATCGAGTTCCGGCTCGGCGACGTCAACGAGACCCAGATCGACCGCATCACCCGGGAGATCCCGGCCAACCGGCCGGGCCGCGCGGTGTCCATGGAGAAACACCACCTGATGATCGGGGTGCCCCGCTTCGACGGGGTGCACAGTCCGGAGAATCTCGTCGACGCGATCACCGCCGGGGTCGAACGCATCGCCGCGCAGACCACCGAGAAGGCGCCCCCGGTCCGGGTGCTGCCCGAACGCATCCACCTCTACGAGCTCGATCCGAACCCGCCCGGGCCGGCTGCGGATTACCGCACCCGCTGGGAGATTCCCATCGGGCTGCGTGAAGCGGACCTCACGCCGGCCTACAGCCACATGCACACCAACCCACACCTGCTGATCTTCGGTGCGGCCAAGTCCGGCAAGACGACCATCGCCCACGCGATCGCGCGCGCCATCTGCGCCCGCAACAGTCCCGACCAGGTGCGGTTCATGCTGGCCGACTACCGCTCCGGCCTGTTGGACGCGGTCCCGCAGAGTCACCTGCTGCAGGCCGGTGCGATCAACCGCAACAGCGCGAGCCTGGACGAGGCGGTTCAGGCGTTGGCGGTGAACCTCAAGCGGCGGTTGCCGCCGACCGATTTGACGACGGCGCAATTGCGTTCGCGTTCGTGGTGGACCGGATTCGACGTCGTATTACTGGTCGACGACTGGCACATGATTGTCGGTGCCGCAAGCGGCATGCCACCAATGGCTCCGCTGGCACCACTATTGCCGGCGGCGGCCGATATCGGGTTGCACATCATTGTCACCTGCCAGATGAGTCAGGCATACAAGGCCACGATGGACAAGTTCGTCGGCGCCGCGTTCGGGTCGGGTGCGCCCACCATGTTCCTCTCCGGGGAGAAACAGGAGTTCCCGTCCAGCGAGTTCAAGGTCAAGCGGCGGCCTCCTGGCCAGGCGTTTCTCGTGTCGCCCGACGGAAAGGAGGTCATCCAGGCGCCCTACATCGAACCGCCCGACGAGCTCTGAGAATAAGTGTGCGGAGCACCCCTCGACCCCGGTTAGGATTATTGCAACGCACGAAGAAAGCCTCCGAGGAGAACGAGAAATCGGGCCTACGGAATTCCGGCGGTGACGACGAAGTTTGGGTCCGGAACGCAAATATTCGCGGGCCCGTCCAACCAAAATAGAAAATTATTTCCAGCAATTGGCCGAATCGGGAACAGAGGGGAGTTGACCACATGTTCTGGCACGCAATGCCACCGGAGTTGAATACCGCTCGGCTGATGGCCGGCGCCGGTCCCGCCCCGATGTTGGCAGCGGCCCTCGGGTGGGAGACGCTGGCAGCCGCGCTGGACGCCCAGGCCGCGGAATTGACCGCCCGGTTGAACTCACTCGGCGAGGCCTGGACGGGCGGCAGCAGCGACAAGGCGATCGCGTCGGCCCTCCCGATGGTGACCTGGTTGCAGACCGCCTCGACCCAGGCCAAGACGCGCGGGATGCAGGCCACAGCACAGGCCGCGGCCTACACCCAGGCGATGGCGACCACACCGTCGCTGCCCGAGATCGCGATGAATCACATCACCACCGCGGTCCTGACTGCGACCAACTTCTTCGGCATCAACACCGTCCCGATCGCGTTCAACGAGATCGACTACTTCGTCCGGATGTGGACCCAGGCGGCGGTGGCGATGGACATCTACCAGGCCGAAACGCTCGCCAACACCATGTTCGACAAGATCGAGCCGATGACGGCCATCCTCGACCCGGGGGTGAGCCAAGGTGCCATGGCGACGAACCCACTGCTGGGGATGCCCGCCCAACTCGGCAGCGTGACGCCGGGCCAGTTGTCCGCGACGGCCGGCCAGGTCGCGGAGTTGAGCGGCCCGATGCAACAACTCGCCCAGCCCGCTCAGCAGATGACCTCGATGTTCAGTCAACTGGGCAGCAGCTCAGGCACCGGTACGGGTCTGGGTGACGAGGAAGCGCAGATGGGTCTGCTCGGTGCCAGCCCACTGTCGAACCACCCCCTCGCCGGCGGCTCGGGCGCCAGCGTTGGCTCGGGATTGCTACGCGGGGAAGCACTCCCGGGCGCGGGTGGGACATTGACCCGCACGCCGCTGATGACCGGGTTGATCGACAAGCCCGTGGGTCCGGCGATGATGCCGGCGGCCGCTGCCGGCGAAACCGCGACCGGAGGTTCGGCGCCGGTGGGTGCCGGCGCGATGGGCCAGGGTGCCGGCTCCGGCGGCGGCACCAGGACCGCGCTGGCGGTCCCGGCCGCGGCGAGCGACGAACACGACGAACCAGAAGAACAGCTGTGGGATGACGACGACGAATGGTGATCGCACCACAGCCACCAGGAACTTCCCGGTCAACCGGGCCGGAAGACTTGCCAACCACGGCGAGGATTGGAAAGAGAGAAAGTAGTCCAGCATGGCAGAGATGAAGACTGATGCCGCTGCCCTCGCGCAAGAGGCAGGTAACTTCGAACGGATCTCCGGTGATCTGAAGACTCAGATCGACCAGGTCGAATCCACCGCAGCGTCGCTGCAGGGTCAGTGGCAGGGTGCCGCCGGCCAGGCCGCCCAGGCCGCCGTCGTGCGCTTCCAGGAAGCCGCCAACAAGCAGAAGGCCGAACTCGACGAGATTTCGACGAACATCCGTCAGGCCGGCGTCCAGTACTCCCGGGCCGACGAAGAGCAGCAGCAGGCGCTGTCCTCGCAAATGGGCTTCTGAGCCGATCCCCCCACATACCACCAGAAACGGAGCAAACGACATGACAGAACAGCAGTGGAATTTCGCGGGCATCGAGGCCGCGGCCAGCACCATCCAGGGAAACGTTTCCAGCATCCACTCCCTGCTCGACGAGGGAAAGCAGTCGCTGACCAAGCTCGCGGCGACCTGGGGCGGCAGCGGTTCGGAGGCCTACCAGGGCGTTCAGCAGAAGTGGGACAGCACCGCGCAGGAGCTGAACAACTCGCTGCAGAACCTGGCCCGGACCATCAGCGAGGCCGGTCAGGCCATGCAGTCCACCGAGGGCAACGTGACCGGGATGTTCGCCTGACAAAGGGCGCTCTGCGCGTAGAATCTGCAAGCACGAGATCGGGCGAGCTGACCCCTTCGGGGGGATCTCGCCCCTTCTCGTGCTTCTTTCATGTGACGAACTTCTGAGAGGTTCTGATGCCGGCCGACTACGACAAACTCTTTCGGCCCGCGCCAGAATCCGATTCCCCCCCGGACGAGACCAGGCAAACATTTTTCGATCCGAATTCGTTGTCCACACCCGGCCGTTCAGCAACCGGCAATGGCGACGCCGGAAATACCCCGCCCGTCGACTGGTCGCAGCCCACCGGTCCGGCCCCCGGCGCACCGCCGCCCCGCATGCCGATCGGGGCACCTCCGCCAGAACCACCTGAACCCCCACCGCCACCGCCCGCGATGCCGGCCGCGCCGCCACCGGCGTCGGCCGCACCGGCCGCACGGCCCACGTCACCGTTGCCGCCCATGCCGATCGGCGGACCGCCGCCGCCACCGCCCCCCGAGCTCCCGACGTACTCGGCCAAACCGCCCCCGGTGGTGCCCGAACGCATCGCAGCACCCGAACCGCCGCCGGCCGCGCCACCGCAAGAGGCCGCTCCGGTCGAGCGGCCGCCGGCACCTCACCCGCCCATGCCGATCGGCGGGCCGCCGCGCGCGCCGGAACCGCCGCAGCCCGAGCCGGAGCCGGAGCCGGAGCCACCGCCGCCCCCGGTTCGCGTCGCCGGCCCCCCTCCCCCGCCGCCCGGCCCGGCACGGGTCCCGCCCGACCGGCCCGACGCAGGTTCGAATCCTCGGGTGCGGCTCGGCACCCACCAGCGCCCCCCGCAGCCACCGAGCCCACCGGCGCCCGAGCAGCCGCCGACACGTCGCAGACACCGGTACCTGCCTGACCCGGAGTCCGGCGAGCCCGACCCGGCGGGCGCCACCTACTTCCGGGTTCCGATGCCCGAGGCTCGGCCGGCCGCGTCACCCGGACAGCCCGGCCAGACGGGTGACCGCCCCGGCAAGCGGCGAGCGCCATCAGGGCCGTTGCCGGCGCAGCCGCCGCCCGCGCCGGCCGACCCGCCACCGGCAGCGTCGCAGCGGGCACCCGCGCCCCCACCCGCTACCCCGCAGCAACCTCCACCTTCAACGCCGCCCCGAGCGCCGTCACCGGCCGCCGCTAAGCCGATTCCGCAACGGGGCTGGCGGGGGCTGGTCTACAGGTCGACGCGGATCAATCTCGGCCTGTCCCGTGACGAGCAGTATGAATTGGACCTGCGCACCCGAGTTGCGCGCAAGCCGCGCGGGTCGTATCAGATCGGGATGCTGGGTCTCAAGGGCGGCGTCGGCAAGACGACGACGACGGTCACGTTGGGCACCATGCTGGCGCAGGTGCGCGGCGACCGGATCCTGGTCCTCGACGCCGACCCCGGCTGCGGCAATCTGGCCGAGCGGGCGGGCCGCACCTCGTCGTCGTCCATCGTGGACCTGGTGGCCGACAAGAACCTGTCGCACTACAACGACATCCGCGCGCACACCAGCGTGAACGCGGACAACCTGGAGATCCTGCCGACCGCCGAGTACACCACCGCGGCACGCGGACTCAGCGGCGACGACCTGCGCGCGGCAGTGGATACGGTGTCGAAGTTCTACAACCTGGTGCTGGCCGACTGTGGGCCGGGCCTGTTCGATCCGGTGACGCGGGGTGTGCTGGAGACGGCGTCGGCGATCGTGATCGTCACCAACGTGTCGCTGGACAGCGCCCGCCAGGCCGAGAGCGCACTGGAATGGCTGCACCGCAACGGTTATCAGGACCTGCTCGGTCGCGCCGTCGTCGTGATCAATCATGTCGCGGTCGGCGAAACCAACATCGCGGAGAAGCAATTGGTGCGACAGTTTCAACAGCTGGTTCGACCCGACCGGGTGGTGCTGCTGCCATGGGACAGGCACATCGCCACCGGGACCGAGATACGACTCGATCAGCTCGGCCCGGTCTACCGGCGCCGGGTGCTCGAGCTGGCCGCGGCATTGTCCGACGATTTTGAAAGGGCGGGACGTCGTTGAGCGCACCTGCTGTTGCTGCCGGCTCGACCGCGGCGGGCACCGCCCCCGCCCGACCCGCGACCACACGCGTCACGGTGCTGACCGGCAGACGGATGACCGACCTGGTGTTGCCGGCGGCGACACCGATGTCCACTTACATCGACGAGACCGTCGCGGTGCTCGCCGAACTCCTCGAGGACACCCCGGCCGACATTCTGGGCGGGTTCGACTTCTCCGCGCAGGGCGTGTGGACGTTCGCCCGCCCCGGCTCGCCGCCGTTGAAGCTCGATCAGTCCCTCGACGAGGCGGGCGTCGTCGACGGGTCGCTGCTGACCCTGGTCTCGGCGAGCCGGACTGAGCGGTATCGACCGCTGGTCGAAGACGTCATCGACGCGATCGCGGTGTTGGACGAGACACCCGAATTCGACCGGACGGCGCTCGACCGTTTCGTGGCCGTCGCAATCCCGATTCTGGCCGTCCCGGTCACCGCGGTCGCGTTACGGGCGTGGTGGCTGACCGGGCGGAGCTGGTACTGGGCGCTGGCGATCGGCCTGGTGGGGATCGCCGTGCTGGCCGCCTCGTTCGTGGCGAACCGCCTCTACCAGAAGGCCCAGCTTTCCGAATGCCTGCTGATCGCGGCGGTACCGCTGATCGCGGCCGCTGCGGCCATCGCCGTTCCGTTGCCGCGCGGGGTGAGCTCGCTGGGGGCACCCCAGCTCGCCGCCGCCGCCACTGCGGTGCTGTTCCTGACCTTGCTGACGCGCGGCGGGCCGCGCCGGCGACATGAACTGGCGTCGTTCGCCGTCATCACCATGATCGCGGTGATCGGCGCGGCGATCGCCTACGGCTACGACTATCAGCGCTGGGTCCCGGCCGGCGCCATCGCATTCGGCCTGTTCGTGGTGACCACCGCGGCCAAACTGACCGTCGCCGTCGCCCGCATCGCCCTGCCGCCGATCCCGGTGCCCGGCGAAACGGTGGACAACGAGGAGCTGCTCGACCCGGTCACGGCCGACGAGGCCACCAACGACGAGACCCCCACCTGGCAGGCGATCATCGCCTCGGTGCCGGCGTCGGCGGCTCGGCTGACCGAACGCAGCAAGCTGGCCAAGCAACTGCTGATCGGCTACGTCACGGCGGGCACGCTGATCCTGGCCACCGGCGCCGTCGCGGTGGTGACGCGCGGACACTTCTTCATCCACACACTGGTGATCGCGTCGCTGCTGACCGTCCTCTGCGGGTTCCGGTCGCGGCTCTACGTGGATCGCTGGTGCGCGTGGGCCCTGCTCGCGGCGTCGGTCGGCATCCCGACGGGTCTGACGGTCAAACTCGTGCTCTGGTACCCGCAGTGGGCGTGGCTGATCCTGACCGGCTACCTCGCGGTTGCCCTCATCTCGCTGGTGATCATCGGCGCGATGGCCCCGGTCCGGCGCATTTCGCCGGTGGCCAAACGGATTTCGGAACTGGTCGACGGGGCGGTGGTGGCGTCGGTCATCCCGCTGTTGCTGTGGGTGACGGGCGTCTACGACATGGTCCGCAACCTGCGGTTCTGATCGCTAGATCGGCGCGACGACCGAGCCTTCAGCGGGTTTCGGGCCGGATGCGCCGGAGGCGGCCACCGGAGCGCTGACCAACGTCGCCTGGCCCGCGGCGGCTCCGTCGGTCGGCTGACCGTCGGCCTGGTCCTGGTCGTCCTTGTTGTCCTCATCCGGCTTGGTGTCACTGGCAAGCTGTGCCCCGCCGCCGCCCTGCGACGCCTGCGAGGCGGCCTGCTGCACGCTCTGGCCGACCTGTTGACCCATCGGCGCCATCTGCTGCGCCAGCGGAGCCAGTTGCACCAGCTGCGGAACCGTTGCGGCGATTTGCGGCGACAGCGCCGCCGCCTGCGCGCTGACCTGCGCCGCAGCACCTGCGGCCGCACCCCCCAGCACCTCCTGCGCAGCGGCCACCGGCCCGCCCAGCATGGCCGCACCCAGCCCCGCCGACTGACCGGTCATGGCGCCCATCACGTTGGCACCCGGCGCTTCGCCCCCGACTCCGAACTGCGTCAACGCCTGACCCAGAGACTGATCAGCCTTGGTGTAGACATCAGCCGCGGTACCCATGCTGGTCGCGGTGCGTTTCAGCGCCGCGGTGACACCGGGCAGGCCGTCGGTGACCAGCGACTCGATTCCCGGCATGGTCTGGTTGATCGCTGCCGACACCGCATCCGATCCGGGCACCGTCACCGGCGCCGGGGGCGTCGGGAAGACGAGTTCGGTGAGCTTGCTTGCGGCGGCGATCAAGCGAGCGGGATCCACGGTCAGCGGTTCGGCCATCGCAGCATCCCTTCTCTGAGTGGGGTCTTACCGTTCACAATTTTACCGGCCTTCACCGGGCCCTCTCTGCAGCAATTCCCGACCGTCCCGGCATCGGCGGGCCGGCGGATCGGACTAGCGCCCGCCCTGGGCGTGCGCCAGCGCGCTGTCGAGCAGACCGCTGACATACCGCCAGTACAGGAAGTCGACGACGGCCGGGCGTTGCGTTTCCGGGTCGGCTGCGTGGTAGGCGGCGTGCAGCGCGATGTCCTGACAGTGCGCGGCGTAGGTGTGGAACCGGCGCAGGTGCGCGACCTCGCGGCCGATCGCCGTGCTGGTCATCGGCTTCATCAGGTCGAACCACAGCATGTGCCGCTCGTCGTCGGGCGCGTTCGCGTCGGCCGGCGGGGGCGGCAGCAGGTCCAGCAGGTGCAGGTCGTCGGTCTCCTGCAGTTGAGCGGCCGCTGCCGGGTCGACCACCTCGAGGCGGAGCCGGCCGACCATCTTCCCGCTGTCCGGAATGTCGTCGTCCTCCAGGATGATCTTGGCGACACCCGCATCCGAGTTGGCCAGCTGTTCGGCGGTTCCGATCACCGCCCGCAGCTGCAGGTCGTGGTAGGCCGCCCAACCCTGTACCGCGAGCACCGGATACGTTGCGGTGCGGGCCTTTTCGTCGATCGGAACGTTACGGTCGGCGCTGGCCATGTGCACCTTGGCGGGCAGCTGGACGCCGTCGGGGAGGTAGGCCAGCCCGTAGCTGTTGGCCACCACGATCTCGCCGTCGGTGGTGACGGCGGTGACCCAGAAGAAGCCGTAGTCGTCATCGCCGCCGCTGTCCCGCGCGTTGAGCGCCGCCGCGACCCGCCGGGCCAGTCGCAGCGGATCCTTCTTGGCACCCCCCGCGCCGGATGCTGCGGCCATCGCGTCGCGCGCGGCCCGCGCGGCCGAGACCGGAACCGACGGCAGTGCCGTCACGTCAACCGCCGGTTCCTTGCGGTCCTTCTCGTCATCCTTGCGGTCCGGTGGTGCCGGACGTGTGGGTGCTGCGTGTCGCGCGGCGGCAGCGCGGGTGGTCGCACCGGCCGGTGCCTTGCCCGCCCCGCCCAGCGGGGCGCGGCCGCCCGCGGCACGCGATCCGGCACCGGATGCGGCTGGCGCACCGGCGGTTTGGCCCGCGCCTGCGGACGACGACGAACCGGCTGCTGCTGCGGAGCCGCGCGTGGCTGCCGGAATGCCGCCGGCCGCGGCGGGAGTCATCGCCGGCGACGCGTCGTCACCGCGGTGCGACGGTCCGGCCTGCTGGCCGGTGTGTCCGGGTGACACGTCGGTCGCGGCGGCGGGCTTCACGTGCGCCGGTTCGGTGCTGGGCGTGGTCGGCGTGGCAGGCGTGCTCGGGTCGACCGGCAGCGACGGCTGGTTCGGCGTGGGGCCGACCGGGGTCGGCGACGGGCTCGGCGCGGGGTGGACCGGGGTCGGGTTGACCGGGGTCGGCGCCGGGCCGGGCGCCGGAGTCGGGTGGACCGGTTTGGCGGGTGCCACCGGCGTCACCGGGGTGACCGGCTGCTCCGGATACGGCTTGACCGGCGTGACCGGGGTGACCGGCTGGTTCGGATTGACCGGGATCACCGGCGGCACCGGAGTCACCGGCGTGACCGGGTCGGCGGGGGTCACCGGAGTCACCGGAACGCCCGGCCCGACCGGGTCATACGGGTTGGCCGGGGTCGGCTCGAACGGCGTCGGCGTGATCGGGGTGACCGGGACACCGGGGCCGATGGGCTCATAGGGGTTGGCCGGCGTCGGCTCGAACGGCGTCGGGGCCGGCCCCACCGGTACGGGCACGTCTGGCGTCGGCGCGACCAGCGTCGGCACCTCCGGGGCGGGGGGCGTCACCTGGTGCAGCAGTTCTTCCAGCGCGTTGTGCGGCGGCTTCCAGTTCTTCGACGCCAGCACCTGTTCGGCGGTCTCGGCGACCAGGCTGGTGTTGGCCTGGTGAGTCGCCCGAACCAGCGCATTGATCGCGTTCTGCCGCTGCTCGGGTTCCAACTCGGTGTCATTTTCCAGCACAATGATTTCACGCTGAGCGCTGTCCACATTGTTGCCGATTTCCGACTTGGTTTGCTCGATCAGATTGGCGATATGACGGTGCCAGGTAATGACCGTCACGAGATAGTCCTGCAGCGTGCCCATTTCGTCGATATTCGCACCGAGCGCGCCATTGGCGGCGTTGGCCGCACCGCCCGACCAGACGCCGCCGTCGAACACCTCGAGCCGCTGCTGCCGGGTGGCGTCGATCACATCGGTGACGTTGCGCAGGACGCTGTTGTACTGCTGGGCGCGCTCGTAGAACGTGTCCTCGTCGGACTCGGGCCAACCGCCCGGCTCCAGCATCTGACCGGTGTATTCGCCGGTCGGCCGCGGAATGCCCATCGCCTACTCTCCTCCCCGCAACTGCCGGGTTGCAGCAGGACGGCGGGCCCGGATCGTGGCGCGGCATCGCCGGACCGGCAGGCAGCCGCGGCAGCCCGCAGGCCAGGTGAACCGCTCACTGCTACCGGATGTCATGGTTACCAAGCCTAACCGAGGTGAATGCCTGCTACATGCAGCAATTTGATGATCGGGACGGTGCCGGAACGCACCGCTGCAGCGAAATTCACACTGCAAAAAGAAACGACGAGCCGACGCAAAAAATAACGACTCAGAGCCATTTACGAGAAGCCGCGCCGGGCTTAGCCGGCACCTGCTGCTTTCCCCATCGCTGCCAGTGCGGCGGTGAGTTGCTCCCCGGCGGCGTCGTTGTATTTGCTCGCCGCGGCTTGCGCGTTCTGCAGCGCTTCGTTCACCCTGGCGCCGACGGCCTCGGCGCCCAGTTCCTTGATCAACCCGTCGTTGATGCGCACCCCGGTGAGCCACTGGTGTCCGTTGATGGTCACCTCGACGCTCTCGGCTTCGTCGGTGCCGCGGAACGCTCCGCGGTTCATCTGGTTCAGCGTGCCCTCGAGGGCCTGCTGAAACCGCGCCGCCAAGGCCAACGCCGCCGCGACGTGCGGTTCCATCTCCATGTCGGTCACTTCGACTCCTTCATGTCTTGCCGGCGGCGTTGGCCGATGACGGCCTCGGTCCACTCCCTGTCCTCGGTGTAGAGCGCTTCGTCATCCTGTTGTGCGCCCTTGGATTTCGATCCACCCCCGCCTTGGCCGTGACCGCCCATCGGCATGCCCATGCCGCCACCGCCCATGCCGCCGCCGCGGCCCGCACCGGCCTGACCGATGCCGCCGAAGTCACCGGCCCCGGCGGGCCGCATGGATTCGCCGGGAATGCCGGTGCCGGCGCCGGTCGAGGGCGCCAGCGGCATCGACGGCATACCGCCGCCACCACCGCCGCCCAGCGACATCGGCTTGACGCCAGGGTCTTTGGACAGGCTCGCCGCCGCGTCACGACCCGCCGCGCCCAGCTCTGCGCCCACTCCGGACGGCATCCCGCCGCCACCCGCGCCTGCGCCGGTGGGCGGCATCATCGGGGGCTGCATCCCGGGGGATCCTGAGCCCCCGCCCGCCATGCTCGCCACCTGCATCACCTGGTTCGGGATCAAACCGGGGGTCTGCGCCGGGGGTGGCGGGTCGATCTTGATGGCCGCCGGCGGCTTCGGTGGGTTGACCGGCTCCAGTTGAGCCTTGGAGTTGTACTCGTTGAGCACCTGCTCGGACTTGGACTGGTACTCCGCGTAGAGCTTGATGGCCTGGTCCTTGTAGGCGGGATCTTTGGACAGCTCTTCGAGTTTGGTGATGTCGGCCAGCGTCGGGTGGGAGCGCCGGGCCCACACCTGCAGCTGCGCGATGTACTGGGCCTGCTTGGCCAGCGAGAGGGCCAGCTTGGCCATGTGGGTGATCCATTCCCGCTGCTGATCCAGCGACGCCTCACACGCGGTGGCCGCGTCACCAGTCCAGTTCTCGAAAATGCGGAACCGCTTGACGTCACCCTGCAGTGCGAAGCTGAGTTGATTCCAGCCGTCGGCGAACCCGGCCAGCGACGCGCCCTGGTCGCCCGATTCGAGTTTGGTTGCCGCGGCTTTCAGATCGGTGAAGCCGTCGTCACCTGCGGCCGCCACCTGTTCGGTGTCGTGCAACCCGGCGGAGCCGTCGCCGCCGACGCCGCCGGCCGATTCACCGGCCACCTCGCCACCGTCGCTGTTCAGCGCCTCCGCACCCTCCTCGTCGACCTCGCCGTAGGCCTTGGCGGCATTGCGCAGCGAGGTCGCCAGCCGGGTGCGTTCCCGGGCCCCGGCGGTCAGGAAGTCCCGCATGTTCTGGGCGGACAACGTGAGCTGCTCGGCCGCGTTCCGCGCCGCCGTCAGACCACACGGCGTCTGGGCAACATCGTTGGGTGGCGTCGCCATGGGCGCTTCCACCTCGTCTGCCCGCGACAGAATCTCCTGCTGATCCACCGTCACGGTCTGCGGCTGAGTCATATCGGATCGTCCTCCTTATGCTCTAACCATTATCGTGGCTGGCGACAGGCCCGCCTGCACCAATATTCGGCGAATAGGCCTACTTCGGCAGGGCCAGTTGGAAGCGGCTTTCCTCCGGCGGCGAGACTCGACGGATCGGCAGCTCACGGTGTCGCGGGGTGCCGACCATGTTGTGGCGCAGGATCACCTTGTCGACACCGGGATGCGGACCCAGATATGTGGTCGCGTTCGGCCACACCACCTTGGCCACCGGTCCCACCTGCGCACCGATCAGCCGAGCGAACTCCTCGAAGTGCGCACCGACCGTCACCGCCGCGCCCGCGGCCGCCGAACGCACCGCGAACTGGGTGAACGTCTGCGCGTCACCGAGGTTGAGGCTGACGTCGACGTCGTCGAACGGCAGGTACACCGGGCACCGGTTCACCGTCTCGCCGACCAGGATTCCAGCCGAGCCGATCGGGATCTGGCAGTGCCGGTCGGCGACCAGATCCTGCCCGGTCAGCGCGGGCCGCTGACCGCCGAACAGCCGGGTGAAGCCCCGCGGCGTCTTCGGTTTGCCCGCCGTGGTGAGCAGCACGGTGGCCTGCGGGGCGACGCCGGGAGCGATCCGGACCCGGGTGATGGTGTGGTCGGCACGAGCCGACCACCACAGGTCCGGGCCGCCCGGCGCGGTGTAGGCGGCGGTGTAGGAATCGCGTCCCTGGATCATCGACCACTTCTCGCGGGCGAAGCCGATGTCGATGGCGTGGTCGTAGTCGTCGAAGCTGCGCCCGCAGACCGCGTCGACACCGTGGCTGGCCAGGGCGTCGGCGATGCGGGTCGCCGAGGCCACCAGGTAGCGCGCCAGACCGGCGACCCCTTCGTCGCGGCGCTGCGCCGACCGGTGGGTCTGCTCGGGGTCGGCCCGCAGCATGATCCAGGTCCGCCGGTTGGCCGGTGCCGGGTCGGCGCCGATCACCTGCTGGTACAGGTTCACCACCTCCGGGGTGGCGGTGCGGCCTACCCGGAAGCCGGCCGAGACCACGTCGGCTTCCATATCCGGGCAGTGCACCGACAGCAGTTCTTCGAGCAGGCGGGTGTCCAGCACGTCGTCGGTGTGGGCCTGGCCGTCGACGATGACCGTCGGTGTGAACGGGCGCGGCTTGAGTTCGATCACCGCGATCAGATGGTCGCGGCGCCAGCGCACCGCCACGTGATCGCCCGGCTTGACCGTGGCTCCCACCACCGGCTCGGACGGAACGTCGGGCGGGTTGCGGCGCCGGCGCAGCCACGCGAACACCGTCGCCACCCAGCCGGTGACCCGGCGGCCGGAGAAGGTGACGAATGCGACCACTGCGCCCAGCGCCACCAGCACAATGCCGGCCCACCAGTACCGCGTCTGCAGGAAATACAGAATGACCAGCGGTGCCAGCACCGCCAGGAGCAACGTGTGCCCGGTGCTGAAGCGCAGCCTGATGGGATTTCTCATCGGCGCCTCAACGCCCGCGCGGCGAGTGCCCCGAGGACCAGGGCCAGCGCCAGGCCCCCGACGGCCAGCGCCACCACGGTGATCGGCCGCCGGTCGGGACCCGGTGTGATCACCGGCGGCGGCATGCGCCGGACGCTGTAGGGGATCTGCCCCGGCCCGGGCGTGATGTCCCAGGTCAACGCCGCGACCGCATTGACGACGCCGTCGCCGACCAGGTTGTCGGTGCCGCCGCCCGGGTGCCGTGCGGTGGCCTGGATGCGGTTCATCACCTGCGCGGGCGTCAGCTGCGGAAAACGCTGCCTGATCAGCGCGGCCAGGCCCGAGACGTAGGCCGCGGCGAACGAGGTGCCGGCGATCGGCACCGGGCCCTCCTTGCCTTGCAGCGCATTCACCGGCTCGCCCTGACCGCCCAGCGAGATGATGTTCTCAGCCGGGGCGGCCACGTTGACCCACGGCCCGTGCATGGAAAACGTGCTGGGTACACCGGTCTGTCCGATGCCACCGACGGTGATCACCAGGTCTCCGTACCACGCGGGCGTGACGACGGTCTGCACTTTCGTCCAACCGCGCGAGTCCTTGGGGTTCGCGGCGTCCGGCAGCGGATTCTGCGCGCAGTCGCCACCGGTGTTGCCGGCCGCGACCACCACCACCACGTTCTTGACGTTGACCGCGTAATCGATGGCGGCGCCCAGGCTGGCCTCGTCGATCGGTTTGGTCACCTTGTAGCAGGCGGCCTCGCTGATGTTGATGACGCCGGCACCGAGGTTGGCGGCGTGCACCACCGCCCGCGCGAGGCTGCGGATCGACCCGGCTGCCGGCGTCGAGTTGGGGTCGTTCGGGTTGGGTTGGGAGCCGACCGGCTCGAACGCTTCCGAGGTCTGCCGGATCGAGAGCAGACGGGCGTCCGGGGCGACGCCGACATACCCGTCGGTGGGCGCCGGCCGCCCCCCGATGATGGCTGCGGTCAGGGTTCCGTGCGCGTCGCAGTCCGACAACCCGTTGCCGGCCTGGTCGACGAAGTCGCCGCCGGGTTCGGCCGGGACCCGCGGCGAGGCGTTGACGCCGGTGTCGATGACGGCGACGGTCACCCCTGCCCCGGTCGCGAACTTATGGGCTTCGGTCACCCCGATGTAGGAGTTGCTCCACGGCGGGTCGTGGAAGGTGGATTCGGGCAGGACGGTGGGCCCGGAGCACTGGACGCGTTGCTCGGTCGGCTGGTCGGGGCCCGTCACGTCCGGCGGCAGCGCTCCCGGATCGATAGCGGGCGGAGTGATTGCCGATGCGGGCGGCGCGACCAACGGCGCCGTCGTCACGGCCAGCGCCACCGCCATCAGCAAGATCCGGTGCACCCCCGAATCACTCCGTTCATTCAGTTCGTTCGGCGTGGCAAATCCTGGGAGCAGTTTAGACGTAGCGGTTGCGTAAACGGCGCTATTCGGACGGGGTTGGGCGGACGTGTGCCCGGGTCCCGTGCTGCTCGTCGGAGGCATGGTGTGGACAGTCCGGGCCTACCGCCGCCATCCGGAGGGGGCACCCCGGCATCCGCCCTCGCACGACTGCGGGCTCGACAACGCGAGCGTTACATAGCTCACTACTATTGTAAATACGGTACTTGCTACGATTGGGCCGGACTCCCCACAGAAAGCTCGAGGTTTGTCATGGCCACACCCGTCATCGTCGGCGCTGTTCGGACTGCGATCGGTCGGTCCTTCAAGGGCACGCTCGTCAACACCCCGCCCGAGACGCTGATTACCGCTGTGCTGCCTGAGGTGGTGCGCCGCTCCGGGGTGGACCCGGCGGCCATCGACGACATCATCTTCGCCGAATCGCATTACGGCGGCGGCGATTTGGCGCGCTACGCGGCCACCGCCACCGGTTTGGAGCATGTGCCCGGACAGTCGGTGAACCGGCACTGCGCGGGCAGCCTGACCGCGATCGGCAACGCTGCCGCGCAGATCGGCTCCGGCATGGAGCGGGTGCTGATCGCCGGCGGGGTGCAGTCGCTGTCCATGACGCCGCTGACCAACTGGCGCATCCCCGGTCCGGAGCTCAAATTCGAGGAGCGGTGGATGCCGCCCACCCACGTCGAGACGCCGGACGCGCCGGCCAAAGACATGTCGATCACCGTTGGCTGGAACACCGCGCAGTCGGTCGGGATCACCCGGGAGGAGATGGATGCCTGGGCGGCTCGGTCGCACCAGCGCGCGGTCGCCGCGCAGGACGCCGGCAAGTTCACCGACGAGATCCTGCCGCTGAAGATCACCGTGCACGACGGGTCGGTGGTCGACTTCTCCGTCGACGAACACCCACGCCGCGACACCACGGTGGAGAAGCTAGCCGGCCTGAAGGTGCTGCATCCCGAGATCGAGGGGTTCTCGATCACCGCGGGCAACAGCAGCGGCACCAATGACGCGGCCGCCGCGGTCGCGCTGGTGGAGGCCGACTATGCCGCCGCCGAGGGGCTGAACGTGATGGCGAAGGTCCGGGCCTGGGCAGCTGCCGGCGTGCCGCCGCGCGACTGCGGGCTCGGTGCGGTCAAGGTGATCGGCAAAGTGCTGCAGCGGGCCGGGTTGTCCGTCGAGGACGTGGCGTTGTGGGAGATCAACGAGGCGTTCGCCTCAGTGCCGATCGCCGCGTGCCGCGAGTACGGCATCGACGAGGAGAAGGTGAACTTCTCCGGCAGCGGCTGCAGCCTCGGTCACCCGATCGCGGCGTCCGGTGCCCGGATGATCACCACCCTGACCTACGAGCTGGCCCGGCGCGGCGGCGGGATCGGGGTCGCGGCCATGTGTGCCGGCGGCGGGCAGGGCGGCGCCGTCGTCATCGAGGTGTAAGCGTCAGACGCTGCCGCTGCGGCGCGGTCGCTCCATCAAATATCAAGCCCCACATGCTTTTCCGCGCAGGCTTCCCGTACCGCGGTGATCACGTCGGCGCTGCGTAGGGTTTGCAGGTCGTCGATCGTGACCGACCCTTTCGCGCTGCGGTGTTGGGCGGCCACCCGCGAATCCCGCAGTCGTTCGGCGCGTTCGACGACGTTGCGCGCGAAGCGCCCGTTGTGCATCGCATCGATACCGTGCGTGCCGTCGGGCGCGCGATACGCACGCAGCTTCGCGCACGCAGCGTTCAGCGCGTCGGCCGCCGCCGGCTCGATCACGGTGGCACGCGGACTGCCGTAGCGCACCGCGATCTCGACCAATTCATCCGGAGTGTAGGACTCGAAACGCAACTTGCGATTGAAGCGGCCCGCCAAACCCGGGTTGACCGTAAGGAATTCGTCGACTTCCTTCTCGTAACCCGCCCCGATGAAGCAGAAGTCGAACCGGTGCACCTCTAACGCGACCAGCAGCTGGTTGACCGCCTCCATGCCGATCATGTCCGGTCGGCCATCTTGGTGACGTTCCACCAACGAATAGAATTCATCCATGAACAGGATCCGGCCGAGCGAACGGTTGATCAGCTCGTAGGTCTTCGGCCCGGACGCTCCGATGTGCTCGCCGCAGAAGTCCGCCCGCTTGACTTCCACGATCTCCGGGTGACGCACAATCCCCAGTCCGGCATAGATCTTTCCCAAAGCTGCAGCGGTCGTGGTCTTTCCGGTTCCGGGCGGTCCCACCAACAGCATGTGATTGGTTTGGTTGGCGACCGGTAGCCCGGCCGCCAACCGCAACGCACGTACCTCGATCTGGTCCTCCAGTTCGGCGACCGCCCGCTTGACTTCCGCCAGGCCCACTTGGTTTTCCAGCAGTGCCCGCCCCTGCGTCAGCAGTTCGTTGCGGCGCTCCTCGTGTTCGGCCTCGGTGCGCTGCTGAGCCGAGCGCTGGGTGCTGACGTCCCACTTGTCCGTCCGGGTGCCGATCGTTTCCTCGTCGGTGATCACCAGCTGCAGGCCGGGATCGGCCAACGCGTGCTTCGCGGATTCCATCAGCGCACCGTTGATCGTCGCCTTGGACAACCACACCTGCGCCTGGTGTTCGTCGCCGAGTTGACGGTGCGCCATCCCCCGGACGTAGGCCAGATCCGCGGCAATCAACGGGAAATCGGCGGCATCGATCGCGGCGGCAGCGAGGTGCCGGCTGGTTTGGGTGGGCATCGCCTGGCCGGTTCGCACCTCGACCCGGTCCGCCCACTCCAGTGCGACCCGCGCCTGGCCCAGATGTGCGGCGGCATGCGCAGCCAAGGCGCAGGTGGCCGCCGTGACGACCGACCTGATGATCGCCTGCGGCGGCAAGATCGCCGCCGCCACTGCGATCACATCCGGCCAGCGTTGCGTGGCGAACATCAGGTAAGCCTCGAGATGCTGCCGCCACTGGTGGTTCTCCCACGAATCCAGCAGCGCCGAATCCGCCAGCAGTGCTTCGGATTTCTCGTACTGACGGTCGTCGACGAGCGCGCTCGCCAGCGCCAGCCCGGCATGCGAGGCCTCGGTCACCGATATGGACAGATACGGCCCGGCTTTGATTGGCGCCGACAACCGCACCCCGAGCCGGTTGGTCTCCCGATGCAACCGCGACCCGTACGTGTACAGCTGCTGGACTGTCGTTAAGGATTCATCGCCCGCGGCGATCCGGCCCAGCCACGCATCCGCCATCGACGGATCGATCTCGGTGGCTTCCGCGAACCGGGCCCTGGCACCGTCGACATCTCGGTCCAACAACATCATTGCCTGATCGAACCGCTTGCGGGCGGCGGCCGTGCTGGTGCTGCTGGTCATGGCGATTCCGCTGCCGCAAGCTCGCCGCTGCGCACGTTCGTGGGTTCAGAAGAGACGTAGCGATTCTCGGCCCGGAACAGCTCGATCTCCACGGCGTGCACCCCGATGACGGTCGCCACCTCGACCGTCGCCTGCCCCTGCTGGGTGATCACGACGCTCGCGGCGCCACGGTAAGGGGCACCCGGATCCCCCACGGAGATCACCGTATTCGGGCGGGGACCGGGTGTGACAGTGCCGTCGACGACACTGACCGTGGTTCCTGCGATCGGTTTGGTCGCGTCAGTGACGGCCACCTCCGGCATCCGGACGCTGGCCCAGCGTTCGGCATCCCGGGTGTGCACCGTCACCCGGTCACCGGAGCCGGCCAGCCGCACCACCAACCGCTTGACCAGTGCGTCGTCGGCGGCGACGTGGACGCGGCTGAATTCACCGGGATCATCCAGCGGGAGCATCATGCGTTGTCCTGCAGCGGTTTTGCCGAGCAGCACCCCGGACGGACCGATCGGAATGACGAGCGGACCGGTCAGCGATCCGCGCCGGACGCCGCGTAGCGCCGGCATCGGGCCACACAAGTTGGCGGCGACGGCACCCGCCTGCTCACCAGGCAACGTCCGCAGCACCGTGCTCGGCGGTACGGTCAGCGGTTGGGCGCTGCGTACCGTCAAGGTGGCGGTAACGCTTCCGTCCCCGAAAAGTGTGACGTTCTGGGTGATTCCGTCGGCACGCATCGACCACGCCTGCGCCAGCGCCTCTTCGGTGATGGCGGTGGGGGGATACCAGTAGGTGCTTAGCCAGCCACCGTCGCCGCGGACCGATCGCCAGCGACGGTTCGGAACCGCCAGCGCCGATTTGCCGAGCCGACGCTCCAATTCGACGATGTCGGTGGCGGTCGCGACTTTCGCGCGGATCCCTTGTTGGCGCATGGCCGCACTGACCCGCTGCGCGGCGGCCAGCGTCGCGGTGCCGATCGAGGAACGGCATTGCAGCGCTTCGGCATTGGCGAGCGCGCTGACGCGCACGACCACCCAGGTCTCACGCTGCCCGGCATACGGCGGGGTGCCGATCAGCGTGTCGTACACCCGCGGGTAGTCACCGGTGGCCCGCCGCCGGGCTCCACTGCTCATCACGCTGAGCGAGTCGATGGCGAGACCGAGACTCTGCTGCATCAGCGGCTGCAAATCAGCGATGTCGACAGCGTTTTCGGTGCGGGCGGAGGTCGAGCCGGTGAACAGTGTCGGTGCGTGCGCCTTGCCCAGCAGTTGCACCGCCGCGACCGCTACACCATCCTGGAATCGGACACCGCCCCCGGCCCGGTCATTGGCGACGGTGCGCGGCGCGGTCCACGGAATCGGCCGATTCCGCCGGTGCCACAACAGCAACCACGACCACGCGGTATGACCGCGCCACGGGACAGAAGTTGCCAGCACCGAGCACGCCAAACCTGTTGCGGCACCACAGTACCCGCCCAGCGCCAAGCCGAGGACAGCTGCGCTGAACACGACCGCGATGACGGCGAGCCTGCTTGCTGCCGTCATCGTCACCGCCGTGCCCGGGCGATCAGCGCCACCGCCCCGACTGCGGCCACCACCAGCCCGGCGAATACCAGAGCGACATTGCGGGCACGGTGGTCCGGCGCAGGCGGCGGAGCGGCAGGGGTGATGATGCGGCTGTGCGCGGATGGTGGTAGCCGTTCTCCCGCAGGCACATCGAATGTCAGCGCGGCTACCGGATCGACCACGCCGTAGCCGACTTGGTTGTCCACGCCCCGGGGCGGGTTGTGGGCCGTCTGCACGATGCGGTTGATGATCTGGTGTGCGGACAACGCCGGGTACTTCGCCCGCACCAACGCCGCGACGCCGCTGACATAGGCTGCCGAGAAACTGGTACCCCAGATGGGCATGTTCTTCTCGCCCGGATGGATCGGCGGGTAGGCGTTGACAGGCCCTCCGGTCTGCGGCGACAGCCCCATGATGCCTACCCCAGGCGCCGCGGCGGCCACCCAGGGACCGGCCAGGCTCTTGCTGATCGGTGCGCCGGTATTGTCCACGGCCCCAACCGATAACACGTAGTCGGAGAACCACGACGGCGAGGAGACGGTCTTGACCTGGTGCCAGTCGCGCGGGTCGGATGTGATCAGCGGATCGAAGCTGGGATTCTGCGCACAGCCGTCCTCGCTGTCGTTGCCGGCCGCAGCCACGATCAGCGCGTCCTTGACGGTGGCCGCATACCAGACTGCCGCGCCGATGGCGGCCTGATCAAGCGGATCAGCGGCCGAAACACAGGACGTCACACTGATATTGATGACCTTGGCACCCATGTTGGCGGCGTGCACTATCGCGCTGGCCAGGGTCGCGATCGAACCCGCCTTCTTGCGCACTTCCGAGTCGCCGGGTCCCGGGTTCACCGGTTCATAGGCGCGTGATGACTGCCGGATGGAAATGATGACGGCGTGCGGCGCGACGCCGACCACCCCGTCGGGGGCGCCGGGCGCGGGGCCCGGCACCTCGGGGACATCGGTGGTTCCGGTGCCGGGATCCCCTGGGGCGTTGGCCGGTTCGTCGGACGGCGGCGGAGGCGGCGGCGGTGCCGGCTTGGTCTCGGTCACCGTCACCGGCGCGGGCGGCGGCGGCGCGGCCGGCGGTGGCGGCGGTCCCCCGGGCGGCGGTGGCGCGGCGTCGACAGCCGGCGGCCCGGCCGGCGGTGCGAACGCGGGGGTGCTGGGCATGGGAGCGGGCATCGGGCTGCCCTGCGGCGCAGCCCCGATGACCGAGGCCACGATGGTCCCGTGCGAATCGCAGTCCATCAGGCCATCACCGCTCATGATGTAGTCCCCGCCGGCGACCACCCGCAGCCGGGGACTGGGATTGATACCGGTGTCGATGATCGCCACCGGAACCCCGTTGCCGGTGGAGTACTGCCACGCTTTGCTGATGTTGAGCATGGTGAAACCCGGTGCGGTGACCGACACGTTGGGGTCCGCCACGGTGATGGTTCGGGCGCACATGTTGCTCTGCCGCATCGGCTGCTCGGGACCGGGTTTGCCATCCGCCGGCACCCGGGCGGGATCGATGACCGGCGGTGGGATTGCATGTGCTGCAACAGGGTTCGCTGAAACCGCGAGCACTGCCCCGGTCAGGACGACGCCGCTGAGTCGGGCCGCGAGCCGTCTCATCGCATGCGCACCCAGGTGAACAGCCCACCGATCCAGGCGGCCAGCGGCAGCGCCGCGATGATCGCCACGATCTCCAACCATTCGGCGGCCATTCGCACCAGCGGCGTGAACCTGGTGACCGGCACCAGCAGCGCCGCCAGCAGTCCCGCCCCGGCGAAAATGGCCAACACCACCGACCCGGGCACCAGCGCATGTCCCGACGACGCCGGTTCGCGCACCACGTATTTCACGACACCGACACATGTTGCGGCCGCGGCCCCGCAGACCAGGGCGATCGCTTGATGTTTGTCGGCGAACGCCCGACCCCGGCTGATGAAGATCACCACGAACAGCGCCGCGAGCACGGCGGCCGGCGTACCCCGGTCCCGGCCCGGCATCAGGGTGGCCCACACCGCAATCGGCAACGTCGCTCCGGCGCCCACGCATATTCCGGTGAGCACACTGTTGGCTCGTTTGGCCGCGGCCGCGATCTGGGCGCCGCGCGGCGTGGTGTCCGGATTCGCACCGTCCTCAGCACCCTCGACCGCGTCACTGACCGGCGAGACAGCATCCACCGGCATCCCGTCGCTGCGCCGGAACAGGTCGCGTCCGGTGATCGACCCGAAGTACGGCGGCCGGATCCGGGCGACCCACAGCGCAAACGTCGGGGCAAGGGTCAGGGTCAACAGCAGCGCCACCAGGGTGGTCATGCCCAGCCACTGGGCCGGCACCGGCCACCACATCCGGGTGGCCGCTACGAGGGCGCCCAGTGCGCACAGCGTCACCGCTGCCGCTGCGGCGCTGACATGGCGCCCGGTGGCCGTGGCCATTCCGCAGGTCAGAACTCCGGCCGCCAGCGCGGCGATGAACAGGTGCGCGGATCCCGGTCTGCCCGGCGCGCCGGCGCCCAGTGCCGCCGCGGTCAGCGGTACCGCCAGCCAGCCGAGCCCGTCGAGCATGTCGATGCGGTCGGGCCACCATCGCCAGACGGCCAGGGCGCCACCGCCGCAGCAGAGGGCCAGCGCTGCAACGACGCAGCTGGACATCAACGAATCGTTCGAAATACGTTGCCGCACAGCCAGTCCGAGAACGGTGATGACGACCATCGCGACGATCGACAGGGCGGTGTGCGCGGCCGTCTGCATCGTGACCGGTTCGAAGAGTTTCTTGCCGACCCGGGCCAGACCGGTGGACAGCGACTCGTACTGCGGCTCGAAGGACTCGCCTTCGGCAGCGGGTACCAGGATGAGAGTGGCGCCGTCTTCCACGCCGAGTTCGTCGAGGGTCTTGGTGATGTCGAGGCGTACCCCGTTGGCCTTGTGCAGTTCGTATCCGACGCCGGGTTCGAGTCCGGGCAGGCCCCGTCGTTTGAGCTCGTCGTTGAGCAGTTCGACGATGTTGTCGATGAAGACCTCGATCGGGACCGAGGCCGGGTACACCTGTGAGAGCAGGTGGTCGCCGCACACCACGGCGACCGCGCAACGGGCCGGAAACGAGACCTTGCCAACCAGAGCGGCCATTAGCGCGGCCTGTCGGCGTCCGGAATGTATTTGTCGGCCAGCGCCGCAGCGATCTCGAACAGCCGCAGCCGGGTCTTCTTGGTCAATTCGTGGCGGGTATCGATGATTCCGCCCTTGGCGAGGTACGGGTCGTACGGCATGAATTCGACGGTCGCGCCGGATTGGCGGAAACGTTCGGTGAGGTAGTCACGCGCATCGGGGTCGTATTTGTTGCGACTGTCGTTGAGCACCACGGTGCTGCGGGAGACTAGTTCGTGGTAGCCCATCGACCTCAGCAGGTCGATGGCGCGGGTCACCGGCAGCGAGGTGTCGGCGGTCAGACCGGAGACGAAGACCAGCGCGTCGCAGGACTCGAGCACGGCCTTCATCACGGGGTGTTCGAGGTCGTCGGAGGTGTCCACCACGATGACGGTGTGGGTGCGGCGCAGCCGTGACAGCACGCCGGTGAACATCGACGGGACCAGGGGCCGCGGTTGGTCGGAGGCCCGGTTGCCGGCCAATACGTCCAGACCGATGCTGTTCTGCCCCAAGTGTTCTCGGATGTCGGCGTAGCCCTGCACGTCGGTGTCGTTGAGCACTGCCGAATAGTCGCCCGGCGGTGATTCGTCGATGCGGCCGGCCAGGGTTCCGAATCCGGGCGCCGCGTCGATCGCGACGACGTTGTCGGGCCGGCACTCCCGGAAGACACCGCCGATGCACGCTGTCATGGTGGTCTTGCCGACACCTCCCTTGCCCGAGACCACTCCGATCACGTACTGCTTACGGATGTGCCGGCGGATCCGCTCCTGCAGTTCCCGGTAGTGCCGTTCGGCCGGTGACTCGCCGAGGTTGAGGGCCTTGAAAGTCGCGTGGTAGAGGAACTTCCGCCAACCCGAGCCGGGCGGAATTTTGCGGGGCGCCACCATGTCGGAGATCCGCAACGTCCCCGACACGGACTCCTGGTGTTGGTAACGCCCGGCGGACGCACCGACTGGTTCCGCGGTGTTCGCGGCTGCATTCCACGAATTCGTCACGACGCCATCGCTAAACACTCGACCTATACCTCTCGACTACACGACTTTTCGGTACGAATACCATTCCTGATCGGCGGGCAGCCGCCGCACCATGCGATTGATCGCAGCGGCGATGTTGCTCTTGGTTCCCGGTGCCAGGATCGTCCACGTCTTGCCCGCTGAGTAGACGTTCTCGGCGACCAACCGTCCCTCGGGGATGTCGATCACCGTCACAGCGCTCGCGTCGACGTGAGTTCGACGCGAGGTCCCCGTCGCCACCCCGGACTGCATGGCCACGATCGACGCCTGGGCGGACCGGTCCGGATCGGCGGCCAGCGTCAGGCTCTTGCGCTGATCGGCATCGAGCCCCTGACCGGCCAGGAACCTGACCACCGCAGCGTGGTCCGCCGACGCCGCGCGCAACGCGGCGGCGTCCAGCGTGACCGGCCGTAGCGCCGCCGGTGTGTTCTGACCACACAGGCGGGTGATCTCGGCATCAAGCACGGTGCTCGCCGCGCCTTCCGCACTCGAGATGCCGGCGCCGCTGATCCGGATCAGGTCCCCGGAACGTTCCACGGCAACCCACCACTGCGCGAATCGGGCCAGGAGTGCTCGATCGGGCGTCACCTGGCCAGGGGCGCGCATCTGCATGAACAGCGCGATGTCACGTCGATGCAGGACGGTCAACCACTCCACCACGGCACTGTCCACGGTGCCGGCGTCGTCGAGCACGCCGGCCTCGCGCAACTCGGCGGTGACGGGGTGTTCCAGCGCCAGCCGCCGCGACTCCACGCTGGGCAGATGCGGGCGCAGCCCGAGCTCAGGGGCGATGGTCTCGATGCCGGTGAGCACTTGCAGGGCCCAGAGCCCGTCGAGGGTGGTGGTTAACACGATGGTCCTTGACATAGGTCCGGGGCGCACGCAATGCATGCGCCCCGGGCCGATCAATGTGGCTAGAGGAACAAGTTGCCCATTTGGGCGTCGGTGGCCTGCGCCATCTCGTCGACGCTGTGCACGGTGTGGGCATGCCGGCTGACGGTCTGGATCAGGTCCTCCAGGCCGTGCAGCATCTGCTGCTGGGCGTCGAAGAACGCGGTGGCGCCGTGGCCCTGGAAGAAGTCTCCCAGTGCCTGGGTGAGGTTGAGGACGTCGCTGTGAATCTCCATCAGCTGCGCGGCCTGCCCCCCGACCTCGCCGGCGAAGCCGACGACGGCACCGTGGTTGTAAACGATGTGATCTGCCATGACGGTTGCTTCCTTACTTGAGAGTGGTCAGCGGGATGTGACTGGGACGACTCGGGCTAGACCGCCTGCGTCCCTCCCCCGAACACCCCGTTGAGGTTGTGCGCCGCGTCAGCTTCGTGGTTTTCCATCAGCACCGCCGCCTGGCCGAGGCCGTGCGCCAGCCGCTGCCCGCCCGTCATGATCTGCTGCAGGTCGTGGTGAATGTGGCCCGCGGTGCTCAAGGAGGTGTTGCCGGCATCGCCCGCCCAACCCGTGCCGCTGATGATGTTCTCGTGGCCACTCAGGTATTGATTGGCGATCGCGGCCGCCTCCTGCAGGCGCGTCTCGATCCGCTGCTGCGTACTACGCAGTAGTTCTGGAGTGACAACTGTTGCGTTTGCCCTCTATATGTCTCCCTAGTTATTTGCACTCGCTGAGTCAGGGTCTGCGTAAAACTAAACCGGCTGCCTCCAGCTGTCACTTCACCCCGGCTGCCTGGGCTTGAGTGCACGGAACAGGCTGACAGTGCACACCAGAAACGACCTTCTGTCAAAACGAAAGTGGGCGGCCCCCGATAGTTAGCTATGCTCACGGCGTGGGGGCTCACAGGCTGCCTGCGGCGTCGGCTGTGCCGTCGCCGTCGACGTCGGTGAGCCGGATATTCCAGCGCCCGTCACCGTCGGTGTCGACGTACCCGGTGACGCCCTGCGGGCCGGTGCACAGCACCTGGTCGGCCAGACCGTCACCATCGGTGTCCAACAACCGGTCGTCGGGCTCACCGTGGCCGTCGAAGTCGACCAGGGGCCCGCCGGTGTGTTCGACCCCGTCCAGGCCGAACCACCGCAACTGCCCGCCCCGGTCCACAGCGACCCGCCACGTCCCGGACCCGTCGTCGACGAAATAGCTTTCCGGGCTGCCGTTGTCATCGACGTCCAGCACACCGTGGTCGACGATCCCGTCGCCGTCCAGATCGGCCAGCACGTCGTCACCGATGCCGTCCCCGTCGAGATCGAGCTTGATTGCGTCGGGAGTGCCGTCGCCGTTGAGGTCGAAGTCGGGGGTCCGATTCCAGATCGCGGCGGTGCCGTCCTCGCCGCTCAAGCAATACTCCACGTCGGGTTGGACGTGGTGGCACCGCCAGCGGTTCCGCCGCAGTTATCCGGCACTGCCAGCATGGGCAGCTGGCCGAACCTCCGGTGCCGGAACCACCGGAGACACTAGGGCGACTGGAAGCCCAGCGTGTTTTCTCCGGACCTAGAACTAGTCCGATTGGTCAGCTGTCCGCGCTGCCCACCACGCCAACAGCTCCGCGGTGGCCTCCTCGTGCGACAGCGGCCCGCGGTCCAACCGCAGCTCCTTGAGGTATTTCCACGCCTCCCCCACCTGCGGGCCGGCCGGGATGTCCAGCAGCCGCATGATCTCGTTGCCGTCCAGGTCCGGGCGCACCCGGTCCAGGTCCTCCTGCGCGGCGAGTTCGGCGATCCGCTCCTCCAGCCGGTCGTAGGACGCGCGCAACCGGGCGGCCCGGCGCTTGTTGCGGGTGGTGCAGTCGGCGCGCACCAGCTTGTGCAGCCGCGGCAACAGCGGACCCGCGTCGGTGACGTAGCGGCGCACCGCCGAGTCGGTCCATTTGCCGTCGCCGTAGCCGTGGAACCGCAGGTGCAGGAACACCAATTGCGCTACGTCGTCGACCAGCTGTTTGGGGTACTTCAGCGCCCGCATCCGCTTGCGAACCATCTTTGCCCCCACCACCTCGTGGTGGTGGAAGCTCACCCCGCCGTTGGGCTCGTGGCGCCGGGTGTCGGGCTTGCCGATGTCGTGCAGCAGCGCGGCCCAGCGCAGCACCAGATCCGGTTCCCCGTCCTCGAGTTCGATGGCCTGGCGCAGCACGGTCAGCGAATGCTGGTAGACGTCCTTGTGCTGGTGGTGTTCGTCGATGGCCATCTGCATGCCGCCGATCTCGGGCAGCACCACCGCGCCCATCCCGGACTGCACCAGCAGCTCGATGCCCGCGACCGGGTGCTTGCCGAGCAGCATCTTGTCCAGTTCGGCGGCCACCCGTTCGGCGCTGATCCGAGCCAGCTGCGGGGCCATCTCTTCGATGGCGGCCAGTACCCGCGGCGCCACGGTGAACCCGAGCTGGGAGACGAACCGGGCGGCGCGCAGCATCCGCAGCGGGTCGTCGCCGAAGGAAACCTCCGGGGACGACGGGGTGTCCAGCACTCGGGCACGCAACGCCGCGAGCCCGTTGAGCGGATCGAGGAATTCCCCTGCCCCGGTCGGCGTCACGGCCACGGCCATCGCGTTGACGGTGAAGTCGCGGCGCACCAGATCGTCTTCGAGGCGGTCCCCGAACCGCACCTCGGGGTTACGGGACACCTGGTCGTAGGTGTCGGCGCGGAACGTGGTGATCTCCAGCCGGTGCCCGCGCAGGCCCACCCCGACCGTGCCGAACTCGATGCCGGTGTCCCACAGCGCCTCGGCCAGCGGGCGCACGATCGCTTGGATCTGTGCGGGCCGGGCGTCGGTGGTGAAGTCCAGATCCGGGCTCAGCCGGCCCAGCAGCGCGTCGCGCACCGAACCGCCGACCAGATAGAGCTGATGACCGGCGCCGGTGAATGCCGCACCCAGTTCGCCCAGTACCGGCGCGTACTGGTGCAGTGCCACCGCGGCCGCGGTCAGCAGTTCGGCGTCTTGGGCGGGTTCGGCCACGTTCGGTGAGCCTAATAGGAATGCCGCGGTGACTCAGCGCACGCCAGCAGCCCGAGCGTCACGGCGGGCCCCCGAGCGTCATGGCGGGCCCCCCGAGCGTCATGGCGGGCCCCCCGAGCGTCACGCCAGCGTGGCGCTCGACGCCCAGCGTCGCGCTAGCGTGACGCTCGGCGTCACGGCCACCCAGCAACCCCGCCACCCACGGGGCTATTGAGGCTAACGCGACGAATGTGACCAAAGGTACTCGCCAACGGCGAGTGCGTCCGGGAGAATAGCCCGTGCCAGCTAATATCGCTTGGGTGTCGGAGGGCGAACAGGCCAAACCACGTCGGCGCCGGGGTCGGCGTCGCGGTCGTGGCGGCGCCCGTCCGGCGGAAAGCGTGACCGACAGCCCTCCCGCCGACGCCCCACCCACCCCGGCGACCGCAGCCAAACGTCGCGCCCGCCGCAACAGCGACCGGCTGCGAACCGTGCACGAGACGTCGGCCGGCGGGCTGGTCATCGACGGCATCGACGGTCCACGCGACGAGCAGGTCGCCGCGCTGATCGGCCGGGTCGACCGCCGTGGCAGGATGCTGTGGTCGCTGCCCAAGGGTCACATCGAACTCGGCGAGACCGCCGAGCAGACCGCCATCCGTGAGGTCGCCGAAGAGACCGGGATCCGCGGCAGTGTCCTGGCCGCGCTGGGACGCATCGACTACTGGTTCGTCACCGACGGCCGACGGGTGCACAAGACCGTGCACCACTATTTGATGCGGTTCCTGGGCGGTGAGCTCTCCGACGAGGATCTGGAGGTCGCTGAGGTGGCGTGGGTGCCGCTGCAGGAGTTGCCGTCCCGGCTTGCCTACGCCGACGAACGCAAACTGGCCGAGGTCGCCGACGAATTGATCGACAAGCTGCAATCCGACGGCGAGCAGGCGCTGCCGCCGCTGCCCCCGAGTTCGCCCCGCCGACGACCGCAGACACATTCGCGCACCCGCCACGCCAACAACTCCGCGCTGGGCCGCAAGAACGGCCACGGGCAGGGGCCGTGAGTTCACCGCGACTTCGGTGGACCGGGTTGGTGCGTCTCGCCGCGGTGATCGGCATGGTGGC
>NZ_JCALDW010000015.1:0-118161 GCF_059813065.1 Mycobacterium sp. NGS24
CTTGACGGATTCACCGGTTGCGGCAGCGTGACCGGCCCGGTATCCGAAAACCATTGCCGGACCGATGGTTCCGCCCGCCCCGCCGTAGGCACGGCCGGTCGCACCGGCCATCGCGTTGCCCGCGGCGAACAAGCCCGGGATCGGGTGACCGCTGACATGCAGCACCCGGCCGTCGTGGTCGGTGCGTGGCCCACCCTTGGTGCCCATCGATCCGACGTGAATCGGCACCGCATAGAAGGGAGCGGTATCGATGGGGCCCAATGTTTTTCCGGCCAGGGTGGTGGCGCGCTCGTCGCCCCAGTAACCGTCGTAGGCGCTGGAGCCGCGGCCGAAATCGGGGTCGGCACCGGCCGCCACGTTGCGGTTCCATCGCGCGACGGTGGCGGTCAGCCCGCCGGCGTCGATACCGGTTTTGGCGCCCAGTTCGGTGAGGTCGGCCGACTCGCAGAACCAGCCGGGAACCGGTTCGCCCGGTGCGATACCCAGAAAACCGTAGCTGTTCAGATGAACTGAGTCGAAAACCATCCAGGCGCGGTCGTTGACATAACCTTTACCCGGCTGCAGGTAATGGAAGGCGCCGGCCATCGAGTTGTACTCGCCCGCCTCGTTGACGAACCGGCGGCCCGCCTGGTTGACGATGATGCTGCGCGGGCGCGTTCGCTCCAACCGCACACTGCGGCTGCGCTGTCGGCCGTCGATAGTGTCGTCCGGAATCCGGACGATCGGTACCCACCACGCCTCGCCCATGTTCGCCAGGTCCGCACCCAGTGCCATCGCCATCCGCAGGCCGTCCCCGGTGTTGTTCGGCGGTGACACGGCACCGTGCATCGGTCCGCGCAGAAAAGCCTGTGACAGCACCGGATCCCATTCGAAGCCGCCGGTGCCCAGGACGACGCCACGGCGGGCGCGGACGGCGATGCTCCCGTCGGCCCCGTCGATCCGGACACCGGCGATGCCGTCGGCGTCGAGCAACAGTTCGGTGGCCCGTGCGCCGGTGCGCGGGGTCACCCCGATGTCGAGCAGCCCCTGCAGGAGACCGGCGATCAGTGCCGTCCCGGCCACGCAGACCTCCCCCTGCGCGTCCACGTCGGCGTGCAGACGTGCCCGGGTTTCGGCATCGAACCCGACGTTGGACCAGTCGGCCGGAAACGCGGTGATCCGATCGGCCCAGTCGCCGATCCGGCTGAGGTCGAATGGCGCCGCACCCAGGGAACGGCCCCCGGTGGGCTGCCCGCCCGGCAATTCCGGTTGGTAGTCGGGAAAACCGGCGGCCACCTCGAAGCGCAGGCCACTGTGGGACTCGACGAAGTCCAGCATCGCCGGCCCGGTCTGGACGAATGTCTCCACCAGTTCGTCGTCCATCGAACCGAACGACTGTGCGTGCAGGTACTGCAACGCCGCGTCCGGCGTCAATTCCCGGTCGGGACAACGGTTGTGGGACGGAATCCAGGCGATGCCACCGGAGACCGCCGTTGTGCCGCCGACGGTCTGCGCCTTCTCGAAGACTTGCACCGTGGCCCCGGCGACGGCTGCCGCCAACGCGGCGGTGAGCCCGGCGGCGCCGCTGCCGAGCACGACGACATCGAATTCCTGGTCCCAGTTGTGTCCTGACATGCGTGGTGTCCCTTCAGCTCAGCAGCGCCGACAACTTCTCGGCGGCCCGAATGACGGCATCCCGGCCCTGCATCACCACGTCTTCCCGGTGGGAGATCAGGTTGATGCACGTTGGCGGTGACGCCGCGGGCCGAGGCACCGCGACCGCCAAGCCGTAGGTGTTGGGTTCGATTTCGCCGTGGGTGGTCACCCACCCGCGCTGGCGCGCGGCGGTCACCAGATCGCGCTCGCCCGGGCGCGGGGGCATGCTCGCGAGCAGCGCGATCCCGGCTGCGCCGCGGTCCAGCGGATATCGGCTGCCTTCGTGGAAGGCGAGTTGATAGGGGACCTGCGTCGGCACGATCACCGCGAGCGCGACCTGCTCGTCGGCCTCGGCGACCAGTAGCGACACCGTGGTGCCCAGCTCGTCGGCCAGGCCGCGCAGCGTCGGGAGGCACAGTTGGCGCACGTTGTGATCGAAGGACGCGCCGAGGGTGGCCAGGCCGGCGGCCGGCCGGTACCGGCCGTCTTCACCCTTGGTGACCAGCCGGAACTGCGCCAATGTGGCCAGCAGCCGATACGCGATGGTCCGGTGCACACCGACCTGGTCGGCGACCTCCTGCATGGTCAGACCTGCGGGGGAAGCCGCGACCATCTGCAGCGCGCAGAGTCCGCGTGCCAACGTCTGGGAACCCGTCACGGTCTTGACAGACCTCGATGGGAGAGCCAAGCTCTATAAATAACGCACATTAGTGTGCGATATTAGCACACCGATTGTCGAAAATGAGAGTGTCGTTTCCCGCAGAGACCGGACAGAGAGGAACCGTGACGGAGTTCGAAAGCGTCTGGAGCGACCTGCAGGGCGTGGCGTTCGAGCAGGGCTACCTGACTGCGGGCGCAGTGCGCACCCGTTATCTGCGGGCCGGGGACCGCAGCCGGCCGGTATTGGTGTTGCTGCATGGCTCGGGTGGTCACGCCGAGGCCTATGTCCGCAACCTTGCCGCGCATGCCGAGCATTTCTGGACCTGGTCCATCGACATGCTGGGGCACGGGTACACCGACAAGCCCGGACATCCGCTCGAGATCCGCCACTACGTCGAGCACCTGATGGCCGTCGTGCGGGCGATCGGCGCGGACCGGATCAAGCTCAGCGGCGAGTCACTCGGCGGCTGGGTGGCCGCACGGGCCGCCATCGACCATCCCGATGTCATCGACCGGCTGGTACTGAACACAGCGGGTGGCTCACAAGCGGACCCGGAGGTGATGAAGCGGATCATCACGCTGTCCATGGCTGCCGCCGAGGACCCGACCTGGGAGACCGTGCAGGCGCGCATCAAGTGGTTGATGGCCGACAAGTCCAGGGATTACGACGACTTGGTGGCCAGCAGGCAACGCATCTACCGGCAACCTGGCTTCGTCGCTGCGATGCGCGACATCATGGCTTTGCAGGATCCGGAGATCCGGGCTCGAAACCTGTTGGGGCCGGCCGAATACGGCGCCATCACGGCGCCGACGCTGGTGCTCTGGACCAGCGACGACCCCACCGCCGACGTGCCTGAGGGCCGGCGCATCGCGTCGATGATTCCCGGCGCGCGATTCGAAGTGATGCCGGGCTGCGGTCACTGGCCGCAGTACGAGGATGCCAAGACGTTCAACCAGTTGCACATCGACTTCCTGCTGGACCGCTGATGGTGGGTGCCGATGGAGTCGAGACCGTCGACGTTCTGATAGTCGGTGCCGGCCCGGTCGGTCTGACCCTGGCGAACATCCTTGGCCTGCAGGGTGTTCGCACCCTCGTTGTCGAGGAACGGTCGACACTGATCGACTATCCGCGCGGGGTGGGACTGGACGACGAGGCACTGCGCACCTTTCAGTCGATCGGTCTGGTGGACCGCGTGCTACCGCATACCGTGCCGAACCAGATCTTGCGCTTCTATGACGGCAAGCGTCGGGTGCTGGCCGAGATGGCGCCCCCGGATGCCCGATTCGGGTGGCCCAAACGCAACGGCTTCGTCCAGCCGCTAGTCGACGCCGAATTGCTGCGCGGTCTGGAACGATTCGACCAGGTGCAGGTGCGCTGGAATCATCCGATGATCTCCTGTGTGCAGGGCGACGACGGGGTGCGTGTCGAACTCGAAGGCCCTGCGGGATCTGTCGGCGTGCGAGCACGATACGTCGTCGGTTGTGACGGAGGCCGCAGCAGGACCCGCGGCACGATGGGTGTGTCCTTCGACGGCACCACCTCCCCGACCCGGTGGCTGGTGATCGACATCGCCAACGATCCCCTGGGTCACCCCAACAGTGAGGTGGGGGCGGACCCGGAACGCCCGTATGCGTCGATCTCGATCGCGCACGGAATCAGGCGGTTCGAGTTCATGATTCACGCCCACGAAACCGATGAGCAGGCAGAGGATCCGGCGTTTCTGCACCGGATGCTCGCCCGGATGGTGCCGCACCCGGACCGGGTCGAGGTGATACGCCGGCGCGTCTATACCCATCACTCCCGCATCGCCGGCGCCTTCCGGAGTGGCCGGCTGCTGCTTGCCGGGGACGCGGCGCACCTGATGCCGGTGTGGCAGGGGCAGGGTTACAACAGCGGCATCCGCGACGCGGCCAACCTGGGCTGGAAACTCGCCGCGGTGGTCAAGGGCCAGGCCGATCCGGCATTGTTGGACAGCTATGACGTGGAACGACGCAAGCACGCCCGGGCCATGATCGACCTGTCGACCATGGTCGGCCGGGTCATCTCGCCGACCAACCGGAAGGTCGCCGCCGCGCGCGACCTCCTGATCCGATCGGCATCGATAGTGCCCACCCTCAAACGATACGTGCTCGAGATGCGCTTCAAACCGATGCCGCGGTACGAACAGGGCGCCGTTGTACACTCGAAACCAACTGATTCCCAGCATGATTCACCGGCCGGCACGCTGTTCATTCAGCCCCGGGTCGATACCCGCACGCAGCAGAATGTACTGCTCGACGAGGTGCTGGGCACCTGGTTCGCGGTGTTGTGCTGGAACAACAATCCGCGCAAGATTCTCGGTGAACGAGCCTTCGCGGATTGGAAGGCGTTGGGCGCCCGGTTCGTTGCGCTGCGCCCGCTGACCCAACTGCACTGGCCCGGGCACGACGATCCAGACGTGGTGGTTGTGGGGGATCGGACAGGCGATCTGAAGGCTTGGTTCGATATGCACGCAGAGTCGGTGTTGTTTCTGCGTCCGGACCGATGCATCGCCGGAGCGTGCATAGCGCAACGCTCGCCGGAGTTGAGCGCAGCGATCGTAACCGCTCTCACCCTGACGCCAGGAGGGGGTGAAGTCGACAGTGCCACTGGCTCTTTGCTGTATGTCCCACAGCCCGCTGCTGAATCTACCGGGGCCGCCGCAGAATCTGCTTGACGAAGTCGAAGCCGCGATCGGGCAGGCGCGGGCTTTTGTGGCGGACTATGACCCCGAACTCGTCGTCATCTTTTCCCCCGACCACTACAACGGTTTCTTCTACAAAGTGATGCCGCCGTTCTGTATCGGTATGCAGGCCAACGGAATCGGTGACTACGGCACCCACGCCGGGCCGCTGGACGTCGCCCAGGACATAGCCGGGGAATGTGCCAAGGCCATCCTCGGTGACGGAGTCGACATTGCGGTGTCCACCAGCATGGACGTGGATCACGGTACCGTTCAGCCGTTGGAGAAGTTGCTGGGGACCGCGACTGCCCGCCCGGTGATTCCGGTGTTCATCAACGCGATCGCGACGCCGCTGGGACCACTGCACCGCTGCCGCGCGCTGGGCACCGCTGTCGGCAAGTTCGTTGCCGCCCTCGACAAGCGGGTGCTGCTGATCGGGTCCGGGGGGCTCTCCCACAGCCCACCGGTACCGACGCTGGCGACCGCCGCGCCGGCGGTGCTGGAGCGGATCGTGCACGGCCGGCCCATGACCGCCGAACAACGGCAGGCCCGTCAGACCCAGGTCATCGAGGCCGCAAAGAATTTCGCCGGGGGAGACAGCAACCTGCAGCCTCTCAACCCGGCCTGGGATCACCGGTTCTTGGACATCATCGACAGCGGTCACCTCGCCGATCTCGACGGATGGTCGAACTCGTTCGTTACCCACGAGGGTGGCAGCTCCGCGCACGAAATCCGCACCTGGATAGCAGCATTCGCTGCGCTCGCTACCGTCGGGCCGTACCAGACCCCGCTCCGCTATTACAAGCAGGCCGCAGATCTGATTGCCGGTTTCGCGATCCGCACGGCGGTGCTCACATGACGGACGTGGCCTTCGACCAGGTGGTGGACGTGCTCGTAGTGGGCTCCGGCGGCGGCGGCATGACAGCCGCACTGACCGCGGACGCGTCCGGGCTCGACGTGCTGGTCGTCGAGAAGTCTCCGCAATTCGGCGGATCCACCGCGCTTTCCGGCGGTGGCATCTGGGTACCGGGGGCACCCGCCCAACGCCGGGCCGGCTACCTCCCGGATGCCGACGGCGTCGTCGACTACCTACGGCAGATCACCGACGGACTCGTCAGCGACGCACGGCTACGGCAATATGTCGAGTCGGGGCCGCTGATGCTGGAGTTCCTGGAGAAGCTCAGCCCGTGGCTCCAATTCGTCTGGAAGCCGGGCTATGCGGACTACTATCCGGAACTGCCGGGCGGATCCGAACTGGGCAGCACGATCAACGTCCCACCGATCGATCTGCGCGAACTCGGCGACGACGAGCAGCGCCTGCTGACCCCGCTCGCGTTGGCGCCCCGAGGAATCTGGCTGGGACCCAAGGAATTGCGATCCTTCTACCGGATCCGGCAGTCCTGGGCCGGCAAGGGCGTGCTGCTGAAACTGATCTCACGAATGGCGCGGGCCCGGCTGCTCGGTGAGCGGATGGCCGCGATCGGACAGTCGCTGGCGGCGCGGCTGCGCTTGGCGATGAAGGACCGCGGCATCCCGCTCTGGTTGGACACGCCGATGACGGAATTGCTCACCGGCGCCGACGGTTCCGTCCTCGGAGCAGTGGTGCAGCGGGAAGGCCGCCAGTGGCGGATCGGCGCGCGGCGCGGGGTGGTCCTGGCCTCCGGCGGCTTCGACCACGACATGGCCTGGCGTAAAGAACACCAGCCGGTGATCGACCAGGACTGGAGCTTCGGCAACCCGGCTGCGATGGGCGACGGCATCCGAGCCGGCCAACAGGTGGGTGCGGCCGCCGACCTGCTGGACGAGGCATGGTGGTTCCCCGCCATCCAATGGCCGGACGGGCGAATGCAATTCATGCTCAACGAGCGGATGATGCCCGCACAGTTCATCGTCAACGGCGCGGGCAAACGGTTCATCAACGAGGCAGCCCCCTACATGGATTTCGGTCACGCGATGATCGAGGGCCAGAAGTCCGGTGTCACGCACATCCCGTGCTGGCTCGTCACCGATCACCGTTCGTTCAACCGCTATGTCGTCGGCGGGCACCTGCCGATTCCGAAAGTGCCCGGGGCTCCGGTACCCACCGGACGCAAGGTGCCGGCCGCCTGGCTGGAATCCGGTGTCGTCAAGGCCGCATCGACGTGGGAGGAACTCGCCGCCAAGATCAGCGTTCCGGCGCAGCAACTTCGGGCCACCGCCACCCGTTTCAACGAGTTGGCGCGGCGGGGACACGACGACGACTTCAACCGTGGCGACAGCGTCTACGACAATTACTACGGCGATCCAACGCTGCCCAACCCCAACCTGTATCCACTGGGCGATCCGCCGTACTACGCGTTCCGGATCGTGCTGGGGGACCTGGGCACGTCCGGAGGCCTGCGCACCGACGAGTTCGCCCGGGTGCTGCGGGAGGACGACACCGTGGTGCCCGGCCTCTACGCGGTGGGCAACACGTCCGCACCGGTGATGGGGCGCAGCTACGCCGGCGCAGGTGCGACCATCGGACCCGCCATGACATTCGGTTTCGTCGCGGCCAAACACATTGCCGCACACGCCCTTGATCCCATAGGAGGTAGCAAATGAAAATCTCATTGTTCTACGAGTTCGCCCTACCGCGGCCCTGGGTGCCTGACGACGAGCGTCAGATGCTGCAGGACTGCCTGGACGAAGTCGAGGCCGCCGACAAGGCCGGGTTCTCGACGGTCTGGCTGACCGAGCACCACTTCCTCGAGGAGTACTGCCATTCCACCGCGCCGGAGATGTTTCTGGCCGCGGCGAGTCAGCGCACCAAGGACATCCGCCTGGGATTCGGCATCATGCACCTGCCGCCGGCGGTGAACCACCCCGCCCGCGTCGCCGAACGCATCGCCACCCTGGACTTGATCTCCAACGGCCGAGTGGAATTCGGCACCGGCGAGTCCTCGTCGGTGGGTGAGCTCGGCGGATTCAACATCGATCCCGCCGACAAGCGGGGACAGTGGGAGGAAGCGCTCGAAGTCTCGATCCGCTGCATGGTGGAGGAACCCTTCTCGGGGTTCAAGGGCAACCACATCGAGATGCCGGCCCGCAATGTCATTCCCAAGCCGCTGCAGAAGCCGCATCCGCCGGTCTGGGTGGCCTGCACTCGGCCGGCCAGCGTTCAAATGGCCGCCCAGAAGTGCATTGGCGCACTGAGTTTCGCCTACACCGGACCCGGACCGCTCACCGAGCGGGTCAACGGCTACTACAAGGAGTTCGAGGAGAACGGGGTTCCAGTGACTCCGCAGATCAACCCCAACATCCTGGCCATCGGCGGTGATTTGTCGATGATGGTCGCCAAGACCGACGAGCAGGCCCTCGAACGCCTCGGTCAGGGTGGTGGATTCTTCTCGTTCGGCATCATGCACTACTACATGACCGGCGTGCACACCCCGGGTCGCACCGGGGTGTGGGAACGCTATCTCGAAGAGGTCGAGAAGGACCCGACGCTGGCGTACGGCCCCGGTCGTGGCGCGATCGGATCGCCCACAACGGTGCGAGAGTTCCTGCGCGGCTACGAGGAGAGCGGTGTGGACGAGATCATCCTGCTGCTCAATCCGCGCAGCCACGAGGGGACCATGGAATCCATCGAACTGATGGGTAAAGAGGTACTGCCCGAATTCATCGAGCGGGATGCGAAGCAGGTGGCCGACAAAGCCGCCCGGCTGGCACCGGTCATCGAGAAGGTCGAGGCGCGCCGGCCGGAATCGACCATTCCCCCCTTCGACGAGCACTACTCCTTCGGTGGCCTGCCCACCGGGCGCGGCGGAAAGTTCACCGCCAGTGAGATTCCGGAGGCCATGGCCGAGATCAACGAAGGCCGCGTGCAGGCGGCGCAGCGGCTGAAGGAACAGGAAAAGGGCAAGAGCTGACCGTTGTCGCGAATCGACGAGCTGTGGCGCTACGACGGCCGCCGTGCGGTGGTGACGGGATGCGCGTCGGGCATCGGAGCACACCTGGTGCACCACCTCCACGAGCTGGGAGCCTCGGTGGTCGGACTCGACAAACGCCGACCGCCGGTGGAGCTCAGCGACTTTCATCACGTTGACCTGTCTGATCCGGCTTCGATCGACGGAGCTGTCGCTGCCATCGTCGGACCCGTCGACGTGCTGTTCAACGTCGCCGGTGTCTCGTCGGGTATCGGCGACCCGCAACTGGTCGTCACCATCAACTTCCTGGGACTGCGCCATCTCACCGAGGCGCTGATCCCCCGGATGACACCCGGTTCGTCGATCGTGAGCGTGTCGTCGTTGGCGGCATCGGGCTACCGGGAGCATCTGCGCGATGTCGCACCGCTGCTGCGCACCCCGACGATGCAGGAGGGCATCGAGTGGTGTCAGTCCCATCCGGACACGCTGGGAACCGGATACCAGCTGTCGAAGGAAGCCGTGATTCTCTATACGATGCGCACCGCGACCGACCTCGGTGCGCGCGGTATCCGGATCAACTGCACCGGACCGGGCGTCACTGAAACGCCGATTCTCGACCAGTTGCGCACCGCCTACGGCCCCGAATTCCTCGACGACATACCCAAGCCGCTGGGGCGGGTGGCTGATCCGATCGAACAAGCCGCAGTGCTGTTGTTCTTGAACAGCGGCGCCGCAAGCTATATTTCGGGCCAGGTCGTGTGGGTCGACGGCGGCAACGTCGGAGCTGCCATCGCCCGCGAACTCGAGGAAGGGCCGGCTTGATGGCTTCCATGACGGAATTTCGCCGGGTCGCAGCCGAACTCAGCAACTGGGGGCGGTGGGGCGACGATGACGAGTTGGGCACCTTGAACTTCATCACCGCAGCGAAGGTGCGCCAGTCCGCCGGGCTGGTCCGGCACGGCAAGGTGTTCCCGCTCGGTGTCGACTTCGGGTCTTCCGGACCGCAGGGTGCTTTCGGGTTCCGGCACAACCCCGTTCACGTAATGACAGTGGACGGTGGGGACGCACATACCTTGGTGAAGTACGGGTCCGGGTGGCAGCAGAACCCGACCGCTGATCAATTGAGCAGCTACTTCTCCGACAATCCGTTTCGCTTCAACGACGACATGATCATCATGCCGTTGCAGGCGGCGACCCAGTGGGATGCGTTGTCACATGTGTACTACGACGACCGGTTGTACAACGGATTTCCGGCGGACTCGGTGACCAGTCTGGGTGCTTACCATTGCGGCATCGACAAAGTCGACGTCAAGGGGATCACGTCGCGTGGTGTGCTTCTGGACTTGGTACGGCATCGGGGCGCGGAGGTGTTTCTCGAGCACGGAAACCCGATCACCCCCGAAGAATTGGACGAGGTAGCCCGGGCGCAGGGCGTGACCATCGAGCGCGGGGACATAGTCCTGGTTCGAACCGGTTGGTGGGCAAGGTTTCTGATGACCGGTGATAAAGTCGAACGCTTTTCGGGACTGGACTGGCGGTGCGCCCAGTGGTTGCATGACAACGAGGTCGCCGCGGTGGCGGCCGACAATCTTCAGGTCGAGGATCCGGTGTCCGGCGTCGACGGCCTGTTCCTGCCCTTCCACCTGTTGTGCCTGCGCGACATGGGCCTGATGCTCGGCGAGTACTGGGACCTCACCGCGCTGGCCGCCGACTGCGCCACCGACGGTGTCTACGAGTTCCAACTCATCGCGCCTCCGCTGCGGGTCACCGGCGGCGTGGGCTCGCCGGTCAATCCGATCGCCATCAAATGACGGGCGTCCATCGCCGAACGCTCGAAATCGACGGGCTGGCCACGAGTTATCTCGAAGCCGGGCACGGTGATGCGGTGGTGCTGCTGCACGGTGGTGAGTTCGGTGCCAGTGCAGAACTCGGCTGAAAGCACACCATCGGCGAGTTGGCGAAGCACTTCCGGGTGCTGGCCCCCGATCAACTCGGATTCGGCGGATCGGCCAAGGTCATCGACTTCGTCAACAGCCGGGCGATGCGTATCCGGCATGTGGCCCGGTTCTGTCAGGTGCTCGGTGTCGAGGCGGCGCATTTCGCCGGAAACTCGATGGGCGCCATCAATCTACTCACCGACATGACTTCGGATGCCCCGCTGCTGCCGGTGCGTAGTGTTGCGATCATCTGCGGTGGTGGGGAGATCCAGCAGAATCGCTACTTCGACGCCCTGCAGCAGTACGACGCGACCTTGCCGGCTATGCGCAACATCGTCGAGGCTCTCTTCTTCGACCCGAGCTATCCGGCCGACGAGGATTACGTGTGGCGCCGCTATGAGTCGAGCACAGCGCCCGGCGCGTGGGAAGCGGTGGCTGCGGCCCGCTTTCGCCGCCCCAATGCCGCGTCACCGGCCACGCCGTCGAGCGCGCGGGCGTACCAACGTATCCACGTGCCGACACTGGTCGTCGAGGGCGGCGGCGACAAGCTGCTCCCGCCGGGGTGGGCGGCGCAGATCGCCGAGCAGATAGCCGGTGGCCGTTCGGTGGTGGTCGATGGTGCCGGCCATTGTCCGCAGATCGAGCAGTCGGCGGCGGTCAACGAATTGTTGTTGGACCTTTTCGGCCGCTAGCCTGGACGGCGTCAGATCAGGTAATCCAGCCGCGTCATCATTCCTGCGTGTTGATGATATGTGTTGTGACAGTGCATCACCCACGTCCCGGGGTTATTGGCGATCAGGACGGCACGCATCTTCTGCTTCGGCAGCACGATGACGGTGTCTTTGCGAGCGCCGAGGGAGCCGTCTGATTTGACCACCTGGAATGTGTGGCCGTGCAGATGAATCGGGTGGTACATCATGGTGGGGTTGTCGAACACCAGGGTCGGCCGCTGGCCTTCTCGGATGTGCAGCGGTTTCGTCCTGCTGTACGGCTCGCCGTTGATCGTCCAGTCATACTTGGCCATCGTGCCGCCGAGTACGACCGGCAGTTCGAGGCCGGGGTCCGGTCGCCCGAGGTTGACCGATGTTGTGGCGGTGAACTTCTCGATGGTGCCGACACGGCGGGTGAGTTCCGCGGGCCGGAACCGGGGGTCGGGTGGACTGCCCATCCCGGTGGACAACAATGCCCGGGCGACGGCGTTCTTCCCCTCGGCGGCTGCGACGAGCGGGAAGACGCCGTCGGCCGCGGTCACGTAGACGTCGTAGCGCTCGGCCATGCCGATCAGCAACGCGTCGACCTGGGTGGGGATCACCGGGTAGCCGTCCGTGTGGGTGACCGTCATGGGGTGGCCCGCCAATGCGACCCGGAACGTGGTGTCCGAGGCGGTGTTGATGAGCCGGATTCGGATTCGTTGGCGGGGTTTGGCATTGAATGTTGTTGCGGCGTCCGAAATTCGTCCGTTGACTAGGTAGTAGGGGTAGGCGATGTCGCCGGCATCGCCGCCGAGTAAGTCGCTGGTGCCGACCTCACCTGCCGTTCCTTCCGGCATCCCTGGCATACCGGGCATCCCGCTGGTCGGGCTGGGCGGAGCCGAAGAGGCCGTCGTGGTCGACGTGGTCGTGGGTAGCGGTGGCGGGCTGGGTTGTCTGTTCGGGTCGGTCAGGGCTTCGTAGAGCTGCTGCGGTGACTTACCGACACCGTCGGTCCAATCATCGAGCACCACAATCCATTCCGCATCGTAGTGGCCCATTTCGGTCGGATCGTCGACGATGAACGGCAGGTAGAGACCTTTGTCGGCATCGAGACCGGTATGGGGGTGAGCCCAGTACGTTCCCGAATCCGGGACGGAGAACCGGTAGGTGAAGTTCTGGCCGGCAGGGATGTTCGGTGTCGCGGGTTCGGCGCCGTCCATGTCGTTGCGTATCGCCACGCCGTGCCAATGGACCGACGTGGGATGGTCGAGTCTGTTGGACACTGAGACGACGATCTCGTCGCCGATGGTGGACCGGATCAGCGGGCCCGGGATGCTGTCGCCGTAGGCGAACGTGTCGACGATCTTGCCGCCGATGTCGACCTTGGTCGCTTGCGGCGTGAGACTTGCTGTCACCGTGCGACCGCTGTGCGGACGGGTTGCTTCGGCCGCGGCGATGGCGCCGGACATCGTCGGCTTGGTGGTTACCGACCGTTCGCACGCGACGAGCGCCGCACCGCCGGCGATACCTGCGGCGATGAAGCCGCGTCTGCTGATCCGGGTCGTCTCGAAGGGGTTGCCGCTGGTCGGCAGTACCGGCATTGACAGCTCCTCTGATGCGTGGGCCTGGTCCTAGAGTGCGCCTTCTACCCTGCTCAGATGCGACGGATCTTGCAACTGTTGCGCAGGGTGGTCCGCGGGGGTATTAGACGAAATCCCACGCTGATCGGTTCCCTCGAATTTGGAGCGAATGATGTTCTGGCGCAACCGTTTATCGCTCATCTGGTTGTCGGTGGTGGTTCGTAGAATCATCGGTATGGCAACCAGTTCGCGCGATGAGATCGTGGCGGTCTTCGACGCGCTCGATGCTGGGGTGGATCGGTTGTGTGGGTTGTCGTTTGAGGTGTTGACCACCCCGGAGCGGTTGCGGGCCTTGCAGCGACTGGAACGGATGGCGCGCCGGTTGCGGGTCCCGCAGCACCCGTTGATCAATCAGCTCGCCGCCCAGGCCGACAAAACCGAGTTGGGGGGCACGTTGTGTGAGGCGCTGGCCACCCGGCTGGGCATCACCAAACCCTGCGCCGCCCGCCGCATCGCCGAGGCCGCCGATCTGGGCCCACGCCGCGCGCTGACCGGCCAACCCCTGGAGCCGGTGCTGACCGCGACCGCAGCCGGCCAGCGCGCCGGCCGCATCGGCGACGGTCAGATCACCGTGATCCGCGACTTCTTCAAACATCTACCCGCCACAGTCGATGCGTTGACCCGCGAGGCCGCCGAAGCTGACCTGGCCGACAAAGCCACCTGGCAACGCCCCGATGAGCTCGTCGGCTACGCCCAGCACATGATGAACTGCCTCAACCCTGACGGGGAATTCACCGACGAAGAACGCACCCGATCGCGCGGGATCACCCTGGGTGCCCAGCAGCGTGACGGCATGTCCACGATCAGCGGGCTGATCACCCCCGAACTACGGGCGGCGATCGAGGCACTGTGGGCCAAACTGGCCGCCCCCGGCATGGCCAACCCCGCCGACCAAGCCCCAGTCATCGACGGCGAACCCGACCCCGAAATCGCCAGCGCCGACCGGCGCAGCACCGCCCAGCGTCAGCACGACGCGACGCTGGCCGCCATCCGCGCGCTGTTCGCCTCCGGGGACCTGGGCACCCACCGCGGGCTGCCGGTCACCATCATCGTCACCACCACCCTGCACGACCTCGAAGCCGGTACCGGCACCGGGCGCACCAGCGGCGCCACCCTGCTCCCGATCACCGATGTCATCCGCATGGCCAGCCACGCCCACCACTACCTGGCGCTGTTCGATCACGCCAAACCGCTGGCGCTATACCACACCCAACGCCTGGCCTCACCGGCCCAACGCATCATGCTGCACGCCAAAGACCGCGGCTGCACCAAACCCGGCTGTAGCGCCCCCGCCTACCACAGCGATGTCCACCACGTCACCGCCTGGACCAAAACCCGACGCACCGACATCACCGACCTCACCCTGGCCTGCGGCATCCACAACCGCCTGGCCGAACACGGCTGGACCACCCGCACCAACACCCACGGCCACACCGAATGGCTCCCCCCACCCCACCAAGACCACGGCCAACCCAGAACCAACACCTACCACCACCCCGAAAAACTCCTCAACCCCGAACACGACGACGAACCGTAGCGCCGCCGGTGAAAAGCGTGTGCCACCAGCAGATTAACTGCGCTGTCCGCTGAGGACGCCATGAGTTACGCACTGCGCGGAAGGGGCGAACGCAAGCGGCCTTCGAGCGGTTGGGCGGCGCTGACCCCGGCCGAACTAGATGTGGCCCGTCTTGTCAGCGATGGACTGGCCAATAAGGACATCGCTGCGCGCATGTTCATCTCCCGCGTGCAATTGGCGCAAGAAGCCGTGCGTCAGAACGCTATTCCGGGAAAGCATCGCCGACCGGACTATCGGTCCGCGTTGCCGTCAGTCGTACGGCCGGGTATTCGTCGCCGACAGCGGCTCTTAAATCAACTGCTTGACTTAATACCTGTATCGCCGATTAACTCGACGGGTGACCAACGAACTGACGGATAAGGTTGCCGTCATCACCGGCGGTGCTTCAGGCATCGGACGCGGGCTCGTGGAGCGGTTTGTCGCCGAGGGCGCGCGGGTGGTGATGGCCGACATCGACACTGCCAACGGCGAGGCCCTGGCCAAGGCGCTGGGACCGAACGCCGTGTTTCACCGCACCGATGTGTCGGACCCCGAACAGGTCACTGCGCTGGTGGCGGCGACGGTCGACACGTTCGGTGGGCTGCATGTCATGGTGAACAACGCCGGGATCTCCAGCCCGCTGGGCCGTCTGCTCGACGACGACTTCTCGAACTTCCACCGCGTGATGGCGGTCAACGTGCTGGGGGTGATGGTCGGCACCCGAGACGCTGCCCGGCACATGGCCGCCCATGGCGGTGGCTCCATCATCAACATCAGCTCGATCGGCGGGATCCTGGCCGGCGGTGGCGTCGCGACCTACCGGGCTTCCAAAGCGGCCGTCATCCAGTTCACCAAATCGGCGGCAATCGAATTGGCGTATAACGAGATTCGCGTGAACGCGATTGCGCCCGGCAACATCCCGACCCCGATCCTGGCGTCGTCCGCCGCCGGTATGGACCCGGCGGAATTGGAGCGGTTCGAGGCGAACATCCGACAGACGATGCGCGACGACCGGCCGCTGAAGCGGGAGGGCACACCCGATGACGTCGCCGAGGCGGCGCTGTACTTCGCCACTGAGCGGTCGCGCTACGTCACAGGGACGGTGCTGCCCGTGGACGGTGGAACGGTGGCCGGCAAGGTGATTCGGTCACGGAAGCGCGAAACATAAGCGCGGGACGCAACGACATGCTGCGCACCGTGTTCCGCATCGCCCTCGGTGCCTTCCTGATCTTCGCCGGCGTCGGCCACCTCAGCTTCGCCCGGACCACGTTCTACGCACAAGTTCCGCAGTGGCTGCCGGTGAGCGCCGATTTCGTCGTCATCGCCTCGGGTGTCGTCGAGCTAGCGCTGGGAGCCGCCCTGCTGGGACCCACCCGGTGGCGGGTGCCGGTCGGGTGGCTGGTTGCGCTTTTCTTCGTGCTGGTCTTTCCGGGCAATATCTCCCAGTTCGTCACGCACACGGACGCATTCGGGCTCGATTCCGACCTGGCCCGTGGCGTCCGGTTGCTGTTTCAGCCGCTCCTGGTGATCTGGGCCCTATGGTGCACCGGCGCGTGGACGGCGTGGCGGAACCGCAGATCCCAGGGCGGCTAGCGACCCGTTACCTCTTCTTGGCCGGCAGGATCGCCGACGCCATCACCTTCGGCGCCCGGTCCCACACCCGGTGCATCCCGAGGGCTGCCAGCAGTGCCGCGGTAGCTTCCTTGTCGACGTCGTCGGAGACCAGCACCCCGGGGTCGTCGGCAGAGATGCCGGCCTGCTGCAGCACGGCAACCCCGTCGCCCCAGGCCGCCACCGGCTTGCAGTGCCGGAATGCCTCCTGCAGCAGAGTCACCAGCTTGATGTCCCCGCTGGGCGTGGTTCCGGCGGCGACGATCACGGCGTCGAATTCGATGGACCGAGCGGTCAGTAAGGTGCGTTCCACGATCTCAATCCGTCTGCCCGACTTCAGTTTTCCGCCTACCGGTGCGGTGAGCAGCGGGACGGCGCCTGCGGCCAGCACAGCCTTCACCAATTTCGAGACGCCCGCGAGGTCCGACCCCGCGTCGGCGATGATGCCGACCTTGCGGCCGTCGACCGGCCCGGGCTCGGTGTACACCTGGGACAATGCCGCTGAGGTGGTGACGTCCTTCGGCGGATTACCTTTCGGCGCAGGCAATCCCAGCCCGGCAGCGACCTGCTCGCACAGGTCGGTGTCGACGTTGGCGAGCACCTGCAGTTCGCGTTCTTTGATCTCCTGCTCGTAGCACTTGCCGAGTTCGAAGGTGAACGCCTCGATGACGTGCAGTTGTTCGACGCGGCTGAGGCTGCGGTAGAAGATCGCGGCCTGGCTGAAGTGATCGTCGAACGAGGCGGGGTTCTCCCGGACGGTCGGGCCCTGGACCGCCCGCGGCGTCTGCACGTAGCCACCGTCGTCGACACCGGCCACCTCGGGTTCACCGTCGTCAATGCTGTTGGGACGGTACGGGGCCAGCCCTTCGTGGATTGCCGTCTGATGCATGCCGTCGCGCAGCATGTCGTTGACCGGGCAGTGCGGTCGGTTGATCGGCAACTGCGTGAAGTTAGGCCCGCCCAGCCGGGTCAGCTGGGTGTCGAGGTAGGAGAACAACCGAGCCTGCATCAGTGGATCGTTGGTCGGCTCGATACCGGGAACCAGGTTGCCGGTGTGAAATGCGACCTGTTCGGTTTCGGCGAAATAGTTGGTGGGATTGCGATTCAGCGTGAGCTTGCCGATCAGGGTGACCGGAACCAGTTCCTCCGGAACGAGTTTCGTCGGATCGAGCAGATCGATTCCTTCGTAAGTATCGGTGCCGTCGTCCGGCATCACCTGAATGCCGAGTTCGTATTCGAGGAAAGCGCCGGCGTCGATCGCATCGGCCATGTCGCGGCGGTGGAAGTCCGGATCGCATCCGGCGGCGATCTGCGCTTCCTCCCACACCAGCGAATGCACGCCGGCCGCCGGCTTCCAGTGGAACTTGACCAGACTGGTCTTGCCCTTCCGGTTCACCAACCGGAAGGTGTGCACGCCGAATCCCTCCATGGTGCGGTACGAGCGCGGGATACCGCGGTCACTCATGTTCCAGAACACGTGATGGGTGGCCTCGGTGTGCAGTGACACGAAATCCCAGAAGGTGTCATGGGCGGATTGCGCCTGCGGGATCTCCCGGTCCGGGTGGGGCTTCGCGGCGTGCACGACGTCTGGGAATTTGATGCCGTCCTGGATGAAGAACACGGGAATGTTGTTGCCTACCAAGTCGAAGTTGCCTTCGTCGGTGTAGAACTTCACCGCGAAACCGCGGGTGTCGCGCACCGTGTCGGCCGATCCGCGCGAGCCGAGAACCGTGGAGAAACGGCAGAAGACGTCAGTTTTCCGGCCTTTGCGGGCCAGGAAGCCGGCTCGGGTGTAGTCCGAGGCATTGCCGTATGCCTCGAAGACGCCGTGCGCTGCGGCGCCTCGGGCGTGCACCACACGCTCTGGAATGCGCTCGTGGTCGAAATGGGTGATCTTTTCCCGGAGATGGAAGTCTTCGAGCAGGCTGGGCCCGCGGTTACCGGCTTTGAGCGAGTGATCGGTGTCGGGCAGGCGCACACCCTGTGCGGTGGTGAGGAACTTGCCCTGCTGGGAACGCGGGTCGGCCTCGAGGTCGTCGCCGTTGGTGGCGCCGGTCGGGCTGGTGCGGCGCGGGGTGGATTGGGAGGGCTTGCGGGCGGGGGGCATCTCGAACTCCTGGGCTGTTTGTTGTTATAGGCGCGGGTTGCCGGTTTTATTGCGCTGAAACGCTGTGATTGCCCGGCGGTGCGCGGACGGCTGCGGTTCGCACCGGGCATCCGTCGTCCTGGCGGACGATAAAGCCTTGTTCCTCAAACGCGGACAGCCAGCCCTCCATCGGCCACCATCCCCAGCGCTGGTGGAAAATCGCCGCATTGCGCAGGATGTCGTCGAGGTGATCCACGGGCGGATCGGCCACGGGATGGTACTGGTGAAACGCGTGTGCCCCGCCCACCCAACGCATCGGCACTCCACGGGCTGCAGCGCATTGAGCAAAGTCGGTGTCCTCACCACCGTAGCCGCGGTACCTGGCGCAGAACCCCCCGATTTCCTGCCAGACACCGCAGTTCACCGCGAAGGACAACGACCAGAACAACGAGTAGTCCACGGTGTCGAGGACGGTGCCGTCCTGGGGCGCCGGTCGGGCCGGATGCGGATCTGGGTGCGCGCACAGTTGTGCGATGACGTAGCCACCTGGCCCCGGGGGCTGCAGGTATGTGACGGGTCCGCACAGGAGTGCGGAGGCGTGCTCCGGCCGGCGTGCGACGTCCAGGTAGCGCTCGATCAGCGTGGCGCCCGGGATGCAGTCGACGTCAAGAAAGATCAGCAGCTCAGCACCGTGTTCCTGCGCGGTCTGCGCGCCGAGATTGCGTGCCGATCCGATCGGCAGCGGCGGCGGTGCCGGACAGTCGACGACGATCGCCGGCGCGCCTACCGCAGCTACGGTTTCGGCGACGGCGGGATCGCCGAGCGCGACGACGACGTGGGTGTCCGGCATCAGGGTGCTGCGAGCCAATCCCTCCAGTTGCCGCTGCAGGTGCGCGCCCCGGCCGTGCACGGTGGTGATGACAGCGGTCCTCATGCTGCGCTCGGGCTGCATCGTTGCGCGGTGGCTTCGATGGCGGTGGCGGCACGCGCGGCGGCACCCTCGACTTGCCAGCGGCGCCAGCGGTCCGGGTCGCTCGAAGAGGCGTGCGCCAGTAGCGCGGGCCAGGCTCGTGCATTGGGCGAGCTCTTGGCGACCACCGCGAGTCGATGCCGCTTGAGCACATTCGCGGTGGCTTTCTGCTCGTCGAAGGGCCGCGGCTCGGGGACGACGACTGCTGGTCGTCGTGCGGCGGCGACGTCGGCCACCGACCCTTGACCCGCGTGCGTCACGACCACATCCGCGGCACAGATCTGCGGCCACGGATCTGCGGTCCAGGAACCGCTACCGCCGCCCAGCGCGGTCCAGGTGAAGCCGGGATAGGTTGCCGCGCAATCCTCTAACGCCGCACCGAACGTGCCGTCGGCTCCGCCGAGGACCAGCACCCGCATGCCCTCCGGTGATGTCGCCGTGCGTACCCGCCCGCCGGAAGTGCAGTCAGAGCGGTCCTCGAATCGACTGATGCCGCCGACGTAACTGGTCTTGTCCTCGTAAGGCCGCAACCAGGACGGCACGCACAGGTCTCGCGGCCACGCCGCCACGATGTGATCGGCGAGCCGGTGCACCAGCAGATGTGGGGCGTCAACACGCTTGCCGGGCAACGCCATCACGATCACCGGCACGCCGAGCAGCCGAACGAAGGTCGCCACTTCGACCGACACGTCGACGACGACGGCCGCCGGTTGCGCTCGCCCGACCCAGCTCGCGATCTCGTGCATCCGCGCAGTGGACCCGGGGTCGTGATGGGGCGCCCAGTGCAGGGCGCCGTGCGCAGTGGGCTCGCCAACCGCGACCGCCGCGTCGTCACGCGACAATCTCACGATCGCCGAAAAGGGGTGTGGCTGAGCGATATCCAGCGATGTCAGCGCCGTCACCGGATACTGCATTCGGGCGCAGATACTGGCCGCCCGCGCCAGATGTCCGAAACCTTGGTGGTGGATGTAGTAGCCGATCATCGGACCTACCCGTCGAGTCATCAATCATGTGGCGGTACACGTCGCAGTAGGCGCTGACCATCGCCTTCGACGAGCAGCGGCGAACAGCGTGATCGCGTACCTGTTTTCGGGGGAGCCGGACCGCCGCTGCGACGGCGTCCGCCATCGCCGGCACGTCATCGGTGGCGACCAACCGGCCGACGTTGTCGTCGACGAGTTCGGGAATGCCGCCGCGGGCGAACGCCACGACCGGGGTGCCGCACGCCATCGCTTCGGCGACTACCAGACCATACGGTTCGTCCCAGGCCGGGGTGACCAGCGCCGCGGCGGCCGCGCCCACCAGATCGGCCAACTGGTCGTGGTCGAGATGGCCGGCGTAGCGAACGCCGTCGTCCAATTCCGGAGCCACGCGTTCGGTGAAATATCGCGGGTCGCTGATGGGACCCGCCAGATTCAGCCGCCGCCCGCTCCGGCGGGCGGCGGCAATCGCGAGATGTGGCGCTTTTTCCGGGGTTATCCGGCCGAACCACACCAGGTCCGGCCCACCGGCACCGAGCGGCCATTGTGCGGTGTCGATTCCGTTGGGCACCACGGTGACCCGGCCGATCGTGTGTCGCCACGACGCAGCGGTGTGGTGCGACACGGCGGCGAAGCGGCCGCAGTCACCGTTGGCGGCGTCGATCGCCGACTCCAGCCACGGCGTCGGCGGCGTATGGACGGTGGTCAGCATCGGCGCCGGCAGCATCGAGGCCATCGCGACCGGAAGGTAATGCAGGCTGTGGTTGTGGATCACGTCGAATTCGTCCTTGCCGGGCCCGGCCAGCCACATCATCAGCGACAGATAGGCGTGGTGGTCGGCCATGAACGCCGGAGCCGGCATCGAGACATCACCGCGGGCCGCCTCGGACAAACCCAGCGGACGCAGATCCAGAGAGCGGCATTGCAATGCGGTGTCCGAATCCGGCGCGGCGAACAGCGAGACTTGGCAGCCGCCGGCAGCCAGGCCGCGTGCCAGCTGGAAAACATGTGCCTCCAGCCCGCCGGCAAAGGGCTGGCGGATCGGGAACCGGTTGGATGCGATCAGCGCGACATGCAACGGTGCGGTCATGCCAGCACGCTCTGGTAGATGTCCTGGTGGGCTTCGGCGAGTTGACGACGTTCGGCACGGCGCTGCGCCCAGGTCGCGCGCGGAGCGGGTTCACCGGCTGCCCAGCGCAGGTAGGCATCGTTGATCGCCCGGTCGAGGGACGATTCGTCGAAGGTGTGCTCGTCGAACTCGAACACGCCACACGGTCGCTGCTGGTGATAGAACCCGCAACTGGGCGCCACGACGGCGGTGCCCAGATCAAAGCATGCCTCCAGCCACCCCGAATGGGTGCCGAACCGGTACGGCAGCACCGAGACCGCAAGGGAGGCAAGGTATTCCCAGAGTTCGTCGTCGGAGAAGTACGGGTGCACCCGCACGTCCAGTTGCGGATGGCCGCGATAGTCCAGCAGGGCAAACCCGATCTCCGGTGCGAACCAGTGGTTGGCCGGATCGAAGATCTCGTCGTGCACGTTGATCTGCAACACCGCGTCGGGGAAAGCCGGCACGATCTCGGCAAGGGCGGCTATCACCGGCAGTGGATCCATATTGGCGCGCACACTCTTGACGTGCACGCCGACCACGAACCTGTCGCGAGGTGTGCGGGGAAGATCGATGCGTCGCCGATCCAGCACATGCGGATGCGGCAATACCCGCGCGTGCCGCTGCCACCGTTGCCGGATCAGTTCTGCCGCACCGGGAGTCAGTGTGATCAACTCGTCGGCGGCCGCGATCAGCACATCCTGCTGCTCGGCGTGGGCGCCCGGTTCGGGGTGGTGGGGGTTACGCAGATCGTGCACGGTGTACACCAGCGGCTTGTGCCGCATCTGCAGTTCCCGGACCACGTCGTTCAGCACCTCAGGCCCAATCGCGTCGAAGCCGAAATGGACATGGAACACGTCGAACAGTTCGTGGTGAGCACTGACCCACCCGCGTTCGAGCATCAGCGGCGGCCACCAGCCGCCGGGCACCGTACAACCGTCAGCTGGTACCGGATCATCGAGTCGCACAACGGAATCCGCGTAATGATCAGTCAGGTGCCGCACGTAGACGTGCGACGCGGGAACCGAAGCGACACGCAAGACAATTCCTTCCGCGACCGAGGTGAAGAAGAGAACGATCGCGCCGGAATCTCGGGCAGCCACCGCTGGCTGCGGCCCAGCCGCGATCTCGTTCCTGCTGATTGAAGAACAAAGCCCCTGCGTAGTACCCGCGATCAAGGGGGCCAAACGCCGGCCGATGCAGTGACCTGGCGGTCCGTTTGCGGGGAGCGATTACGGGTACGAAAAGGCGGTGACTTCGCTATGGCTGGAGAATCGGACCGGAAAACCCTGGGCGGCGAGCAGGCTTGGTGACGGGCCACCGTCCGCCGACGTCATCGTGGTCGGTGCCGGCATCACCGGTTTGACCACCGCAGTGCTCTTGGCGCGCGCGGGCAAGGACGTGCTTGTGTTGGAAGCACGGACCGTCGGCGCCTGCGCGACCGGAAACACCACCGCCAAAATCAGCCTGTTGCAGGGCACTCACTTGTCCAAGATTCTGCCCAAACACGGCCGGGACACCGCGCGCGCCTATCTGGACGGCAACCGCGAAGGAATGGAGTGGATCCTCCACCACTGTGACAAGCACGGGGTCGCGGTCCAGCGGGAGGATGCGTACACCTACGCCCAGTCCGGCGACGGCGTCAAGTCGGCGCGCGCGGAGTTCAATGCGTGCCAGACGGTGGGGCTACCGGTCACCTGGGAGGACGACGCCGACGTCCCGTTCCCGTACCACGGTGGCGTGCGACTGCGCGAGCAGGCGCAGTTCGATCCGATGAAGTTCCTCGATGCGCTCGTCGTCGAATTGTTGGAGCACGGTGGGCGACTGGTCGAGCACGCCCGGGTACGCAGCGTGTCCACCCGCGGCAGCGGGGTGCGGGTCCGGGTCAACGACGAGGCGCAGCAGGACCTCGACGTGCACGCCGAGCACTTGGTGCTGGCCACCGGGATGCCGATTCTGGACCGCGGCGGTTACTTCGCCCGGGTCAAACCGCAGCGGTCCTACTGTCTGGCGTTCAAGGTCCCCGGCACCATCACCCGTCCGATGATGATCTCGACTGATTCGCCGACCCGCTCGGTGCGCTACGCACCCGTGCCGGACGGCGAGTTGCTGATCGTCGGCGGTGCAGGGCACACCGTGGGGCGCGAGAAGAGTCCGTCCAAGGCGCTGGACGAGCTGTCGTCGTGGACCAAGCGCCACTTTCCGGGCGCCGCGCAGACGCATTTCTGGTCGGCACAGGATTACAGCCCGATCGACGAATTGCCGTACGTGGGTCCCATCCTGCCCAATCTCGACAGCATCTACATCGCAACGGGATTCAACAAATGGGGAATGACGAACGGCCCCGCCGCCGCATTGGCGCTGTCGAGCCGGATCCTGGGCGGACGGATGGACTGGGCCAGCGCCTTCGCCAGCTGGAGCCGGCATGAGCTGACGGGACTGGGCACCGCGCTGCAGTCCAACCTCGAGGTCGGGTTCAACCTGGGCCGGGGCTGGATCACCCCAGCAACCCGCTGGACCAACCGCAGCCCCGGGCCGGACGAAACCGGCGTCGTCAGCGGGCCGCCCTGGCATCTGGAGGCCAGGTCCCGCGTGGACGGCGTCGAGCACACCGTCTCTCCGGTGTGCCCGCACCTCGGCGGAATCGTCAACTGGAACGACGCCGACCAGGCCTGGGAATGTCCGCTGCACGGATCGCGCTTCGCGCCGGACGGCACGCTGCTGGAGGGGCCGGCTACCACCGATTTGACCGCCTCGCGGTGAGCGGTCGCGGCCGGTGGCCGACGGTACCCATGTTTAAATCAATCGCTTGACTTAATACCCGGTGACGGGTTGACTGGGCGGCATGACGACCGTCGGCCGAGCCGTGCGCAGCGACCGGGCCAGCTCCACGCAGGAGGCGATCCTGGTTGCCGCCGAGCGACTGTTCGCCGAGCACGGGGTGTTCGCCGTGTCCAACCGGCAGGTCAGCGAGGCCGCCGGGCAGGGCAACAACGCGGCGGTCGGATACCACTTCGGCACCAAAGCGGACCTGGTACGGGCGATCGAGCAGAAGCATCGCGGGCCGATCGAGCAGCTGCGCATGCAGATGGTCGCGGCGATGCCGGATGCCGTGGGGATGCGGGGGTGGGTGGCCTGTCTGGTCTGCCCGCTCACCGAGCACCTCGAGGCCCTGGGCAACCCCACCTGGTACGCCCGGTTCGCCGCCCAGGCCATGACAGACCCGGCCTACCACAACATCGTCGTCAAGGACGCGCTGAGCTCGTCGTCGCTGGTTCGGGTGATCGACGGCATCAACAGCTGCCTACCGGACCTGCCGATCGCCGTGCGGTCCGAACGAAACATCATGGCGCGCAACCTGTTGATGCACACCTGTGCCGATCTCGAGCGGGCGCTGGCCGAAGGCGCCTCGACGCCGCGGCCGTCCTGGCGTGCGGCGGCCACCGGACTGATCGACGCGATCGTGGGCCTGTGGTTGGCGCCCGTCACTCCGGTGGACGAGGAGCTGGGCCGATGAAGATCACCGTCGACCAGGACAGCTGCGCATCGTCGGGCAACTGCGTGATGAATGCGCCGGAAGTATTCGACCAGCGCGACGAGGACGGTGTCGTCGTCCTGCTCAACCCAACGCCACCCGCCGACCAGGCCGAGGGCGCCCGCAAAGCCGCTGCCTTCTGCCCGGCACTGGCCATCCAGATCGAGGAGTGAACGTGTCCGACACACTCACAGACACCACCACCGACACCGACATCCCCGAATATCCGATGGCCCGGGCAGCTGGGTGCCCGTTCGCGCCGCCCCCGGACGTGATGGCGCTGGCCGCTGCCAAACCGCTTTCCCGGGTACGGATCTGGGACGGCAGCACCCCCTGGTTGATCACCGGCTATGAGCAGTGCCGGGAGCTCTTCTCGGATTCGCGGGTCAGCGTCGACGACCGGATTCCTGGCTTCCCGCACTGGAACGAACGCATGCTGTCCACAGTGCACAAGCGGCCGCGATCAGTCTTCACCTCCGACGGCGAAGAGCACACCCGATTCCGGCGAATGTTGTCCAAGCCCTTCACCTTCCGGCGCGTAGAGGGTCTTCGCACGGCGATTCAACAGATCACCGACGACCACATCGACAAGATGCTCGCGGGCCCGCAGCCGGCCGACCTCGTCGCTGCTATCGCGCTGCCCATCCCGTCGCTGGTGATCAGCCAACTGCTGGGGGTGCCCTACGAGGACGCCGAGATGTTCCAGGAGCACGCCAATGTCGGCCTCGCTCGCTACGCGACCAGCGAGGACACCGTCAAGGGCGCGATGAGCCTGTACAAATACCTGTCCACATTGGTCGAGACCAAGATGGAAAACCCCGCTGAGGACGCGGTTTCCGACCTGGCCGAGCGAGTCAAGGCCGGTGAACTCAGCCTCAAGGAGGCCACCCAATTGGCCAGCGGCCTGCTGATGGCCGGGCACGAGACCACCGCCAACATGATCGGGATCGGTGTCCTTGCGCTGCTGCAGAATCCCGACCAGCTGCCGGCCATCCGGGATGCCGACGACCCCAAGATCGTCGCCAATGCGGTGGAGGAACTGCTGCGCTACCTCAGCATCATCCAGAACGGTCAGCGCCGCGTCGCCGTGGAGGACATCCCCATCGCCGGTGAGGTCATTCGCGCGGGCGAGGGGATCGTCATCGATCTGGCCCCGGCGAACTGGGATGGCAAAGCGTTCACCGACCCCGACCGCCTGTACCTACACCGCTCGAACGCGGACCGCAATGTGGCCTTCGGTTACGGCCGGCACCAGTGCGTCGGTCAACAGCTGGCACGCGCGGAGCTGCAGATCGTGTTCCGCACTCTGTTCCAGCGGATTCCCACCATGACGCTGGCCGTCCCGTTCGAGGAGATTCCGTTCAAGCACGACCGGCTCACCTACGGCGTCCACGAACTACCGATCAGCTGGTAAGCCCTTTCACAGCCCGAGAGAGGTCAATGATGACAAGCACGCTCTATCCCCCGAAAGGCTTTGGCGCACCGAAAGATCGCAAAGGCCACGCCCTCGGCAGCAATGTCGGCCTGCCCGCCGGCACGGAGGTGTTCTCCGCAGACAATCACATCTCGCTGGCCGCGGACATCTTCTACGAGCGCTTCCCGGAAGACCTCAAGGACAAGGCACCCCGGATCTGGTACGAGGACGGTGCGTATCAGGTCGGTCGCAAGGGCCAGTCGTTCCTGCCCGGCGACTTCAGTGCCGTGCTCATGCAGTACGACGACCTGCCCGGGGCCGCCAGCACCAACATCGACGCGCGCATTCAGGAATTACGCGAAGACGGTGTCGACAAGGAACTCGCCTTCCCCAACGCCGTGCTGGCGCTGTTCCACTACCCGGACAAGAAGCTGCGCGAAATCACCTTCCGCATCTACAACGAGTACATCGCGGAGTTGCAGGAGCGCTCCAACGGGCATTTCTACGGTGCCGGACTGATCAACTGGTGGGACCCGGAGGGCACTCGCCGGACGCTAGGCGAGTTGAAGTCGTTGGGGCTCAAGACATTTCTGCTGCCGCTGAACCCGGGCAAGGACGACGACGGAAACATCATCGACTACGGCAGTACCGCCATGAAGCCGGTGTGGGACGAAATCGAGGCCGCTGGGCTTCCGGTCACACATCACATCGGGGAGACTCCGCCAAAAACGCCGTGCCAGTTCAACAGCGTCGTCGTCGGCATGATGATCAACATCGACGGCTTTCGCGAGCAGTTCGCGAAGTATCTTTTTACCGGAATTCTGGACGATCACCCCGGGCTGCGGATCGGCTGGTTCGAAGGCGGAATCGCCTGGGTGCCGTGGGCTTTGCAGGATGCCGAGCACCTGGTGGCCTCCTACCAGCACATGTTCAACCGGCCGCTGGAGCACGACGTGCGCTACTACTGGGACACCCACATGAGCGCCTCGTTCATGGTCGATCCGCTGGGTCTGGAATTGATCGACCGGATCGGTGTCGACAAGGTCATGTGGTCCAGCGACTACCCGCACAACGAAAGTACCTACGGGTACTCGGAGAAGTCGCTGGCGGCCGTCGTCGAGGCGGTCGGACCGGAGCAGGCCGCCCGGGTGGTCAGCGGCAACGTCAGCGAATTCCTGGGCTTGTGAGCACAGTCACCGAAACCATTGGCGGGCTGGCGATCCCGGAAACTCCCGACCTGACCCGGCTGCGGCGCGAGACGGGCGCGCGGTTGCGCACCGCGATGGCCGATCGCGGCGTCGATGCCTTGGTGTTGCTCGGCAACAACGCCGTCGTGTACGCCACCGGAACGAGTTGGCCGCTGGGTGATGCCGGGCTGTCCTATGTCGAGCGGCCGGTGGCCGTGGTGCTCGCCGACGACCCGTGGCCGCACCTGTTCCTGCCCTTCCGCGAAGGCGCCGTGCAGGAGTCGGACCTGCCCACCGACCATCTGCATGGTCCGGTGTACCTCGAATTCGACGAGGGGGTGGCAGATTTCGCCCGGCAGCTCGCGGAACTGGTCCCGACCGGGTCGACCGTCGCGGTCGACGAACTCACCGGTGCCATGTCGCGCGCACGGAAGTCGTTGTTTCCCCACGGTGCGCCCGTCGACGCGGCCGCGGTGGTCAGTGCCGCCAAGGTGGTCAAGACCGTCGACGAACTCGCCTGCATCCGCACCGCGGTCCGGATCACCGACGAAGCGATGGTCGAAGTGCAGCAGGCACTTGCCCCCGGCATCCGTCAGATCGACCTGTCGGGCCGCTTCCTGCGCCGGGCCTTCGAACTGGGTGCGATGGCCAGCATGCTGGAACCGATCTGGCAGGTGATGCCGCGCAGCAAGGCCGAGGGTGTGTGGACCACCCACGGTGACCTCGCGCTGCCGTTGCTCAGTACCGAGCGCGAACTCGGCAAAGGCGACGTGTTGTGGACCGACGTCAGCATCACCTACCAGGGCTACTGTTCGGACTTCGGACGGACCTGGATCGTCGGGCAGGATCCGTCGCCGCGGCAGCAGGCGCAGTTCGACAAGTGGCGGCACATCATGGACACGGTGCTGGACGTGGCCCGCGCCGGCGTCACCGCCGCTGACCTGGGCCGGGCGGCCATCGAGGCCAACGGCGGTGCCCGGCCGTGGCTGCCGCACTTCTATCTGGGTCACGGCATCGGCGTCAACGCGGCCGAAATGCCTATGATCGGAACGGATCTCGGCAACGAGTTCGACGAGAACTTCGTGCTGCAGTCCGGCATGGTGCTGGTGGTCGAACCGGTGGTGTGGGAAGACGGCACCGGCGGTTACCGCAGCGAGGAGGTCCTGGTGATCACCGAGGAAGGCTCGACGAGGTTGACCAACTACCCTTACCGCCCCTATGGCGACTGAGGTTCTGGCCGACGACAGGGCACTGCGCCTGGGTCGTCGGGAACGCGCGCTGGCCCAGATGGCCGAACACGACCTGGACGTGCTGGTGCTGGGCCGGCAGGCCAATGTCCGCTACGTCACCGGCGCACCGCAGCTCTGGGTGGCGGGGACCCGCCCGTTCGGGCCCACCTGTGTGCTGGTGCGTGCTACCGGCGCGATCCACCTGCTCAGCACGTGGGACGAAGGGGTGCCCGACGACATCCCGCACGAGAACCTGTACGGCATCTCGTGGAATCCGGTGAACACCATCGCCGCGCTGCGGCGCATCGAGGGTGCCGACACCGCTCGCCGGGTCGGAACCGACGCGCTCTCACCGGTTTTCGCGCAGTTGCTGCCCACCGCCTTCCCGAATGCTGAACTGGTGGACGGCGAACTGGCCATGCGTGCTGCCCGCCGGATCAAGACCGACGATGAAATCGCCGCCCTGCGTGAATCGGTCGCGGTGGCCGAGGCGGCGCTGGCCGTCGCGGTGGCCGAACTGCGGCCCGGGGTGACCGAGCAGACCCTGGCCGGGGTGCTGTTGGAGGCGCTGGCCGCCGGCGGAGTCAGCACCCCGTCGAATCAGGATGTGGCGTGGGTGACGTCGCGGGAGCATCCCTGGCGGCGGGCCGGCAACCCCGGTGGGGTGCAGCCCGGCGACCTCGTAGCGCTGTCGGCCGGTGTGGTGGCCGGTGGCTACATCGGCGAGGTGGGCCGCACCTGGCCGGTGGGAACGGTTGCCGGTGCGCCGGCGATATTCGCGCGTTGGGATCGCCTGTGGGGCAAATTGGTAGCGGCGTGCAGCCCGGGCAACGGAGCCGGTGAGCTGTTGGCGGCCTACCAGGCCGCAGGGGAGCCGGCACCGCCGATGCCGGTGGCCCGCGGACTGGGGATGGGTTTCGACCCGCCTGTCGTCTCCGCTCGCTTACCCGGCACGGCGGACGGTGAGCGACTGGAGCCGGGGATGGTCCTTGCGGTCACCGGTTACGTCTGGGAACCGGGCGTCGGCGCGGTCTTCGGACGCGAGGCGGTGCTGATCACCCGTGACGGTCCCGAAGTGCTGACTGCCAGTCCGGCCTGGCACGGCTGAGCATGGGGGCCAAGGCGGACAAGCTGATCCGATATGACAAGGACGCCGAGACCCGCATCGCCACCATCACCTTCGACCGGCCGGAGTATCTGAACGCGCCCACCATCGCGGCCCGGCGGCGCTACGCCGCCCTGTTGCACCGGGCCGGCATCGACGACGACGTCAAGGTCGTGGTGATTCGCGGCGAAGGGCCCGACCTCGGCTCCGGCGCAGATCTCGTGGAGTTCATCCGAGCCAAGGACGCGGTCGAGCCCGAGCCGCTGCTCGCCGAATTCGGGATCGCCGCAGGGGAAGTCAGTTATCCACCGAAAGGCTCGTTTCGCCACGGTGCCTCCATCGGAGCGTGGTATGCGAATCCGAACTCAGGGATACGTGGCTTGCAGGACTTCAAGAAGATCAGCATCGTGGAGGCCAAGGGGTACTGCTACGGCTGGCACTTCTATCAGGCCGCCGACGCCGACTTGGTGATCGCCAGCGACGACGCTCTGTTCGGGCACCCGTCCTTCCGCTATTACGGCTGGGGACCGCGCATGTGGTGGTGGGCGCAGACCATGGGCATCCGCAAATTTCAGGAAATGGTCTATACCGGACGTGCTTTCACCGCCGCGGAGATGTACGACTGCAACTTCCTGAACAGCGTGGTGCCCCGGGCGGATCTCGAGGCCGAAGTGGCGAAGTACGCGCTGGCGTGTGCCCGAAACCGGCCGACCGACACGGTTTTCATGCAGAAGACATTCTTCGAGATCATGAAACAGTTCCAGGGTGAATACCTGGGCAGCGTGCTCAGTGGCTTCTTCGAATCCGCCGGCGGTGCCGCACAGGCCGACCCGGGTGGTTTCGCACTGGCCGGGGCGATCGACGAAGGCCTGGGGGGCGCGGTCAAGGACAACGACGACAAGTTCCCCCCGGACTGGCGGTTGAGCAAGAAGGCACGCGCCGGCAAGGGCAATGGTCGAAAGAAGAAGCGCTAGTGGTCGAATCGCCGTTGACCGGTCTGCTGGTGATCGACCTGTCCAGCGGGATCGCGGGCGCCTACTGCACGAAGTTGCTGGCCGATGGCGGTGCCGACGTCGTCAAGGTCGAACCCCCCGACGGTGATCCGCTGCGTTCCTGGTCGGCCTCGGGCGCGTCGGTCCAGGGCGACGGCGCCTTGTTCAGCTTTCTGGCCGGCTCCAAGCACAGCGTCGTGGTGGATCCTGGCGCCGACCTGGACCTGCTCGATCGGCTGCTGGCCGCGGCCGACGCGGTGATCTGGTCGCCCGGGTCCGCGGTGGCCGAAGTGGTTGCTCCAGAAGAGATCCGGTCGCGGTTTCCGCATCTCGTCGTCACCGCCATCACCCCGTTCGGACTGCACGGCCCCTGGCGAGACCGTGCGGCGACCGAGTTCACGCTGCAGGCCTGGTCTGGCGGGATCATCGGGCTGGGCCGCGGGGTGGCCGACCGCGCCCCGGTTTACGTCGGCGGCCAGGTGGGGGAGTATCTGGCCGGCGCCTACGCCAGCGCCGCCACCCTGACCGCGCGGTACCGCGGGGTTGGTGAGCTCATTGACATGTCGATGCTGGAGACCCAGATCCTCTGTCTCACTTACTATCCGGTGTCCTTCTTCGAGATGCTGGGGCGGCCGTGGCGGGATGCTCGCCGGCCCACCGTCCCTGGCGTGGCGGCCGCTCAGGATGGGCTGGTCGACCTCGGATGCGGCACCGCCCAACAGTGGTTCGACCTGTGTGCGATGGTCGGCCACGACGAGTGGATCGATGAGAACTCTTCGCTGTCCATCACCGAGCAGGCCAACATCCACGCCGACGAGATCTACGCGTGGGTACGCAGCCATCCGGTGGACGAGATTCGCGAACTGGCCACCGCCTTCCGGATACCGAACGCGCCAGTGGCCAACGGCGCCAACATCGCAACGCTGGACCACTTCGTCGAGCGTGGCTCATTCATGTCCAACCCGCGTGACGGATTCGCCCAACCGGGCCATCCGTATCGGATGCATCCGGCGCGCTTGCGGCCGCCCGGGCCCGCTCCGCGACTGGGCGAACACACCGAGCAGTGGCGCTCCGTCGACCCGTCCACGCGCCCGGCGCCGGCAGCCCGTGCCGAAGGGTTGCCACTCAGCGGCATACGGGTCCTCGACATGACGACGTTCTGGGCGGGCCCGTCCTGCACACACTTTCTGGCGATGCTGGGCGCCGAGGTGATCCACGTGGAATCCACCCGGCGTCCCGACGGCACCCGGCTGATCGCCGGAATCCCGGCCACCGTGGATCGGTGGTGGGAGAAGTCGCCGATCTTCGCGGCGCTGAACACCAACAAGAAGGGCGTGACCCTGGACCTGCAGAGTCCACGAGGGCGGGACCTGCTGCGGCAGCTGATCGCCACCTGCGATGTGGTCGCGGAGAACTTCACCCCCCGGGTGCTCGACCAGATCGGCTTGGATTTCGCTGCGGTGCAGGCTCTTCGGCCGAACGCGGTGATGCTGCGGATGCCCGGTTTCGGCTTGGACGGTCCGTGGCGGGACAACCCGGCCTTCGCCTACGTCATCGAGTCGGCGTCGGGGGTGAGCTGGCTGACCGGTTACCCCGACCGCACCCCGTTCGAGCCGTACTCGGTCGGTGACCCCAACGCCGGCGTGCACGCCCTCAACGCGCTGCTGCTGGCGTTGGAACACCGCCGCCGCACCGGGCAGGGCGTGCTGGTCGAGGCGGCGATGGTGGACGCCGCAATCAACATCGCCGCCGAGCAGTTGATCGAGTACTCCGCCTACGGCGCCCTGCTGGAAAGAGCCGGCAACCGTGGGCCGACCGCCGCGCCGCAGAACCTGTACCGCACCAACGAGATCGATGAGTTCGGACGGCTGGACAGCTGGGTCGCGGTCGCGGTGGCCACCGACGAACACTGGCGCTGCTTGCAGACTGCACTCGGATCACCAACGTGGGCAATGGATCCGCGGTTGGACACCATCGCCGGCCGACGCGAACACGCAGACCTGATCGACGAACGGCTGTCCGCGTGGTGCGGGCAACGGATCGGTGACGAGATCGTCGGGATGCTCTGGGACGCCGGGGTTCCGGTGGCCAAGGTGATGCAACCGCACCGGCAGACCGAACTACCCCAGCTGGCCGCCCGCGGCTTCTTCGAAGTCGTCGATCATCCGGTGCACGGCTCGGCTAGGCTCAGCACCGTGCCCATGCGGTTGTCCGACGGCCCCGACCGATTCCACACCCGGCCCGCACCGTTGCTGGGGCAGCACAACCACGAGGTGCTCACCGATCTGGGGTTGACCGCGGCGCAGATCGCCGAACTGGAGGCCGACGGTGTGATCGGCCGGGCACCAGCATGATTCGCAGGCGGTGACGGTGGCTATCGACCCGTCCAACATCCTGCTGACCGATCGCGTCGCAGTGGTCACCGGCGGCGGAGCGGGCATCGGCCGCGGTATCGCCGCCGGTCTGGTGTCCTTCGGCGCCAAGGTGGCCATCTGGGAACACAACCCGGACAGCTGTGCGCAAGCCGCGGAATCTATTGGTGCCCTGGGCATCACGGCCGACGTACGAGACGGCGGTCAGGTCGACGCCGCCCTGCAGCGCACTGCAGCCGAGCTGGGCACGCCGACGATCCTGGTGAACAATGCCGGTGGGGTGTTCTCCTCACCGCTGCTGGATACCACCGAAAACGGTTGGGACGCGCTGTATCGGGCGAACCTCCGGCATGTGTTGCTGTGCACGCAACGGGTGGCCCGGCTGATGGTGTCCGCCGGGCTGGCCGGCAGCATCATAGCGGTCACCTCTATCGAGGGGGTGCGCGCCGCACCAGGCTATGCGGCCTACGCCGCCGCCAAGGCCGGCGTGATCAACTACACCAGGACCGCCGCATTGGAACTGGCGTCGCACCGCATCCGGGTCAACGCCATCGCACCCGACATCACGCTCACCGAGGGCCTGGCGCAGCTCGGCGGGGCCGATGCGATAGCCGCGATCGGCAACGTCGTTCCATTGGGTCGTCCCGGTCACGTCGACGAGATCGCCGGCACCGCAGTTTTTCTCGCATCTGACCTGGCGAGCTACATCACCGGACAGACCATCCATGTCGACGGCGGCACGCATGCGTCCAGTGGTTGGCACCGCAACCCGGAAACCGGCGACTACCAGCTCGGCCCACGTTAGTTCCTGAGCAGCGTCGACGCGGGCTGCACGGCGGGCATATTTGTCTCATCTTCGAGTGGGACGAAATGCCCTGACTTCGGCGGCGGCATCTATTAGGCTCGTGTGACACAGCTAACAGGTGAGGAATGAGTCGGATGGAAATACTTGTCACCGGGGGCGCAGGCTTCCAGGGCAGTCATCTGTCGGAGTCACTACTCGACCACGGGCACTGGGTGACTGTCCTGAATACGTCATCGAAGAGCGCGAGGCGAAATACCGCTGATTTTCGTTCGCACGAGCGAGCCGCTTTTATTTCGGGGTCGGTGACCGACGGGGAAATGGTCCATCGCGCGGTTCGCGATCATCACGTCGTATTCCATCTGGCCGCCAACATCAATGTCGACCAGTCGCTCGGTGATCCGGAGAGCTTCCTCGAAACCAACGTGATGGGTACCTACCGCGTACTCGAGGCGGTTCGGCGCTACAAGAACCGGTTGATCTACGTCTCGACCTGCGAAGTATATGGAGACGGGCACAATCTGCAGGAAGGTGAGCTTCTTGACGAGAGCGCGGAACTGAAACCGAACAGCCCCTACGGCGCCTCGAAGGCGGCAGCCGATCGGTTGTGTTACTCCTACTACCGCTCCTACGGTCTGGACGTCACCATCGTCCGACCATTCAATATCTTCGGGGTGCGCCAGAAAACCGGGCGATTCGGTGCTCTTATTCCGCGCCTCGTCCGGCAGGCGGTCAACGGCGAAAATCTGACGATCTTCGGCGACGGTTCGGCGACTCGCGACTATTTGTACGTGAGCGATATCGTCAATGCCTACAACCTCGTCCTGCAGAACACCACACTTCGTGGACGGGCTATCAACTTCGCAAGTGGCAAAGACACCAGAGTCAAGGACATCGTCGAATACATAGCCGGGAAGTTCGGCGCCGAGATCACCCGCCACGACGCGCGTCCGGGCGAAGTCGCACGTTTCCCGGCCAACATCGACCTCGCCAGAAGCATCGGATTCCGGCCCGAAGTCGACATTTGGGACGGCATCGACCGCTATATCCAATGGGCGAAGGACCAACCTCGCTACTCCTACGAACAAGACGGCTGCAGCGGCGTCCTGACCCCCGCCGCCGGCCCTACCAGCAACGGATCTTCGGAGGCGAGGAACCTGAAGTGAATGGTCCGGCTGAGACGTCGATGCGTGCGGACGGGCTCGACGGGGAATCATTGACGTCGCTGCGCGCGAAGGTCGACGCGTGGAGTGCCCACGACGCGCTGGCGCAGTTGGTTGCGATGTTCGGTGGAGTAGTGCCGCGGCACGACGATCTGGCAACCCGGTTGGCCTTCCTGGACGAGTTCAGCGAGGTATGGGATTACCGGGGACGGGCGAGGGCACGTTCGAGCGGCCGGCGAGTGCAGTGCCAGGACGCCGACGGTGGGGCACGGTGGATGATCCCCCCGCTGGAAATGCCGGACGAGCAACTCGCGACGATAACGAGGCTGGCCCAGCGGCTGGGCCTCACACATGAATCGCGTCCCGCTGCAGACACATTCGACTACATGTTGGTGATCGGCACCGGGCGCTACTCGAACATGCTCCGAGCCAGGTGGGCGCGGGAACTCGCCGGCGAGAATCGCGTCGCCCATATCGTGCTTGCCGCCGCCTCCCGGCGGCTGTTGTCGACCGAACAGGACGCGGTCGCGTCCTGCGCCCCGGGCGCGCGTACCGAATTCGACCTGCTGGCCACCGCGGCGGCCGCCGCGTTCGGGATGGATACCTCCGAAGTGGTTCGGCGCGCGCGGCAGCTGGTCGACGACCCGCATCGGGGGCAGTTGGTGTGGCACTTCGGCGAAGACACCAACGATCTCGGGCTGCCCATCACACTGATCGAGGCGCCGTCGCCGGAGCCGAACAACCGCCGCGCCACTTCTGCGGATACGTTTACCTTCACCGCACGGACATTGGCCATGCACCGGTCGAGTTGTCTGTTTGCGACTGGTCAGCCGTTCGTCCCCTATCAGCACTTCGACGCGCTGCGAACGCTGACCCTGCCGTTCGGAATCCGGATCGAGACAGCGGGCTTCGGCATCGACCGGTACGAGGGACTGCACGAGATGGACCTACAGCATCCCGCCAAACTGCTACAGGAGGTCCGTTCCACAATCCGGGCGGGCCGAAGCCTGGTGGAACGGATCGACGCCTACCGGACGAGCAGCCGCGCCGAGGTTGCCCACAATCATCCGTCGGCGGTGATCGTGCACGGTGTGGCCGGCGGGTAGCTGCCCGATACCGCGCGCAGCCGGCCCGGCGGCGGCCAGGGCCGCAACCCCATATTGCCCAAGAAGCGCAGCGGATTGACGTGCGCACCGCCGATCCGCGTCTCGAAGTGCAGGTAACCGTCCCGGTCGTCGGCGCCGAGGCAGCCGATCGGGGAACCCGCACATATCCGGTCGCCGACTGCGGGTCGGTTGTCATCGCCGGGCCGAAACGTATAGCGGATCTCGGTATCGCTGTCAGCGATGGCCACCGAGTAGAGACCATTGATTTCGGTTGCGCGACAGACAATTCCAGATATAACAGCGTAGACCGGGCTGCCGGGGTCAGCGGCGAAATCGACACCGGGATGGAAACCGTCCGCCCGGGGTCCGTAGCCGCGGCCGATCGCGCGCGGCTCCGCCTCGACCGGCAACCGGACACCCGGCTCGGCCCGGTCGAAGTCGCCGCGCACCCGCCGTCGGTAATCGGCCTTCAGTAGGTCGAGTTCGTCGAGTGCGTAGCCGAACAGCAGCGAGCGATCGTAGGCCACACCGAAGTTGTGCCGGAAATCCGGATCGAGCCGCATGTAGTGTTGGACTCTCGAAATCCGCTCCGCCAACGTCGACCAGCCGTTGTGGGTCAACCGGATTCCGTCGAGCTGCCCGATGCGACCGTGGTCGGTGATGTTGGCCGGCCAGTGTGAATTGTGCATGAGCTTGGGTCCCGCATACAGGCCGGGGCGCCACCGCCAGAACGGCCCGCGCAGTGCCTCGGCGGTGCCCATCACCGGCACCATGTCCGGGTACTCCGGATCATCCCAGCGGGAGGCCATCGGGCACATCAACGCCGTAACGTCATCGGGGGTGTGCGCCAGCACGTCACGGATGTCGATGTCGATCTGGAAAACCCAGTCGGCGTCGACCATCACCATCCAGTCCGGACGGCAGAAGTCGGCCATCCGGTAGAGCAACTCCAGCCCGGTGGACTCGGGGATCAACCAGGGCGTCGGAGGTAGATCTGGCCGTGCGCGAACAACATTGGTGACTTTGGGGTGGCTCGCCAGGATCGCCGCGGTGTCGTCGGTGCTGCGGTCGTCGATCGCGTAGATGTCGTCACAGAACGCGGCCAGCGAGTCCAAGGTGCCGGCCAACGTCTTTCCGGCATTGTGGGCACGCGTCACTCCCAGAACCCGCATCATGGACTCCGCCGGATGGCGGCGATCACGCGAGCACCGATGTGTAGTAGCTGGGCTTGTCGGAAGGCGGGACGTAACTGCCATCCATCGCGGGCAGGTCGTGATCGGCCCGCAGCTGCGCGGCCGTGGTGCCCACTGATGTCCACCCGTAGTTCGCCAGGTACTCGGAAACGTCTCTGCGGACACCGGAATAGTTCAGCGACCAGATGTCCAGATCAAATCCGTGGTCGCGCCAGGTGCGAGTCGCAGCACGGATGATCTGTTCGACCCGTGCCGAGTCCAGGTCCGACGACCCGACGTAGTTCTCCACCGCCATCCGGCTGGCCGGTGCGCTGAATCGAGTGACGTTGTCCAGCAGTCGATCCTGGGCTTCCGGGGGCAGATAACCGAACAGGCCTTCGGCGATCCAGGCGGTCGGCAGCGCCGGCTGGAATCCGGCCCCCAGCAACGCGGCCGGCCAGTCGTGACGCAAGTCGGCCGGCACCATCCGCAGGTTCGCCGTCGGTTCAGCACCCAGCTGCGCCAGGGTTTCGGCCTTGAACTGCAGCACATCCGGCTGATCGATCTCATACACCGTCATGCCCGGCGGCCACGGCAGTCGGTAGCCGCGCGAGTCGAGCCCGGAGGCCAGGATCACCGCCTGCCGAAGCCCGGCGGCTGTCGCGTCGGCGAAGAACTGATCGAAGTAGCGGGTGCGGATCACCAACTCGGTGGTCATCCGCTGTAGGCCCCAGGCGGCTTCGGGCTCATCGACGTCGGACGCACACAGTTCCCCGGTGGCCCATCGGGTCAGGAATTCGATGCCCACCGCACGGACCAGCGGCTCGGCGAACCGGTCCTCGATCAGTGCGGCACTCGTAGCCCGCGCCCGGCCCGCGGCCACCAGCGTCGCGGTCGCGCCGACATGGCTGGCCAGGTCCCAGTTGTCGTCGTCTGTACGCGTCACCATCCTCCTTCGGGCCAGCGCATCAAGAATCGCACACGATCATCGACCGGTCAGGTCACCGCTGATGAAGACGGTGTCGTCGTCGGCAGCGGGTGCAGCAAGGCCGCTGCGCCGGAACAGTTCGGCCAGCGGGATGCCTTCGAGGCGCCAGCCCTTGGCGCCCAGGTAGTCCAGAACATGGTTGCGCCGGCCGGTGTAGACCAGGGAGGCCAAGTCGATGTCGACACCGTGACTGCGAAACGGGTCAGATATGGTCCGCGCCTGCTCGGCGTCGAAATCCGCTATGCCGGTAACGAATTCGGTGGCGATTCTGCTGCCGGTGGCGCTGAGTTCGGTGATGTGGTCGAAGAGCCGGTCCTGCGCCTGCGGCTTCAGATAGATCAGCAGGCCCTCGGCCAGCCACGCCGTCGGTGCTGCCGGGTCAAGGCCGGCGGCCTGCACAGCCGTCGGCCAATCTCCGCGCAAGTCGACGGACACCGGGCACCGAATTGCGGTGGGCCTGGCTCCGAGTTCGGCCAAGGTCCTCGTCTTGAACTCCATCACCTGGGGGAGGTCGATCTCGTAGACCACGGTCCCGGCCGGCCACGGCAACCGGTAGGCCCGAGCATCCAACCCGGACGCGAGGATCGCCACCTGTCGAATTCCGCTGTCGGTGGCATTGCGGACGTAGTCGTCAAAGTATCTGGTGCGGACCGCATTTCCATCGACCATCGCCTGCGCCACGGCCGGTGAAACGGCCGCGATCGTGGACATGTCGACTTCGCCGTCCATCATCTTGGTGAACAGATCCAGTCCTACCGCGCGGACCAGGGGTTCGGCGAACGGGTCGTCGATCAACCCGCGCGGATCCTTGGTGGCCATTGCCCGCCCGGCAGCGACGATGGTCGCGGTGACACCGACACCGGACGCCAGATCCCAGGTGTCATCGTCGGCGCGGGACATCAGCTCAGCCTAGTGTCGCTGACGCCGGAACAGGCGCCCGTGTTGGCTGCACAACCAGACGATGTCGCCGTCTGGTCCGCGGACGAAGTTGGATCGACTGCCGGTGGGCTGCTGGTCGGGTCCGAGGTCGAGCCCATAGTCCGGCCGGTAGAAGGCGAGTCCCAACTCGACGCTGTGCTGCCCCTCCGGGTCGGCGTCGCCGGCGCCCAAAGTGCCGGCGAGCTTGCCGTCCTGCACCCTTAGGTCGATGACCGTTTGTTCGCGGCTGCCGTCCTGAGAGACCTGCTCGGCGATGTACCGACCCGCGTAGGGTGCCAGGTCGGCTGCGTCCAGGCGGCGCGGTATGGCGGGCAGGTTGGTGATGCCGGCGAATCGGTGCAGTGCCCAGTCGCGGGCGAAGAGGTCGTTGATCAGATGAAATCCGCCATCGGAGTTGGTGAGTACCGTCATGGCGAAGTCGCGATCGGGCACCATGATAAATCCGGAGCGCTGACCCTTCCAGGTGCCGCCGTGCTCGACGATGGTCACACCCTGCGCGGAGGGCCGCAGCATCCAGGTCACGCCCATGCCGGTCAGCTCGACCCAGAGCGTCCCGCCCGCACCGGGATGGGAGCGCATCGCCTCCAGTGATTGTCGGCTCAGGACCCGCTCTCCATTGGGCGCCCGGCCATCGCCGAGGTGGAACTGCGCGTAGCACAGAAGATCTCGCGCGGTGGACATCAACCCCCCGGTCGGGTGACAACTACGTGGGAATGCCCAGAATCCGGTGTCGACAACGGGTTTGCCGTTTATGACACCGTGGGGTGCCGCCACATTCAGACCGATGATCTGGTCGGAGAAGTAGCGGCTGCGGGTCAGCTGCAGAGGTTCGAGCAGCAGTTGCTGCACGGCGGTCTCGTAGTTGGTGCCGGTGACAAGCTCGACGATCCGCCCCGCGACCACTAGTCCTGAGTTGTTGTACGCGAACGCCGTTCCCAACGCAGTCAGCTGAGGTAGCCGTGCCATCGCTCGGACGTAGCGGGCCACCGCGTCCTCACCGCGCCCGAAGTCCTGCCCGTTGCGGCCATCCCATCCTGAGGTGTGATTGAGCAAGTGCCGCACGGTCACCGCGGCGCTCACCGACGGGTCGGCAACCGCAAAGTCGGGGATGTAACGGCGGACCGGCGAATCCAGATCGACCATGCCCCGTTCGGCCAGCTGCATCACCACCGTTCCGGTGAAAGTCTTCGTAGTAGAGCCGATTCGAAATAGGGTGTCACCGTCCACGGGCAATGGATAGTCGACATTGGTTACCCCGTAACCCTTTACGTATTCCTGGCCGTCCGCCCAGACGGCGACCGCCACGCCCGGAATCGCATAGGCTTTCATGCCCGACTCGATCCTGGCATCGAGTTCGTAGAACGCCGCACCGAGGTCGGTGCCGGTGACTTCCTGCATGGCTGCGACGATTTCGCGCGCGCTAGTGGCGCCAGCCCTCGGCGGCCTGCTCGTCGAAGGTACGGTCAATGCGCTCGAAGCGGCGCCGGATGGAGGCGCGGGCCGCCTCATGCGGGATCACATACAGACGGTTGGCCAGGATCGCATCGGCGGTCAGTCGGGCCAGCTCTGCCACCCCGAGGGTGCCATCCTGCTCGGGCAGCCCGGCCACCGTCCCGTCGGGTGTGGACACCAGACCGTAGTCCGCACCGCGGATGCGTTCGGAGTTGGACGCCAACTTGGTCTCGATCACCATCGGACACAGCACCGACACCCCGATGCCGTTGCCCTTGACCTCACGGGCCAGCGTCTCGGCCAGACCGACCACCCCGTACTTGGCCACCCCGTAGGCGCCGAGCCCCGCATTGGGGACCAACCCGGCGAAGGAGGCGGTGAACGCGATGTGACCGCCGGTGCCCTGCTCCAGCAACCGCGGCAGAAAGGCCTCGACCGCGTGGATCGAACCCCACAGGTCGATGTCGATCACCCAGCGCCAGTCCTCGTGGGTCATCTCGGCGATCGGGCCCGCCACCACGATGCCGGCATTGCTGAACAGCACGTCGACCTGCCCGAGCAGCCGGAAGGACTCCTCGGCGAGATGCTGCATCTCCTCCAGATGACGGACATCGCACAGCACGCCGTGCGCGTCGACACCGTCGCCGCGCAGTTGATTGACGGCATGTTCCAAACCCGGTCCGTCGACGTCGGCAAGCACCAATCGCGCACCGCGTCGGGCCAACTCGGTGGCGGTGGCCAGCCCTATTCCGCTGGCCCCGCCGGTGATGACCGCCCCGCGCCCGTCGAAACTCTCCATAGGGCGAACCCTATTTGAGGCAGCTCCCCGCGTCGACGGGCAGGGTGACACCAGTGACGTAGCGGGACTCATCCGAAGCGAAGAACAGCACCGCGTTGCTGATGTCCTCCGCGTCCACCCACGGCACGGGCAGCGTGTGGAACATCTGACAGATCGGGGCCATGTCGTCGGGGCCCGGGTTCTCCAGGTCGGGGCGGAACAATTTCCAGGTGCCCTCGTTCATGATCATGCCGGTGCTCACGTGCGTGGGATGTACCGAGTTGACCCGAATCATGTGGTGTCCCAACTCAACTGCGAACGAACGCATAATGCCCACGACACCGTGCTTGGCCGCGACGTAGTTACCGCAGTGCGGATACGCCTTCAACCCGCCGACCGAGCTGGTCAGGATGATCGAGCCACCCTTCTTGCCGGCAATCAGATGCGGCACACCGGCTTTCACCGTTTTCCATACGCCGGACAGGTTCACGTCGATCATTTCCTGCCAGTCATGTTCGCTGCACTGGTCCAAGGTGTCCCCGCCGTTGCCGATGCCGGCGTTGGCGACGATGATGTCCAACCGGCCCAGCTGCTCGACGCCGGCGTCCACTGCGGCCTTGAGCCCCTCGTAGTCCCGCACGTCGACTTCGGCCGTGAAGATCCGCCGGTTGAGGCCTTTGACCAGATCGGCGGTCTCGGCCAGATCCTCCGGCGTGGCCGCCGGGATCGGGCTGGTCTCCACCACCCGCTTGCAGACGTCGATGGCGATGATGTCGGCGCCCTCCTGCGCCAACCGCACCGCGTGGCTACGGCCCTGACCCAGCGCAGCCCCGGTGACGAAGGCGACCTTGCCCTCTACCCGTCCAGTCATGACTTACCCCTTTTCTGCGTCGTCGTCAGCCGAGCACGGCCGGCATGGATTCCCAACCCCGAACCGTCGACGTCGGGGAAAGCGTGGCTGCGGAGAGATCGACCTCCCAATCCGGGAAGCGCCTCAAGATTTCCTCGAGCGCGATGCGGCCCTCCAGCCGCGCGAGCGCTGAGCCGAGACAATAATGGGTGCCGACACTGAACGTGAGGTGCTGGCGCGTTTCTCGGCGGATGTCGAAAACGTCTCCGTCGGGCGGGAATTGGCGGTGGTCACGATTTGCCGCGCCGATCAGCATCATCATGACGCTGCCTTCGGGCACCTTCTGGCCGTAGTACTCCACGTCGCGGGTCACATAGCGCGCCACATGCGGCGCCGGCGGTTCGAAGCGCAGCAGCTCCTCGATAGCCGCCGGTATCAACGCCGGATTCTCGACCAGCGCACGCCGTTGTTCCGGATGCTCGGACAACACCTTGCCGGCCCAGCCGATCAACCGGGTGGTGGTCTCGTTGCCGGCACCCGACACCACGGTGATGTAGGTGAGCAGTTCGTCGCGGCGCATCCGGCGCACGGTGCCGGTCTCGTCCTCGAACTCCGCGTTGAGCAGTTCGGTGGTGAGGTCGTCGGAGGGATGCGCGGCACGCCAGTCGATGTACTGACTGAAGAACTCGCCGCTGAGCATGGCTTCGGCAGAGAACTCCATCGGCTTGCCGGCCTCGGTGCGCATCTGTGCGTTGGCGAAGTCGCGGGCGGCTTCCTGTTCTTCTTCCGGAACCCCCAGCAGCATGCCGATCACCCGCATCGGCATCTGTGCGCCCAGGTCGGCGACGAAGTCGAATCGACCCGTACCGACCAGCGGATCCAAACTGCGCGCGCAGAATTCACGGATCTTGGGTTCCAGGGCGTTGATCTTGCGCGGCGTGAACATACGGGACAACAACTTGCGGTGGATGTCGTGGATCGGCGGATCCTCGAAAATGAGGACGCCCGGCGGCATCTCGATGTTGGCGCGGATGAGCTCGAGAATGGCGCCGCGCGCGGAGCTGAAGGTCTGATAGTCGACGATCGCGTCATCGACGTCGGCGAACCGGCTGAGTGCGTAGAAGTCGTGCTGCTCGTTGTAGTAGAGCGGCGCCTCTTCGCGCAGGCGCCGGAACATCGGATAGGGGTCGGCGTTGAGCCCGACGTCGTACGGATCGAAGTAGACATCGTTGGGAGCGCTGACTGTCACAGGTAACTGCCCTCTCGCCGGAACCGCGCCCCGTTGGCCGGGAGAGCGCGATCGTGCCGCCTGGGAAACTCTGTCACCACCCACCAACGAGTGTCAACGCGGAATCCGTTTCGGCTATTTACCGTTCTTACTATCAGAGAACAACATTCTCGTCCATTTAGCAATGTGCGATATTCGCTCATCGGGTAATGGATCAGTGGAAATCGAGGCCGGCGCGGCCGCAGCCTATTTGCCGGCGAATCCGCGTGAGCAGAAGTCCCAGACCTCGTCGGACGTAATCGGGTGCAGCGTCTCTTCGTCGGTCCCGCCACTGGACTGCGCGATGAACATCACGGTCTGCATGGTCATCGCGGCGGCCCGCTTCGGGTTGACGTCCGCGCGCAGCTTGCCGGCTTCCGCCGCTGCCTCAGTGAGTTCAGTGAGCAAAGCCAGCAGGGGTGCGTGCGCCACCTTGACCTCAGTCGGGTGGGTCACCAGCAAACGCGGCGCAAAGTCGGTGAACAGCGGCCGCCGCGCAGTCGGGTCGGGGCGAGAGGCCTCGTAGAGCAGCTCCACGGCGACCTTGAGGCGCTCGAGGGCGTCGGTGTGGCTCTCCGTCGCGGCGCGGATCTGGTCGGCCGAGCGGCTCAGGGCGTCCTCGAACAGGGCCAGCAACAGCTCGTGCTTACCGTCAAACTGCAGGTAGAAACTTCGCAGCGACTGCCGGGAGCGGTCCACGACCTCCTGGACAGTGAAGTCGGTGCTGCCCTTCTCGATGATGATGGCCTGCGCGGCATCCAGAAAACGCTGGACGCGCTGCGCCGCGCGCAGTTTCGCGGTCTTGATTGAGCGTTCGACGGCGCGCTGCTTCCACGCCGGCTCTTCGCTGGGGTTTGTCACGGGCGGCTCGGGGGATTGCCGCGCAGGGAGAACATGGTTGGACTGTACCGGAGAACGCCGCGCCATCGCTGTGCTCAACCTCCCCACGGACGGTGTCTAGGAGATTGTAACTTCCTCACGACGAGAATACTATTCTCTTTGACACGTGTTTGGGAAGCAGATTCCAGAGAATAGAACGCGCGTGGGGTTCCAGAGAGGTGAGTGAAGCGCGGTGCAGCTGAGTTTCGATGCCGATGTCGAGGCATTCCGAGCCGAATTCATCGCGTTTCTCGAACAGCACCTACCTGAGGAGGCCGACGCGTTCGAGCGGCCGCGGTCGTGTTCGCACCTGCCCGACTGGGCGGTCCGGTGGCAGCGACTGTTGTTCGACCACGGCTGGCTGTTGCCCGGCAACCCGCCGGAATTCGGCGGGCGCAACGCCTCGTTGCTGCAGCAGTACGTGTGCGCCGAGGAATTGGCCCGGCGGCGGATCTACCGCAGTTTCAACCCCCAGGGTGTCGGGATCATTGCTGCGTCGTTGCTGTCGTTCGGCAGCGACGAGCAGAAGCGGCGTTGGGCGGTGCCGATCCTGCGGGCTGAGATCACCGCATCACTCGGCATGAGCGAGCCCGGCGCGGGCTCGGACCTGGCGTCGCTGAAGACCAGAGCGGTGCTCGACGGTGACCACTTCGTGGTGAACGGGCAGAAGGTCTGGACCTCCGGCGCCCATGACGCCGATGTGTTACTGACCTTCGTACGCACCGATCCGGACGCACCAAAGCACAAGGGCGTCAGCGTGTTACTGATCCCGACGGACACCCCGGGAGTGGTGCGCCGGCCGTTCCCGTCGGTGTGCGATCACGACGACATCGAGTTCAACGAGGTGTTCTTCACCGACGCCCGGGTGCCGGCCGAGAATCTGGTGGGCGAACTCAACGGCGGCTGGCGCGTCGCCACCGGCTCACTGGGCCACGAACGGGCGATGCTCTGGATGGACTACGCCAACCTGTTGGACCAGATGACCGTCGACTACACCCCGACCGGGGTGCTGGAACGGGACTGCTACGCGACGCTGGTGATGGATGCCAGGGCGATGCATCTGCTGGGTTCGGCGGCGACTGCCCGGGCGGCGCGCGGCGAGGAGGACGTGCCTGCGCAGTCGGTACTGAAACTGTTGGGTTCAGAAGCCCTGCAACGTGCTTCGGAGGATGCGCTGAACGCTGCCGGCGCCGATGGTCTGGTGCATCCCGCGGTCACCGCGCCGTTTGCGCCGCTGGACCTCGACGCCCACAGCGGAAGCTGGTTCGACCGTTACGCCCGCAGCTTTGCCGGCACCATCGCCGGCGGGACGTCGGAGATTCAGCGCAACATCATCGCCCAGCGGATTCTGGGTCTGCCGCGCAATTAGCTTGCGCCCGTGGGATTGTCACAGCTGCGCCAGGCGCGGCGCCGAGCCTCGTTCGCGCAGGATCGCGCCGGCTTCGCGGGTGAGATCCCGCGAGCTGCCCAGCAATCCGTCGAAGAGCAACGCGCGCTTGATGTGTCGGTGTAATTCGTGCTCAGCGGTGAACCCGATCCCGCCGAGCACCTGCTGACAATGGCGGGCGGCGGTCAACGCCGCCTGGCCGGCAGCGGCTTTGGCCAGCAGACTGGCCAGATCGTCGGGCTGTTCCATGGCAAGCGTCAAGGTGGCTTCGGCGCCCTCGACGGCGACGAGCGTCTCGGCGAGCCGGTGCCGTATCGCCTGGAAAGAGGCGATGGGACGGCCGAATTGGACGCGGTCCAGCGCATGCCGGCGGGCCAGCGACAGCATCGCCCGCCCGGCGCCGACGAGCCACCAGCCCAGTGCCCGTCGGCCCGCTGCCAGCGCGCCCGCGGACAGCGGATCGCCGGCCGCGGTCCGGTGGATCGGAATCTCGTCGTCCAATGCCGAGCCGGGCTGATCGCCGCGTTCCCAGATCACCCAGGAACCGCCGGAGTACGGCAACGGCACGGTCGCGCCGCCGGTCTGTCCTTCGGCCCGCAGGATGACGTCGTTGAGAACTGCGGCGTGTGCTCCGGTTTCGCCGAGCAATCGGAAGACCAGAGGTATTGCCGCACCAGGGATCTCGTCGAGCATATCGAGCCAGCCCAGGTCAGCCAGTGCGGCGTCGAGACGGGCCCCGGAGCATCGGGCCATCGCCGTTTGCAGCGAGTCGGCGATCAGCTGCAGTTCTTCGGGATCGGTCACCGTCACTCCTTGCCGAGATCGAGCAGCCGGCGGGCGATGATGTTGCGTTGGATCTCGGCGGTTCCGCCGTAGATGCTGGCCGCGCGCGAGTACAGGTACTCCGGGCGCCAGGCGGTGTCGTCGAGTTCGAGTCGGCCGGGCAGCAGGTCGTGCACGGTGTCGTAGAGCTTCTGCTCGGCACCGGCCAGCAGCACCTTGTCGATCGAGGTGTCCGGACCCAACCGGGCGCCGGCGGCCAGCCGGTGCTGAGTGGCGCGGGACCGGCAGCGCAGTGTGTGCAGCGCGAGATATGCTGCGCCCAAGGCGGACTCGTCGGGTTCGGTCACGTCGGCGATGAGCTGGTCGAAGCGCGAGTACAGATAGGCGATGCGTTGCCAGAAGCACGTCGAGCGCTCATAGGGCAACAGGTCCATCGCCAGGCGCCAGCCGTCCCCCGGCTTGCCCAGCATGCGGTTGGACGGGATCACGACGTCGTCGTAGTAGACCTCGCAGAACTCGTCGACACCGTGCATGGTGCGTAGCGGGCGAACGGTGATGCCGGGCGTGTCCATATCGACGAAGAACGCGGTGATCCCGTCATGGCCGGGCGCGGTGCGGGTGAGCACTATGCACCGGGTGGAGTACTGAGCGAAACTGGTCCAGACCTTCTGGCCGTTGACGATCCAATTCTCCCCGTCCTGGACCGCCCGGGTGGACAGTGACGCCAGATCGCTGCCCGATCCCGGCTCGGAGAAACCCTGACACCACTGTTCACGACCGCTGAGCAGTAATGGCACCATTTCCGCGGCGAGTTCGGTTGTCGCGTAATCGATCATCGTGGGTGCGAGCACTTCGAGCATCGAATAGGGGCCGGGTTCGGCCAGCCGCCGTCCCACTACTTCCTCGCCGACCACCGCACGCAGCAGCGCCGGCCCGCCCAGGCCGCCGACCTCGACCGGCCAGCCGTAGCGCATCCAGCCCGCTTCGTAGAGCGCCTCGCTGACCCGCGCGAACTGGCGCATGTGGCCCTGCAGCGAATGATCGGGCCCGGGCGTCAGGTCATGGGCGTCGAGCCACGCGCACAGGTCGGCGCGAAACTGCTCGACGGTGACGGTGCCCGACGTCACGGCGCCGGACGACCCACGGCGTGCGGACGACCGTGGTCGTGCACCCCGCTGCGCCGAATGAACGTCATGGCGCGGGTTTTCAGCCGCCACCCGTCGGCGGTGCGCAGGTAGGTGTCACGGTAGTAGCCGATGCGCATGTCGTGGGCGGAGTGTTCGATGAAGCACAGCGGTTGGGTACCGGTGGCCTCGTCGCCGTCGAGGTCCACCAGCGCGGTCCCGGTCATGAACAGGCCCTTGGGCGCGGCGGCCACCAGCTCCGGAAACCGGTCCAGGGTGTAGGTGTCGCCGAACGCGCTGTAGGTGCCGTCGGGAGTGAACACGCCGATCAGCCCGTCGATGTCGCCCTGAGTGATGGTCACCGCGTAGCGGGCGAGCAACTGCTGGATCTCGACCAGATCGTCAGTTCTGGTTGGCATAAACCTTGCCGCCTTTCATCACAAAGCCCACGTTGCGGGTAACGGTGATGTCGTCCAACGGGTTTCCCGGCACCGCGATGACGTCGGCGAGCATACCCTCGGCCAGCCGGCCCAGTTCAGTGGAGTTGATCAGTTCCGCCGCGGTCACCGTGGCCGCCCGCAGCACCGCCACCGGCGGCAAGCCCCACTCCACCAGGGTGACCAGCTCATCGGCGTTGCGGCCGTGCGGTATTGCCGGCGCGTCGGTGCCGACCGCGATCTTCACCCCGGCCTGGTAGGCGGCCAGAATCGAGGTCTTCGCCTTCGGGAACATCTCGGCGGCCTTGTCCTGTAACTCTTTCGGAGCGTGTGAGACGTCCATCGCGTCGGCGAGCCTGCGGGTGGTCACCAGGAACCGATCGTTGTCGACCAGCATCTGAATCGCCTCGTCGTCCATCAGAAAGCCGTGTTCGATGCAGTCGATACCACATGCCACCGCATGCTTGACCGCTTCGGCTCCGTGCGTGTGCGCTGCGACGCGCAACCCCCGCCGGTGTGCCTCGTCGACGATGGCGCGCAGTTCCTCATCCGAATAGTGTTGTGCGCCAGCTTCACCGGTCAACGACATCACGCCACCGGAAACACACACCTTGATCAGCTGGGCGCCGTGTTTGATCTGGTAGCGCACCGCTTTGCGGATCTCGTCGACCCCGTTGGCGATGCCCTCTTCGACGGTGAGCTCGAGTGCGCCCGGCATGAATGCGGCGAACATGGTCGGATCCAGGTGACCGCCGGTGGGGGTGATCGCATGCCCGGCAGGCACAATGCGCGGTCCGTCGATCCAGCCGGCGTCGATCGCCTTGCCCAGCGCGACGTCGAGCAGGTAACCACCGGTCTTGACGAACAGCCCGAGGTTGCGCACGGTGGTGAACCCGGCACGCAGGGTGCGGCGGGCGTTGCCGACCGCGCGCAGCACGCGGGTCGGCGGGTCGTCCTGCACCTGGGACAGTCCCGGCTTCTCGCCGCGCCCGCCCATCAGCAGATTGACCTCCATGTCCATCAATCCGGGCAACAGGATCTGGTCGCCCAGGTCGATGACCTCAGAATCCGAGCCTGTGACATCGCCGCCGACACCGACGATGCGGTCGCCGTCGATCCGCAGGATGCCGGGCGAGACGATCTCCCCGGCATCGACGTCGAGCAGTCCCGCCGCTTTGAGCGTGAACTGCGATGAGCCGCGTGCGCGAAGAGCGTCAGGCACCGTTCAGATCACCGGTTCCCGAAGCACTTCCACCCATGCTGCGCCGCTGTCGGGGACCCGCGGTTGCTTCCACGCCTCGATCGGGAAGGACACCATGACCAGCGACTGCATGATGTGCATCAGTGTCTTCGCGTCGTCCGGCAGATCGTCGAGCGGGTACTTGTCGCAGTAGGCGATGACGTCTTCCAGGAGCGGGAAGGCGACGTCGTAGAACTGCTGCATCTCGGCCATCGTCGACGCCAGCCGCTTGGCGTAGCGCTCGGGCTCGGTGGCCAGATCCCAGTCCAGATATGGCTCCAGGGCCGCGAATTCAGACGGTAGCGACATTGTTCTGGTACTCCTTCACGAGATTACCGGTCGTCTTGTGCAGATGACGGATCAAGACTTCCTGGTCGCACAGCAGAAACTCGGTGACCGCCCTGGTGCCGATCATGGTCTGGGTCGCCTCCAGTGTGTTGGCGTCCTGTAATGCGTACTCCTTGAACGTCACCGCGGCCAGCTCCTGGGCCAGGCGTTCCCGCGCGTTGCGCGGCGGGACGAAATACAGTGATGCCTCGAAGATGTGCTTGTCCACCGCGGTTGGCCAGTAGTGGTAGGTCAGATACCAACCCGGCTCCCAGATCAGCAGCATGAAGTTCGGGTAGAACAGCCACGAGTCGATGCCCCACTGCGGCACCCGCTTCACGTTGACTCCCGGCGGCAGCTCGAGATCCTTGATGATCTCCGGCTTGTCCCATGGACCGAACAATCCGCTACGCAGCACCTGGTCCATCGGCTTGACCATGGACATGTCCGGGGGTGGGGCCTGTCCGCCCCAGGTCGACTGCAGGTTGTGCGGGCCGGCCAACTCGTAGTGCAGCGCCTCGTAGCCGAACTTCTGGATCTTGGCGGCTTCCTCTTTGGTGTACTGCCCCTGGTGCAGGATCGGCGCGTGGTAGAACTCGACGAACGCGTCGATGAACAGCTTCCAGTTGCTGCCGACTTCTGCTCGATAGGAATAGGTTTCGGTCATCTCGCCGAAGGGATAGCCTTCGATGCTTTTGGCCAGCGGTCCGAGATAGTCGATCAGCGGCGCCGCATTGTCGTCGAAGTTGATGAAGATGAAGCCTTCCCAGACCTCGCACCGCACCGGCGCCAGGCCGTACTGGCCCTTGTCGAGGTTGAAGAATTCTTCGGGTTGCTGAACGAAGGTCAGGTCCCCGTCCAGGCTGTAGCGCCAGGCGTGGTACTTGCAGGTGAACTGCCGGCAGGTGCCGGAAGTTTCTTCGTTGGGAAAGTCGTTCCACACCAACTTGTTTCCGCGGTGCCGGCAGACGTTGTGGTACGCCTTGACCGAGCCGTCCTTGGTCTTGACGATGATCACCGACGTGCCGGGGCCGGCCGACGGTAGCTCCCGGGTGAAGTAGCTGCCGGTGCGCGGCAGCCGATTGACCCGTCCGACATTGAGCCACTGCTTCTTGAAGACCGCTTCGCGCTCGGCCTCGAAGAACGCCGGGTCGATCGAGTCGGTGTAGTCGACCGGGTCGGTTCCCAGTTCGGGGTAGTTCTCTGTCCAGCTGCCGGCGGCTGGCTTGGGGAAGTGGGCCACTTTTACCTTCCTAGTGATCTTGTTCGAGCTGAACGCCAAAAGTGTTGAGGGCCATGGCCAGCATGATGTAAGAGCCGACCGTGAAGACGTAGTCCATCCGCTGGCGGTCGTCCATCTGCTCGCCGAGCGCGGCCCAGGTGTGGTCGGACAACTGGGACTGTTCGTCGAGCTCGTCGACCCCGACGAGCACCGCGCGTTCGAAATCATCGAAGTCACTGCCGGCCACCTCGGGTGCCCGCGCCGCCTCGACCTCGGCGTCAGTGACGCCTTCTCGTTTGGCCAGGTTGACGTGGTGGGTCCACTCGTAGGCGCAGTTACGGCGATGTGCGACGCGCAGGATCGCCAGTTCGCGGATGCGCGGCGGCAGGGTGGAGGAGAACAACAGGTGGACGTTGAACTTGAGGAACGCTTTGGTCAGGACCGGATGGTTCACCAGCGTCGACAGCACATTGGAGGCATCCCGCGGATTGCGGCGCTCCGGGGGCAGCATGACGGCCAGTGCCCCTTCGACAGCGTCGTCCCACTGGTCGGCTGGCAACGGCGGCAGACGCATCCCGCAGCGATCCTCTCGGTCGTCTTCTCTCTGAGCGAGAATCATATTCTCATTTACAACCAATAGATTTGCACGAATCGCTCGGTTGGTCAATCCTGGCGCGGACGCAATCGTGCTGCTTCGCGCCGGCCGGGCCGGGCCGGTTCCGGCTGTCGGGGTAGCCATGCTGCTGATTTACCTAGCCGCCACCACTGGGACGGGACTGCAGAGCGCCGATGCGCCTATGCTGGATGTTGATTCTCGCTTCGCGAGAAGCTAGTTTTCAAGCTATAGAGAGCTTGGCGCATGTGTGGCTCGTTGATGCCAGCCTGGGGGCCGCGCGTTCGTGTGAGATCCGAGCGAACGATGAGAAGGGTTGAAAGAGCCATGAACAAAGAGGACATGATCCTGATCAGTGTGGACGACCACACCGTCGAGCCGCCTGACATGTTCAAGAACCACCTCTCGAAGAAATACATCGACGACGCGCCGCGCCTGGTGCACAACGCCGACGGTTCGGACATGTGGAAGTTCCGTGACACGGTGATCCCGAACGTGGCCCTCAACGCCGTGGCCGGACGGCCCAAGGAGGAGTACGGCATCGAGCCGACCGGCCTCGACGAGATCCGGCCGGGTTGTTACAACGTCGACGAGCGCATCAAGGACATGAACGCGGGCGGCATCCTGGCCTCCATCTGCTTCCCATCCTTCCCCGGTTTCGCCGGGCGGCTGTTCGCCACCGACGACCACGACTTCTCCATCGCGCTGGTACAGGCCTACAACGATTGGCACATCGACGAGTGGTGTGGTGCCTACCCCGCGCGGTTCATTCCGATGGCGATCCCGGTGATCTGGGATGCCGAGGCGTGTGCCGCTGAGGTGCGCCGCGTCGCCAAGAAAGGCGTGCACGCGCTGACCTTCACCGAGAATCCGGCCGCGATGGGCTATCCCAGCTTCCACAACGAATACTGGAATCCGCTGTGGGAAGCCCTGTGTGACACCGACACCGTGATGAACGTGCACATCGGGTCGTCGGGCCGGCTGGCCATCACCGCGCCGGATGCCCCGATGGACGTGATGATCACGCTGCAGCCGATGAACATCGTGCAAGCCGCCGCTGACCTGTTGTGGTCGCGCCCGATCAAGGAGTACCCCGACCTCAAGATCGCGCTGTCCGAGGGCGGGACGGGTTGGATTCCGTATTTCCTGGAGCGTGCCGACCGCACCTACGAGATGCACTCCACCTGGACGCACCAGGACTTCAAGGGCAAGCTGCCCAGCGATGTGTTCCGTGACCACTTCCTGACCTGCTTCATCAGCGACAAGGTCGGGGTGGCGCTGCGCAACATGATCGGCATCGACAACATCTGTTGGGAAGCCGACTACCCGCACAGCGACTCGATGTGGCCCGGCGCGCCGGAAGAGTTGTGGGATGTGTTGTCTCTCAACGATGTTCCGGACGACGAGATCAACAAGATGACGCATGAGAACGCCATGCGCTGGTACTCGTTCGACCCGTTCACACACATTTCGCGCGAGCAGGCGACAGTCGGTGCCCTGCGTAAAGCCGCTGAAGGCCACGACGTGTCGATCAAAGCGGCCGGCCACGACAAGGACAGCCGGGGCGGCTCCTCGTTTGCGGATTTCGCGGCGAACGCCAAAGCCCTCACCGGCAACAAGGACTGAGCCCCAGTTTTCCCGCGAGCAGACGCAGAATCGCACTGCGTGAGCAGCGATCGTGCGATTCTGCGTCTGCTCGCGCTGAAAGGAGGTGCCCATGGATGGCATGAATTTCGAGCTCACCGAGGACCAGGAGCTGATCCGGCGGTCGGTCGCGGAACTGGCACGCAAGTTCGACGACCAGTACTGGATGGAAAAAGACCAGGCACACGAGTTTCCGCACGAGTTCTACCGCGCCATCGCCGACGGCGGCTGGCTCGGGATGACGATCCCGACCGAATACGGCGGCCACGGCCTGGGCATCACCGAAGCCACCATCCTGCTCGAAGAAGTCGCCAAGTCCGGCGGTGCGATGAACGCCGCCAGCGCGATCCACCTGTCGATCTTCGGCATGCAACCCGTCGTGGTGCACGGCTCCGAAGAGCAGAAGCAACGCATGTTGCCGGCGGTGGCCACCGGTGAGGTGCACGTCTGCTTCGGGGTGACCGAACCAGGCGCCGGCCTTGACACGTCACGCATCACCACGTTCGCCAAACGCGACGGCGATCGGTACGTGGTCAACGGTCGCAAGGTGTGGATCTCCAAAGCGATGGAATCCGACAAGATTCTGCTGCTGACCCGCACCCAGAGCTATGACGAGGTCATTAAGAAGACCGACGGCATGACGTTGTTCCTGACCGACCTGGATCGCAGCCGCGTCGACGTCCGGCCGATCAAGAAGATGGGCCGCAACGCCGTCAGCTCCAACGAGCTGTTCATCGACAATCTGGAAATTCCCGTCGAGGACCGAATCGGCGAGGAAGGCAACGGTTTTCAGTACATCCTGGACGGACTCAACCCGGAGCGGATGCTGATCGCCGCCGAGGCGCTCGGGATCGGCCGCGTCGCTCTGGAGAAGGCGGTCAAGTACGGCAACGAGCGTGAGGTGTTCGGCCGGCCCATCGGCATGAACCAGGGCCTGCAGTTCCCGTTGGCCGACTCGCTGGCCCGGCTGGACGCCGCCGAGCTGATGCTGCGCAAGGCCACCTGGCTCTATGACAACGGCAAACCCTGTGGGCGCGAAGCCAATACGGCCAAATACCTGTGCGCCGACGCCGGCTTCACCGCCGCCGACCGGGCGCTGCAGACCCACGGTGGCATGGGTTACGCCGAGGAGTACCACGTCACCCGGTACTTCCGCGAGGCGCGACTGATGAAGATCGCGCCGGTCAGCCAGGAGATGATCCTGAACTTCCTCGGTTCCCACGTGCTGAAGCTGCCGCGCAGCTACTAGGCTCGGCCCTCATCGGAAGACGGGAGCCAGGAATGCGCGACACAGTCATCGTCGAGGCAGTGCGCACCGCGGTCGGAAGACGCAACGGCGGATTGTCCGGGATACACGCCGCCGATCTGTCCGCCGTCGTGCTCGACGAACTGCTCGAACGCACCGGCGTCAGTCCCGAGATCGTCGACGACGTGATCTGGGGTTGCGTCTCGCAGGTCGGCGATCAGTCCAGCAACATCGGCCGCTACGCGGTGCTGGCCGCGGGTTGGCCGGAAACCATCCCCGGCACCACGGTCAACCGGGCCTGCGGGTCCAGCCAGCAGGCTCTCGACTTCGCGGTGCAGGCGGTGATGTCCGGGCAACAGGACGTCGTGGTGGCCGGCGGTGTCGAGGTCATGAGTCGCGTTCCGCTCGGCTCGGCCCGCGCCACCGGTATGCCGTACGGCCCCAAAGTTCTTGCGCGCTACGACGATTTCTCTTTCAACCAAGGGTTGTCGGCAGAGCTGATCGCCGAGAAGTGGGGATTCTCCCGCGCCCGGCTGGACGAGTATTCAGCCCTGTCCCACGAGCGTGCCGCCGCCGCGCAGGACGGCAATGCGTTCACCGAACAGATCGTGCCGGTGTTCACCGAGGATTCCGTCGTGCACGAGGACGAGGGCATCCGGCGGGGCACCACGGTGGAGAAACTGGCCGGGTTGAAGCCGGCCTTCACCGAGGACGGGGTGATCCATGCCGGGAACTCCTCGCAGATATCCGACGGCGCGGCCGCGCTGCTGATCACCACCGCCGAACTGGCGCTGGAACTGGGTCTGACGCCGATCGTGCGCTACCGCGCCGGTGCCGTCACGGGAGCCGACCCGGTGCTGATGCTGACCGGACCGATTCCGGCGACGGAGAAGGTGCTGGCCAAGTCCGGCGTTCGACTCGATGAGGTGGGCGTCTTCGAGGTCAACGAGGCCTTCGCGCCGGTGCCGCTGGCCTGGCTGGCCGAGACCGGTGCCGACCCGGCGCTGCTGAATCCGTTGGGTGGTGCGATCGCGCTGGGGCACCCGCTCGGCGCCTCGGGCGCGGTGCTGATGACGCGCATGGTTCATCACATGCGTGACAACGGGATCCGCTTCGGGTTGCAGACCATGTGCGAAGGCGGCGGCACGGCCAACGCGACGCTCGTCGAACTGGTCAACTGAATTCGGCTGGGCCGCGCCTCTTGTCAGCGCAGCCAAACCAACCTACTGTGTGTTCGGTAGGTTTCTGTCCGCAGCCCGGTTGAGGAGACCAGTGCCTGAGGCACGCCCGTATGAAACGCTGCTCGCCAAAGGCGAGGACCGCAAACAGCGGATCCTTGCGGTGGCGCAGCGGCTGTTGTCGCGTAACGGCTGGCGCGCCACGACGCTGGCCCAGATTGCCCGTGAAGCCGGGGTGTCTTCCGCCGGACTACTGCACCACTTCGAATCCAAAGAGCAGTTGCTGCATGCGGTGCTGGACGCACGTGACCTCGACGACGACACCCATTCCGACCGCGGCGGCGATCTGCTCGGCGAGATCGCTCAGGTCGCCGACCGGTTCAACCGGGCGCCCGAACTGTTGGGCACTTTCACCGTGCTCCTGGTGGAGAACATCGACCCCGACGCGCCGTTGCACGACCGTCTGGTCACCCGGCAACGCGACGCCACCGAAATCGTCGCCGCCGCCATCCGGCGAGGTCAGGCGGCTGGTCGCTATCGCGCCGACATAGACCCTGACGTCAAGGCGGTGGAAATCCTCGCCTTCACCCACGGAATGGAAATGACATGGTTGCTGGACCCTTCGATACCGCTGACCGAGGTTTTCAAGGAGTACGCAGAGGCGCTGGCGCGCGACTTTTCCCCGTGCAGGACGACGCCGAACCCGACATGAGGTACCGCCTCGACGTCGTCGCCTCCAGCGTCGCCGACGTGGTGACGTTCGCCGGCGGGTGGCTCTTCGATCGGTCGATGGCGGGCTGGGACGTCACCGTGCTGCTCACCGATCATCCCGACGACCGGCCGCTGCACATACTCGGCGCCAAGACGCTGGACCTGGAATCCGCTCTGACTTCCGTCGGGACGCGACCCCGCCCGCAGGCCCTGGCCGCCGCGGCGGACCTGTTGGGTTCCGACCCGCGAGTGCGGACCGGCGTGTTGCAGGCCCTCGACCACGGCGTCACCGAGGTCACGCTGTGGGGCAAGACCTGGCCGGTGGAGCTGGACGACAGTGTCGGGCTGGTCGAGCACCGGCTGAGTATGGCGGCCCAGACCTTCAAGGCGCGGGCACTGGCGGCGGCGGGTCTGGCGGGGGCCACCTTCGGTGTCGCCGAGCGCTTCCGCAGCGGCGTGCTGTCTGCCCCGTCGGTAGCGGCCGACCTGGTGCCCGCCGGCTAGTTCCGCCGGTGGGCGCGCGCATTGACGACGTAGCGGCCCTGTGGAAATGTAATACTCAGATGTGAGAGGCACGTTCTCGTTTACCGAGATCAGATGGAGCAAGAAATGGCGCAGGACGTCACCGAGTTGGATTTCTTCCGCGACAAACAACTCGTTGCGGACCCCTACCCGTATTACGAAGCGCTTCGCCGGCAATGTCCGGTGGCCCGCGAAGACCACCACGGCGTCATGATGGTGACCGGTTGGGAGGAGGCCTGCGCGGTATTGAACGACGCCGACACCTGGTCCTCGTGCAACTCGGTGACGGGTCCCTTTCCCGGCTTCCCGGTCCCCATCGAAGGCGACGACATCACCGATCTGATCGTGCAGCACCGCGACAAGCTGCCGTTCAGCGATCAGCTGCCGACGCTGGATCCCCCCACGCACACCAACCACCGCTCGCTGCTGATGCGGCTGATCACCCCGAAGCGCCTCAAGGAGAACGAGGACGCGATGTGGTCGCTCGCCGACCAGGTTCTCGACGACTTCCTGGCGCCCGGCGAAGGGGACTGGATCAAGGGTTTCGCGGGGCCGTTCACCCTGCTGGTGATCGCCGACCTGCTGGGTGTGCCGATGGAGGACCGCGACAAGTTCATCAAAGGCATCCGGCAGAACTCCGGCGGTGGCATCGGCGGAACCGGCAAAGAAGCGTTGGCCCACAGCCCGCTGGAATTCCTGTACGGTCTGTTCTCCGACTACGTCCGAGACCGCCGGCAGAATCCCCGCGACGACGTATTGACCGGTCTGGCCACCGCCACCTATCCCGACGGGACGACTCCCGAGGTCGAAGACGTGGCGCGCGTCGCCAGCAACGTCTTCTCGGCCGGACAGGAGACCACCGTACGGCTGCTCGGCGCGTCCCTACAGACGCTCGCCGAGCGCCCCGACATCCAGACACAACTGCGCAAGGACCGGAGTCTGATTCCCAACTTCATCGAGGAATCGTTGCGGCACGAGAGTCCGGTCAAAGGCGACTTCCGGCTGAATCGGGTGCCCGCCAGTGTGGGTGGAGTCGACCTGCCCGCCGGTACCACCGTGATGGTGGTGCAGGCCGCCGCGAACCGTGATCCGCGCCGGTTCGACGAGCCTGCCACCTTTGATCCGAGCCGCAAGAACGCCCGTCAGCACATCGCGTTCGGGCGGGGCATCCACAGCTGTCCCGGCGCACCGCTGGCGCGAGCCGAAACCCGGGTGGCGATCGAACGACTCCTCGATCGGACGTCGGAGGTCAGAGTCAGCGAGCGGGTGCACGGCCCGGCCGAGGACCGTCGCTACCAATATGTTCCGACTTTCATTCTGCGCGGGTTGACCGAGCTGCATCTGGAGTTCACGCCGGCATGAAAGTCTGGGTCGACGACGAGTGGTGCCGTGGTCACGGCATGTGTCTGACGCTGTGCTCGGAGGTTTTCAGCATCACCGAAGACGGTTACGCGGTGGCAATAGATTCCGACGTACCAACGGAGTTCGAGGCCGCCACCAGGGAAGCCATCGAATGTTGTCCCGAACAGGCGATCAAAGAGCGCTAAGGAGATTCGCGAATGTCCAACGGTCGCAAAGGGTATGTGATCCTCACCGAGGCCATCAAGGATCCCGAAGGCATGAAGTCCTACGGCAAGGCCGCCGGTGCGGCCATGGGTGGTGTGCGGGTTCTTGCGGTGGACACCTCGCCCACCGTCCTCGAGGGTGACTGGCACGGGGACCAGACCGTGGTGCTGGAATTCGAATCGGTGGACGCCGCCCGCGCCTGGTACGAATCCGAGGCATACCAGAACGCTGCCAAGCTGCGCCAGGCTGCGGCCGACTGCAACGCGGTCATCCTCGCCGGCTTCTGACGCCCGGCCCGCGATTGCGTTCCAGCTTGGGAGTTCACTCCTCGAGCGAGATCGCCTGTCTCGGGCACTGCCGGACGGCGTCGCGGACCTGCTCTTCGATATCTTGCGTGACCTCGGTCCGGTGCACCGTCAGCATGTCGTCATCGCCGAGTTCGAATACCTCGGGGATGATGCCCATACACACGCCGTTGCTTTCGCACAGATCCCAGTCCACTTCGATTCTCATCGCAACACCCGCACCGGAACGTTCTTCCAACCTGCGACATTCTGCATCTGGACCCGGTTGCAGTTGTCCCAGTCCACCTCGTAACGGGGCATGAAATCCAGCAGCTTGTCCAGCGCGATCGCGCTTTCCATCCGGGCCAGGGCGGCGCCCAGACAACTGTGGATGCCGTAGCCGAAGGACAGGTTCAGTGCCTCGTGTCGGTCCCGGTCGATGTTGAAGGTGTCCGGGTCGGTCCAGACGTCGGGGTCGCGATTGGCCGCACCGTTGATCAGGAACACCGGTTTCATCGCCGGGATCGTGACACCGTGCAGCTCAACATCTTTGACCGAGCAACGGACCTGATACTGCGACGGCGCCTCGTAGCGCAACAGCTCCTCGACCGCCGCCGGGATCTTGCTGCGGTCGTCGAGCAGTTTCTGCCATTCGCCCGGGAACCGCGCGAACACCACCGGCGCGTTGCCGATCAGCTTGGTGACGGTCTCGGCACCGGCACCACCCAATAATGTTGCGAATCCCGCGATTTCGATGTCGTCCAGTTTGGTCTTCTGACCGTCTTCGCGTTCGATCTCGGCCTCGATGAGCTTGGTGAACAGGTCGTCCTGCGGCTTCACCCGGCGTTCCTGCAGGAGTCCGTAGTACAGGGTCCCGGTTTCGATGTTGGCTTGGATGCCTTTCTCGCCGGCCTCGACCTGTCCGGGCTCGCGGTGCAGGGACTCGTCGATCAGAAAACGGATCCGTTGAGCGTGCTCTTCGGGCACCCCGAGCATCGTGGTGATCACCTCGACCGGGAACGGGCCGGACAATTCCTGCACCACGTCGAAGTTGTCCGGATCTACCTTGGACAGGTACTTGTCGATCTTCGCGCCGACCATCTCACGCTGCGATTGGATGGCGCGCGGCGTGAACACCTTGTTGAGCAGGCTGCGCATGTGCCGGTGGTCCGGCGGGTCCATGAAAATGATCGACTTCTGCTCCGGCGGCTTGCCGGTGCGCACCATCGACAGGTCGATGCCGAAGGCCGAGGAGTAAGTCTCGAAGTTCTTCAGCCCGGCCGCCACATCCGCATGCCGGGTCAGCGCGTAGAAGTCGTATTCCTCGCTGTAGTAGACCGGCGCTTCCTGTTGCATTCGTTTGTAGGTGTCCCAGGCGCCGTTGAAGAAGTCCTGCGAGAACGGGTCGAAAATCACCGTCGATGTCGTCAATGGAGGCTCCTTGCTGCTGAGCTGCGGACTGAAACCATTACAGCTGAACGCCCGACTGTAACGTCAACGGTAGCGGCTTCCGGGCTGGTCGGGAAGGGAAATCTGGTTTCATCTCGGGGCATCCATCAGGCTCAGTGCGGCGTCGGCCGCCGCCAGTGCGGCGCCACCGGACGCCGAGGCGCGCTCGGCGAGGTCCACCAGCAGTCGCACGTCCTTCTGCAGCAGCGGGCCGGCGAGACCGGCCAGTCGTGCCACGCCGCCCGCCTTGGCAATCGAGCTGAGCGCGAAGCTGTTCCCGCTGCTGCGCGCGACGACGTCAACCAGCCGTGCCGGGGAGACGCCGAGCGCCTCGGCCAGGGTGAGAGCGGTGGCCGCGGTCCCGACGTTGGCGGTGAACAGCAAGTTGTTGAGCAGCTTGGTGGTCTGCCCCGACCCCAGCTCGCCGAGGTGGATGACGGCGTCGGAGTAGCTTTCGAAGACCGCACGGCAGCGCTCGACGACCTCGGTTTCACCGCCGACCATGACCAGCAACCGGCCCTCGCCGGCCGCTGGTCCGCCACCGCTGACCGGCGCATCGATAATCGAGACACCCTGTGCGGCAGCTTTTTCCGCGATGGCGCGGCAGGTGTTGGGGTGCACGGTGCTGTGCACTGCGATCACCCCGCCCGACTGCAACCCGGCCAGCACGCCGAGCTCGCCGAAGGTCAGTTCCTCGACGTCGGAGTCACCGACCACGCACAGGCAGACCAGGTCACTGGCGGCGGCGAGTTCGGCCGGCGACCCGGCCACCCGCGCCGGGGTGTCCGCGAAGGACTCGAGGGCCGCTGCCCGGCGGGCCCACAGCGTCGTCGGGAAGCCGCTGTCGACGATCCGGCGCGCCATCGGAGCGCCCTGGCTGCCCAACCCGATGAACCCGACACGCATCAGCCCACCGCCCGGTCGGCGCTGCCCGCAATGCAATGGTCGACGAATGCGAACACCTTGCGGTGGTACTGGGCGGCGGTCAGTCCCAGGCTCAGATTATGCCCTGCTTCAGCGTGCAGTTCGGCCTCGAAAGATGCCGCGGCGCTGAACATCTCAGCGATCTCGGCCAGCGCTTCCGGATCGGAGCGGTACACGTTGTCGTACTCACCCAGGCTGAACCTGACCGGCACCCGCACCGCGGGCGCCAGCGCCGGGAAGTAGCGGTGCGGCCAGTTCAGCGCCACGTCCCGCTCGTAGGGCGGAGCGACCGAAGAATTCGTGATGCCGCGCAGAATGTCTGCCGGATACAGCCGCGTCGGTTCCCACAACAGTTCGCGGGTGCCTGGCGGACGTTCCTTGACCTCCGCGGCTTTCATGATCTCCTTGGCGGCGGCGTGGTAGCGCCGGCCGGTGCCGCCGAGTTCGAGGCCGAGCAGTCCGGCGCCACGGTCGTGCGCCGCCATGCGGGTCGCGAGTTCGCAGCCGCCCGAGTGACCCAGCACGAACAACCCCGCCCCGCGGGGTCGCTGACCCAGGATGCGGTCGACGGCACCGTAGGCGAGGTCGACCCGTTGCTCGGGGGTCCGCACGGCGTCCGGATATGCCGCCGAGCTGCCATGCCCCGGCCGGTCGAGCGCAATGACGGTGAATCCCTGCGCTTCTCCTAGTCGCAGTAACGACAAGTCCGGATGCCCGGGACAGTCGAAGTAGACCGCGCTGGTGCCGCCGCCGTGGATGGCCAGGATCACGGCCTTGGGACTGTCCGCTTCGACGACGACCGCCGACATGGGTACGCCGTCGACGATCACCACCCGGGGGCGGGGACTCATCCGTCGCTCCGCAACAGGATCACGCCGCTGGGGGTCAACCCGCCGCTGCTGACCACGCCGACGCGGGCGTCGGCAACCTGGCGCTCCCCGGCCTCACCGCGCAATTGGCTGACCGCCTCGTGCAGCAGCCCCATGCCGTGCGTGCGGCCGTGGGACAACTGGCCGCCGTGCGTGTTCAGCGGGATCTGGCCGTCACGGGCGATGTTCTTGCCGCCGTCCAGGAATTCGCGGGCCTCACCGATCCCGCAGAACCCCAGCGCCTCGATCCAGGACAGGCAGTTCATCGTGAAGCCGTCGTAGAGTTCGGCGACGTCGACGTCGGCCGGCCGTAACGAGGTACGCGTCCACAGGTGCGCCGACTGGCCCAGCACCTGCGGTTCGTGGGTCAGGGTGCTCTGGTCCCAGTCGATGCGCTCGATGATCTGGGTGCCGACGGCCTCCACCAGCACGGGCGGTTTGGCCAGATCGCGGGCGGCGTCGACCGCAGACACGATGACGGCGATGGCGCCGTCGCACGGCACGTCGCAGTCGTAGAGGCCGAACGGCGTGGTGATGGGCCGCGCGTTCAGGTAGTCGTCCATCGTCATCGGCGACCGGTAGACCGCGGTCGGATTGAGTTCGGCGTTGGCGCGCTGATTCAGTGCGATCCAGCCCAGGGTTTCCTTCGTGGTGCCGTACCGGTGGAAGTGCCGCTGGGCGTTGAGCGCCAGCGTGTGAGCGGCCGAGGTGGCGCCGAACGGCCACTGCCAGCTGGCGGTGCGGCCGCCGGACGGGACGATCTTGCCCTGCTTCATCTGTTCGTTGAAGGTGGCTTCCCACAGCGTCCGGAAGCACAGCACGTGCCGGGCCAAGCCGCCGGCGACCGCCAGCATTGCCGCGATCACCGATCCGCCGGGTCCGAATGTCTCGATACCGCCGTTGTGCCAGGTCGGCCGAATACCCAGGGCCGCTTCCAGATTGGTCACTCCGCCTTCGCCGAACCCGCCCAGGTTGCCGCCGCCGGGATAGGTCGACAGGCCGTCGATGTCGTCGAAGCTGAGTCCGGCGTCGGCGATGGCCGCCTCGCACGCCTGCACGGTCAGCGACAGTGCAGGCACCATCAAGCGCCGTCCGATCGGCGACATCCCGATCCCGGTGAGCGCGACCTTGTCCTCGAACTTCTCCGTCGTCAGCATCGGACGGACATACTCGCCAAAACGCTCCGGTGCGATCTCGTCGTCCGGCAGCGCGCCCGGTGCGGCATCGGGGACCGGACGGAACAGCGGCAGCCACACGTCTTCGATCTGCTCGAACACGACCTCGACTACCTGACCCAGTTCGAGTTGCTCGGGATCGGATTCGACGATGTTGGTGGTCAACCGGACCCGCGGGTCCTCGTCGATCGCGACCTGGGCCACCACGTACGGCGCCGGCATCCCCGGCAGGCTGAAGCGGTGGTTGATGGTGAAACCGGCCAGGGTCGCCCTGCCCGAGACTTTGCGTACGCCCATGTCACGGGAGCGGCAGTAGCGGCAGACCGGTGCGGGCGGATGGATCAGCGCCGCGCAGGCACGGCACTCCTGGATCCGCAACGTGTCGTCGGCGCCGGCGGTCCAGAAGAATTCGTTCTCATCAGTGATCTGGGGCAGCGGGCGTCCCGGGGCTGTTGACACGTCACCTCCGCAGGCTGAACGTACCGGTAGGCACGTTATGCGAATTCGAGAATTACGTTATCATCTCCGAGTGTGACGGAGACGCTGGTCCGGGAGACACCGCGGTCCGGCGTCACCATCCTGCGATTCAACCGTCCCGCACGGCTGAACGCGATCAACGCGGCAATGCTGGCCGAGCTCACCGAATCGCTGGGCGACCTGGCCGGCGACACCTCGGTGCACGCCGTCGTGCTCACCGGCGCGGGCCGCGGCTTCTGTTCGGGCATCGATGTGCGCGACTTCGGCACCGGCATTCCCGAACCCGACGATCCGGCCCTCGACCGGCTGAGATTTCAAGAGGCCATGGCCGCGATACCGCAGGCCATCCGTGATCTGCCGCAGCCGGTGATCGCGGCCGTCAACGGGCCCTGCGTCGGTGCCGGATTGGCCATCACATTGGCCGCGGACATCCGAATCTGTTCGACGGCAGCGTCATTCGGAAACGCGGCGATTCTGCTGGGCCTGTCGGGTGCGGAGATGGGCATGAGTTACCACCTGCCGCGGGTGGTCGGTGCCAGCGTCGCCGCGGACTGGATGCTGACCGGCCGGACGGTGTCCGCGGCCGAGGCGGATCGCCGCGGATTGGTGAGTCAACTGCTGGAGCCGCAGGCGCTAGTGGACCGCGCGGTGGAGCTGGCCGGGCATATCGCCGATCTGCCGGCTCTGGCGACCCAGCTCACCAAACGGACACTGCACGTGAACACCGACGCCGCGGGCCTGGCGCCGGCAATCGAACTGGAGAACCGCAACCAGGTGCTGACGCACGCCACCGACGAAGCCGCCGCGTTGCGTCAGAAGTGGTCGCGATGAGCGCGTCTCACAGTGACTCTGCAGCCGCGGCGCGAATTTTGCCGCCGATATTGCGCCCTGAGCGCAGACTCAACGTCGAGGGAGAGGAATCGGCAAATGGCGTGGGACTTCTCGACTGATCCGCAGTGGGCGGAGCAACTCGACTGGGTGGCGGATTTCGTCCGCTCGGAGTGTGAGCCGGTCGATCTGTTGGTCAAGGAGTCGCACGACCTCAACGACCCGGTGCGTCAGGCGCTGATTCCGCCGCTGCAGCGCATCGTCAAGGAACGCGGGCTGTGGGCCACCCACCTCGGGCCGCATCTGGGCGGACCGGGCTACGGACAGCTGAAACTGGCCCTGCTCAACGAGATCCTCGGCCGCTCCGAATGCGCGCCGATCGTATTCGGTTCCCAGGCACCCGATTCGGGCAACAGCGAGATCCTGGCCCACTACGGCACACCCGAGCTGAAGAAGCGCTATCTCGAGCCGTTGCTGGACAACCGGATCGTGTCCTGCTTCTCCATGACCGAACCGCAGGGCGGCGCGGACCCGAAGGTCTTCACCACCTCGGCCGTCCAGGACGGCGACAGCTGGATCATCAACGGGGAGAAGTGGTTCTCGTCCTTCGCATCGATGGCGTCGTTCCTGATCGTGATGGCCGTGACGGACCCCGAAGCCGCTCCCTACCAACAGCACTCGATGTTCGTGGTACCGGCCGAGACGCCGGGGATCAACGTCCTGCGCGACGTGGGTCTGGGCTATCAGCCCCTCGGCGGTGGCCGGGAAGGCTATGTGCGCTACGACAATGTACGGGTTCCTGCCGACCACATGCTCGGTCCGCGGGGCGGCGCCTTCGTGGTCGCCCAAACCAGGCTGGGCGGTGGACGCATCCACCACGCGATGCGCACGGTCGGTCTGGTGCGCCGCATCTTCGACATGATCTGTGAGCGTGCGGTTTCCCGTTACACACAAGGGGACATTCTGGGCAATAAGCAGTTGGTGCAGGAGATGATCGCCGACTCGTGGATGGAGATCGAGGCGTTCCGGCTACTCACCCTGCAGACGGCGTGGAAGATCGACCAGCACAACGACTACAAGGCTGTCCGGGCCGATATTTCGGCGGTCAAGGCGATGATGCAGAAGGTCCTGCACGACGTGTCGGCCCGCGCGCTGCAGGTGCACGGCTCGCTCGGTACGACGCACGAGATGCCCTTCGTGCAACACCTGGTGGAGTCGTTCGTACTCGGCCTGGCCGACGGACCGACCGAGGTGCACAAGACGGTGTTGGCCCGTCTGCTGCTCAAGGACTACCAGCCCGCCCCGGACCTGTTCCCGTCCGAGCACCTGCTGCGGCTGCGCGCGGCCGCCGAGCGGAAATTCGCCACCCAGTTGGCGGGTATCACCCTAACCCAGTAGCTCCCCAGCGCGAATCAACAAGTGCGGCAGCACCGTTGCCATCGCCGCTACGTCGGCGGCAGGCACTGACCGTCGCCGGTTGTGTTTGACGATCAACGACCAGGTCGCCACGGACTTGAAACAGGCCAGCGCCTGGAACCAGTCGAGGTCGGGCACCGGAACTCCCAGTGCCGTTCGGTAGGTGGAGGCCAGTTCCGTCGGATTCGGTGTCATGCCCAGGTAGCGGGTGGCACGCCGATAGGTCCGCGGGTCGCTGTTGATCAGGAACCACCCGACGTCGACGCGTGGATCGCCCACCGACCAGATCTCCCAGTCGATCACGGCGGTGATGTCCGCGCCGACGGCGAGCAGGTTGCCGAGTCGAAAGTCGCCGTGCACCAACGCGGGACCCAGCGGCGCGGGCACCGATTCTGCCAGCGCGTCGGCGACATCGCGCCATCCCGGCGCCAGTGCGGGTTCCACCGTCTGCAGGGCGCGACACCAGCGTTCGACTTCGGCGCCGGCGCTGCTGACCGGCTCGTCGCCCAATCCGACGGCAGAGTGGTCAACCCGGTGCAGCTGCGCCAGCATTTCGGCAGCACTCCGATAGCGTTGTGGCACAGCGCTGTCGACTGCAGCCCCCACGTCGTACAACGGCTCGACGGAACTGCCGTCGACCCACGACATCACAAACAGCGGCGGCACCAGCGGTGGGTCACCCGGATCCTCGAACAATACGTCGGGGACGGGAAGCGGGGTGGAGTGCAGCGCTTTGATGACGCGCGCCTGACGAAGCACGTCGCGATGTCGGGTGGGTGCCAGACCGGCGGGGGCGACCTTGACCACCACCGGGCGATCCGCCGTCTGCCCGACGTAGGTCAGGCTGGAGGCGCCCCCCGACAACGGGCGCAGCCCCTCGACGTCGGGCAGTCGACTGCGCACCGTATCGAGCGGATCGGTCAGCTCAGCCACCCGATTTCGCGGAGGAAGGTCTGGGTGTGCGCGATGCGGCCGGTCATCGACGCGGGGTCGCCTGTGCACAGTTCGAGCGCGGTCTGGGTGATCAGGCCGATGTCCTCGGTGTCGGCCTTGGCCAGGTCCAGGATGCCCGCACCGGGGGTGGCCACCGGTCGGGACGGCGCAGCGGCGTTGACTGCGATACCGTCGTCGTACAATTCTGCGGCAAGGCTTTTCGTGAGCCGGTTGAGCGCGGCCTTGACGGTGCCGTAGATCCCGAAGCCCGCTCCGCTGTCGAACGCGTCGAAGGGTGGGCCGGGCGGCAGGTCGCCACCGACCGAGGTCACGTTCAACACCCAGCCCCGTCGACGTTGCCGCATCGCCGGTATCGCCAGCTGCGTGAGATGAAGCGGCGCCAGCACATGCATCTCCAGCATGAGTCGCACCCGCCGCTCCGGGAATTCGTCGAGTGGCCGCAGGAAGGTGACCGCCGCGTTGTTCACCAGGATGTCCGGCGCGCCGATACGGTCCACGACTTCGCCGAATAAACGCTCGCGCTCTTCGGTTTTGGACAGATCGGCCGGGACCGCAACCGCAGCGCCACCCGCAGCGGTGATCTCGGCGAGGGTTTCTCGCAGCGAGCCTTGGTATTTGGGGTCGGGATCAAGGGTCCGCGCAGTCAGCGCCACGGTGGCCCCTTCGGCGGCCAACCGCAGTGCGATCGCCTTACCCAGACCTCTGCTGGTCCCGGTCACCAGGGCGGTCTGCCCGGCGCACCGTGTCAACGGATGAATCCCCACTCGGCTTCGTTGGACTCGGTCTTGATGCGCGAGGCGGGGTCGTCCTCCTCGTGCAACTCCGGGTGCGGGGTACTCGGCCGGGGGTCCCCGACTTCGGTGATGGCGTGCACCGGGCAGTCCAGCAACGCCCGCATCACCGCGTCCCGGTCCTGCTGCGGCACAGTGCCGTCGCCGATCAGGCACGCGTATCCCCAGTCATCGAGGGAGAAGTATTCGGGTGCGTGCTTGGCGCACAGACCGAATCCGTCGCAGATGGTGCGGTCCAACCGGATCTTCATCCCTCACACCCCTTCGACCAGGTAGGGACGCTCGGCGCGAAACGCACCGTGCCGGCAGTCCGGGCAGCTGCCGTCGAGGTGACGGGCGACGTCGTCGGGAAACTGGTCGAGGAGGGAGGCCGCGATGTTGCAGGCGGCGTCCAGCGTCCCGCAGGCACCGCGCGCCCGCAGCACCACCGACCACCGCCGCAGCCGGTCCAGGTCCTCGGTGGCCGCCACCCCGTCGCGCAGAGCGCCTGCGGCAGCGGCCATCGCCGCCGTGCCGTTGAAACAGGAACCGCATTGGCCGGCGTTCTCGCGGTCGAAGTACGCAAGCACCGCGGCCGCGACTGCGACCGGACATTCGTCGGTGATCACCGAGATCGCACCGCAGCCCAGTCCACTGCCGATCCCGCGGATGGTCTCATGGTCCAGAGTGGTCTCCAGCACGCGGTGGTTCAACAGCCCGGCGAAGTAACCACCCATCAGCACCCCACGCAGCTGATCCGGTGAAACCCCGTGTACGGCAAGGAGTTCGGTAAAGGGCAGGCCGTGTGGAAGTTCGTAGAGGCCAGCCGGCCGACCACCCCCGGTGATGGTGGCCAGGAAGGTGCCCGGAGACTGAGCTGTGCCCTGGGAACGGAACTCCGCCGCGCCGTGGGCCTGCAGGTAGGCCAGATTGGCCAGTGTCTCGACATTGCTCACCAGGGTGGGCCGGCCGCCGACGCCGACTTCGAATGGGCGCGGTGGCTTGTCGGTCGGTTTGACGGGTCCCCCGTTGACGGCGTTGACTGCGGCGGTCTCTTCCCCGGCCACGTAACCCGGTGGCACGGACCACACCTCGACGCTGGGCGCGCTGGCATCCAATTCGCTGAGCGCCTCCTCGACGCTGCGCGCTGACTCGGCGTCGGACACATAGACGTAGGCACGCTCGGCCGCGACGATCGCCGCGGCCAGCCGCAGCCCGTCCAGCACGAGGTGCGGCCGGTTACGCAGCAGCCAACGGTCCTTGATCGAAGCCGGTTCCCCTTCTTCGCCATTCGCGATCACTATCGCGCCGCCGGCGATCACCCCGTTGGTGCGTACCGTGCGCAACTTCACCGCCAGGGGGAAGGCCGCGCCACCGCGGCCCAGCAGACCGCTGGCTTCGACCTCGGCCAGCAACTTCTCGGCGTCGCCCAGCGGACGGTAGCCGCCCCGCTCGCGATAGGCCGCCAGGTTCTCCGGGCCGGATCCGGTCAACAGACGCGGCGGGCAACCGGGCCAGACGGCGGTGACGAAGGAGGCGGTCGTCTGAGTCTCCATCAGCTAGCCTCCCACCCGGCCGGATAGGCTTGGCCGCATGCGGACTGCGGTGGTGCGCGTCAATGTCGATCCAACCGGTGTGCTCTCGCCGGCGCGGCTAGCTGAGGGCATGGCGACGCTCCTCGGTCTGGCTCGTGAACTCGGTGCCGATGTGGTGGCCAACGACCTGGCGGCCCGGCCGCCGAGTCGGCGCGAGGTCGAGGTCCTCATCGCCGGCGACGATGGCGAAGGGACCAAAAAAACCGCTATGAACTTGTGCGACAGGGCTTTCGGTGTCACACCGGTGGCGGGCGTGGTCACCTTCGTCAGCCGCGGCACCGACGACGATGCGCACGGGGTGCTGTCCGGGTTCGGGCTGCGTGGCACGGTGCTGCGTGAGCCCGGCGACGAGGGTTACGACATCGTCTATGTGACGTTGCGCGAAACAGACCTCGATCGGGTTCCGGAAAGCCGCATCCACACCGCACTCGAGGCGTCGCTCAACTGTGAAGTCCACATCCGCACCGAGTGAACTCATGTGCTGCCCAGGAATTCGAGGATGGGCGGCGCAGCCAGCACCCAGGTGTCGAACATGTTGAAATGCGTAACCCGGCCTGCCGCACGGTCTTCGGAGGCGCGCTCCCAGGCGTCCTCCGGCCACGGCGGGTCGATCAGTTTGGATCCCTTGATCAGGCAGCTGACTTCCAGCGACGTGCGCTTGGGATGATCCAGGTCGTTCTCGCCACCGCGGATGATCAGGGTGGGGACCATGATCCGGTCGAACATTTCGTCCTCGACACCGGGAATCGTCTGCCCCGGCTTGGAGACGAAAGCATTGAGCCAGCGCAGCTGGATCTTGAGGAACTCGTCTTTGTCGAAGTCGAGGAACCGCTGTTTGTTGGCCGGGTTCTCCGCGATCCGGTCGCGCCACTCCTGAACTCTCACGACGCCGTCCATGCCGGTGCCGCGCACTGCCAGGATGCTCGGCACGATGTAGAAAGACCCCAGCACGAAGGTGCCGTACACGCCGCCGACGATGTTCCACACCACGAGCTTGGTCACCATCTCCGGATAGAGCATGGTGGTGAGCATGGAATCCCTTGCGCCGCCGGACCCCCCGGCCAGGATGCACTGCTCGAAACCCAGCCCGGTCACCAGCTTGTGCAGGGTTTCGGCGCGCATGTGCGATTCGCTCTGCCCGTAGAACTGCACATCGGAGGCGCCGCAATTCGGTCGGTCCCACAGCAGCACGCGGTAACCGCCGTCGGCCAGTGCGTCGGCCAGCGGACGCAGGCCCTCGATCTCCTTACTGAACCGCCCCCCCGGGGTCAGCGCGATGAGATCGCCGGTGTCACCGAGGATTTCGTAGACTACGTTTCCGCCGTTGATCTCGATCGTCGACACCTGGCTCTCCCGCGTCGTCACGCCATCACCAACACGTCGTTGCCGATCACGCGGACCGGGTAAGTGCGGATACTCCATTCCGGTTTGACCGCGGTGGTACCCGTCGCGAGTTCGAAACCCCACTGGTGCCAAGGGCAGTAGATGTACTCCAGATCCCGCACCATGACTGCGTCGCCGGGCGCGGTCTCGTCGACGACGGTGCGTCCCCGCGCCCGCCCCGAGCACAGCGGACCACCTTGGTGCGGACAGTAGTTCGCAATGGCGTAAAAGGTGCCGTTGACGTTGTAGACACCCACGCCGTGACGCCCGATCGGCACCAGTTTGTGGGTGCCGGGCGGGATCTCGTTGACGGTGGCCACCACGTGTTCACGGCCCTGGGCGAGGCGGGGCGGGGGCAAGGTGTGCGCCCCCCTTTCGTCCGGTGTCAATTCAGAGCACCCGGATCTGACCCTCGAGCACCGGAACGGTCTCGGGGAGGTGGTATGTCGCGATGCCGTTCTTGTACATCACCGCGTCGCGAGCCGCCTTGGGCAGGTGCTTGACCAACCAGCGTGGGTCATCGAACGTCCAATGCGGGTAGTCCGAGGAGAACAGCAGAATTTTCTCGCACTCCATCCACTCCAGTGCACGGGTCAGCTCCGTCTTGTCCTCCGGGTAGTCCAGCGGCTGAGTGGTGAATTTGATGTGTTCCTTGACGTATTCGGACGGCTTGTGCTTGATGTCCAGCCACGACTTGCGCGCTTCGTAGATGGAGTCCATCCGCCACATCAGGGGCAGGATCCAGCTGAACGCGTGCTCGACGAAGACGATCCGCAGGGTCGGGAACCGGTCGAAGACCCCGTCGAAGATCAGGCTCATCACCTGGTTGGCGGCCAGCAGCGAATAGGTGACCATGAAGTCGTGGTTGTAGCTGGGGTAGCCCACCGGCGGCGTCGGCAGCTCCTCGTAGTGGCTGCGGGACAGGTGACAGCTCACCGTGATGTCGTGCTTGGTGGCGGCGGCCCAGATCGGGTCGTATTTCGGATGGCCCCACGACGGACGCGGCTCGGCCTTGATCAGGATCTGGGCCATGTAGGGGTGCCCGGCCCAGCGTTCGATTTCACGCACGGAGGCGTCCGGGTCTTCGATGGCGGCGCAGATGGAGCCGCGCCACCGCTGGTGCCAGTTGTTGTGGCTGTCCAGCCAGTGGTTGGCCTGCCAGTCGTTCAACGCCACCGACATCGCGTGCTGCGCTTCGTGAATGCGGGCCGGATACGCGGCTGGCTCCAGGATCGCGATGTCGGAACCGGCCTCCATGATCAGCTGCCGGAACGCCAGATCCGGGTCGCTGCAGGGGAACTCGCCGTTGGTGGGGAAGGAGTCCACGCGCATCGCATAGCTGTGTGCGTAGTCCGGGGCGTCGTAGTAGATCTGCTCGCCGACGTTGCGCGTCAGGAAGTACTTGCTGCGCCAGGGCTCCGGGATGTAGGGGACCAGCTCACCCCGTTTGGGTGCCGGGTGGACATCGGAGTCGACGCATCGGACGGCTATGCGCTCGGCGGGCGGCACCCGCTGCTGCGAATGGGTCAGGGTCATCTGAATCTCCTCGGTCTCCCTGGCATCTACTGTGCGCCCACCCCGGCCGGGATGTCTATGCCGTACAGCTGTGCCGCGTTGCGCCAACACACTTTGTCGCGCTGTTCGGCGGATAGTGCCCGGGGCAGTGTGCGAATGTCGCCGCATTGCCAGTGCGGATAGCTGGAGCCGAACATCACCATGTCGTCCTTGCCGGTGAAGCCGAACCATTCACCGGCGAATTCGACGTCGCCGGGTCCGTCCAAGGCGCCCTGAACGAAGAACACATGGCCCGGCAGGTAGTCGCTCGGCATCCGCGGCGCCCAGGGCGTCTGCTCCAGGTGCGGGCGGCCGAAGGTGTCCATCCGCCACATGAACGGCGTGACGAAGTCGGCGGCCCCGTCGGCGAAGACGAATTTGAGCGTCGGGTACCGCTCGAAAACGCCCTCGGCGATCATGTTCATCAGGTGGTAGAGGTAGTTCAGCGCCATGAAGCTGACGTACTGCTCGTAGGTGCGGGTGTTGCCCGACGGGGTCGGGGCGAAGCCGATGCCCGAGCCGGACTCGATGTGCACCGCGACCGGAAGGTCGGCTTCGACGGCGGCCTCCCACAGCGGCCAGAACTGTGGTTTGCCATAGACCTCGCGAGACTGCAGCGGCACACCGAGCTGCACCACCCGAGGGTGGTCGCGGTACTTCTCGACCTCGCGCAGCGCGCCGGCGACGTCGTCCGGATTGATCCGGAGGGTGCCCCGGAACCGATCGCCGTACTCGTCATGGTCCAGCCAGCGCGACACCATCATCTCGTTGTGCGCGGCGTGGAGCGCGCTGCCCAGGTGCCGGTCCGGCATGATCCCACGGCCCATCGGATGCAGGATCGCCACATCCACTCCGCGCTTGGCGAACAACTCCTCGGCGACGAATTCCGGATCCGAGCCCGGGTAGCTGCGACCGCGCTCCGGTCCCTTGGTGTCGGGCGCATACTCCCCGCCCGGTGCGCCGTACCAGTCGTTCTCGTAGTCGGGAAAGCCGCGGCTCTTGAACGGTTCGCGCAGAAAGTTGCGCAGGTCGGTGTTCGAGGGGAAGAAGATGTGGACGCTGGCGTCGATGAGCGGCGTGCGCACCCCGTCGTTGTGTTCGATCACATCAGCCACCCTCCGGCTCCGGCGGTCTGGGCGGTCGTGGCCGGGCCATCTGATAGACAACCTAACATTTTGCCTCGCTATCCCTCAACGGATTGCCGGTAAGCAGCTCGGTTACTCATCCGACCAGGTAGCAGTGTCTTTTTCTAGCTTGTTGCAAGTGCAGTTCTTAGATGTGGATAATAACATTCTCCGCGTTGAATGTAACTTCTGCTGCGGTGTTCACCTCGCGTCGGCAGGTCCGACGGTGACGCCGGCCTGGGCTTCGAACGGCTTGATCACCTCGGTGAAGTCGGAGTTGGGTCCCTGATGCTGCGCGACCACCTCCCAGAGTCGTCCGACGGTGTCGGCGAGTTCGGTCGGCACCCCCAGGGCGTGGGCCTCCTCGAGGTAGAGTCGCACGTCCTTGACCATCAGTCCGGTGGCGAAGCCGTAGTCGAAGGTGCGGGGCAGGATGGCTCGCGGAAACTTGTCCCGGCTGGCACTGGTGGCCCCCGAGCCGGCGTTGAGCACCTCGAGCAGGACGGCCGGATCCAGACCTGCCTTGACGCCCATCACCGCGACCTCAGCCGTGGCGATGAGCACGTTGGCCGCCAGGATGTTGTTCGCCAGCTTCATGGTCTGCCCGGAACCGGGCCGGTCGCCCACGTAAAAAGGACGGCCGAACGTCTCCAGGATTGCGTGGACGGCGTCGTACTCGGCACGCGGGCCGGCGACCATCAAGGCCAGTGCGCCGCGTTCGGCGCCGCCGACGCCACCGCTGACCGGGCTGTCCATCGCGACGATGCCGCGCCGGGCCAGCAGTGTGTGGATCTGCCCGGCGGTCCGGCTGCCGACGGTGGACAGGTCGACGTAGCGCCGAACCCGCGAGCCGTCGATCACGCCGTCCGGCTCGGTTGCCACCGCGAGCGAGACGGCCGGCGTCGGCAGGCTGGCCAGCACGGTCTCGGCACCGTCGGCGACTGCCCGCGGTGACGACGCCGGGTGGGCGCCCAGGGCGGTGACGCGGTCCAGGGCCGCCGTGCTTTTGTCGTAGGCGATGACATGATGACCCGCTGCGATGAGCCGGCGTGCCATGGGGAAACCCATGTGCCCCAACCCGATAAAGCCGATGTTCACGCGTTGTCCAGCTCGTCGAAGATCTCGGCGGCGGCCCGGAAGCTGTCGACCGCGGCGGGCATCCCGGCGTAGACAGCGACCTGCAGGAACACCTCGCGGATCTCCTCGCGCGTGACGCCGTTGGTCAGTGCGGCCCGGATGTGGGTGCGAAGTTCGTGGGGCCGGTTGAGCACCGACGTCATGGCCAGGTTGAGCATGCTGCGGGTTTTGCGGGTCAGGCCGTCCCGACCCCATACCGCGCCCCAGCAGTATTCGGTGACGAGATCCTGCAGCGGCCCGGTGAACTCGTCGGCCCCGGCGATTGCCTGATCGACGTAGGCCTTGCCCAGTACCTCCGAGCGGATCTGCCGCCCCCGCTGATATGTTTCGCTGTCCAACGCCCGGCTCCTCTGCGACTAGGGTCAGTCAGGAGTGTAGGGCCACGGTCGATGGCTGCTCGATTCGCTTGCCGGACGGCCGAATTGGACCGGCTGGGTCAGTTACAGGCCCAGTCGACGGGCCACCCGCCGGCGAGGTTGCTCATGGCGTGCAACTCGGCAGCCCGGCGCGTATGTCCGAACCCGCCGTGGTAGCTGGCACCGTCGTGCACGACCGCACCGCAGTGGGTGAAGGTGCTGACCACGGCACACCCGGGGGCACCGCAGCGCGACAGCGCGAGTTGCTCGGCTCCCAGCTTGCTGACATGGCGGCGTGCCTTGCCGGAGGTCCCGTCGGGCGCGTAGGCGATGGCGCCATAACGGGTCAGAAGTGGCGGCAGGTTCTCGGGCATCGCGTTGTCGGATGCGCGTGCGTGAGCCGGCTGGACCAGGGAAAACAGCATTGCGGCGGCGGCTACCAGGCTTGCGAGCGCGACGCGACGCCGTTGTCGTGTCGTCATTGTGCTTTTCCTTCCTCGATTCGTGGTGAGCAGACGTCGGTTCGGCGAACGCTACCGCTCGCCGTGTGAGCACATGTTCACATGCCGGAAACATGCAACCTCTACTATACCCACTTTTGCCGCCCCCGAAGCAGGCCCGGTGCACCGGCTGCTACATCGAATCTTTCAGCGCAGCAACGGTTTCCAGGTCGTCCAGGGCGGTGACACCGCGCCGCAGTCCCGCCATGGCGATGTCCTCGACCTGCATGCCGCCCATCCCGGCGGTGATGAGGGCAGCCACATAGGCATACGACGCGCTCTGGCGGAAGCGCAGCCAGAGGTCGTCGCGGTCCAGCTCGGGCCCACCCGCAGCAGCCAAAGCGCGGCGGTAATCGTCGAGCAGTTCGCGCTGGGCGGCGATTCGATCCGTCAGCGTCAGGCTGGTGACCAGCGTGTAGGCCAACTCTCGGGACGGATGGCCGCGACGCACCGCCTGCCAGTCCAGCAGCCCGGCCGCACCGTCGCGGAAGTACACATTGCCCGGGTGCGCATCGCCGTGCATGACGGTGTGCGGAGCAGCGTCGATGATCGCCGCGACGGCACGGTAGTTGTCGGCGATGAAGCGGCCGTTCTGCACCGCAATGTTGGTGCGTTCGGCGAGCCGCTTGATCGAGGTGTGCATCAGTGGGCCGGTCAGCAGGGATGTGACGTCTCCCGACGGCGTGTAGAGCCATCCCAGCGGTCCGCGGTCGTCACCCGGCAGTCGGCCCCAGAATGTCGCGTGCAGCGTGGCCAGGAGTTCGACGAGCAGGCTCGCCTGATCGACGGACAGGGGATTCAGCGTGTCGGGGAACTCGCAGGATCCGGCCGGCAGATCCTCCAACACCAGCAGGTACCGGCCGGTCCAGGGGTCGAACGCGGTGCCGTAACACTGCGGGACGCCGGTGAGCTCCGGGGCGAGCCGGCGGTAGAAGCGCACCTCAGTGTGCCCGAGGCGGCCCAGTTCGCCCATCAACCGGGTCGCGGCGCGCTGCGCCGTCAGCTTGACGAACACCGATTCCGGGACGGCGTCCCCGGTCAGGGCCAGTCGCGCCCGCGACGATGTGCCGGCGTGACCGTCGAGCAGGCTGACCGTGCCGATGCTGGTGCCCATAACGGACGAGAGGACACCCGCGTCGATCTGATCGGCCGCCCGCGGTAGGCCGGCGCGGCGGCCGACGAGCGCATCCGCGGCGACCCGACCGACTCCGCGGCCCAGGTGGCCGACCAAGCCGGCCATCAACACCGCCTGTGGCACAGGGTTTTTCATGTCAGTCCGTTCTGATGTGACCTGGGCGGGCTGCGACCGTCCCGGCATAGCGAAAATAGCCGACCGCCCGGTACTGCCACGCGCGGATCGCATCCCACAGATCCGGACGGCCGACCGCTGACTTTACAGATTTGCCCGAAACTGTCACGCTGTAGCCGCCGGGTTCCACCCTGCGGGGGATCACAGAGAAGGCGCGAAGGATGATGTGGTGACCACGTCTCAAGTGTTGTTCGACGAGGCTCCGGCGTATTACAGCGAGCACTACGACTGCGATGCGCTGAGCCGGCACGAGGACGTCGCCGCGGCGTTCACCGCGCAGGAAGGCGAGGGGGTGCATCGATGAGCGCACCCGACCGCCCGCTGGCGGGTCGTACCGCGGTCATCTCCGGCGCAAGCCGTGGCATCGGCTTGGCCATCGGCCTCGGGCTGGGCCGGCTCGGGGCAAACGTGGCGTTGCTGGCCAAGACGGCCGAACCGCACCCCAAGTTGCCGGGCACCGTTTACTCCGCGGCGTCGGAGATCGAAGCGGTCGGCGGTAAGGCGATAGCCGTGGTGGGAGATGTCCGCAGCGAAACGGATGTCCAGCACGCCGTCGACACGGCCGTCGAGACCTTCGGTGGCATCGACATCTGCGTCAACAACGCCAGCGCAATCGCCACCGAGGCCACCGAACTGCTGTCGGCGAAGAAGTTCGACCTGATGCAGGACATCAACATCCGCGGCACATTCCTGTTGACCAAGGCCGGCCTGCCCCAGCTGCGGCGGTCACCGAACCCGCACGTGCTCACCATCGCTCCGCCGCTGAACCTGAGCCCACGCTGGTTGGGTGCGCACCCGTCCTACACGTTGTCCAAGTACGGCATGACCTTGCTGTCGCTGGGCTGGGCCGCCGAATATGCCGCTGACGGAATAGCTTTCAACTGCCTGTGGCCCGAGACCTACATTGCGACCGCCGCGGTGGCCAATTCGCCCGACGCCGAGTCGCAACTCGCCCGGTCACGTGACCCGGCGATCATGGCTGACGCGGCGGTCGAGATCGTGCAACGTCCGGCCAGGACCTATACCGGTGGGTGTCTGATCGATGCTGACGTGCTGCGGGCGTCGGGCAGATCCGACCTGCGCCGGTACGGTGGCGGCCCAGACCCGATCCTCGACCTGTTCCTCGACGAGCCCGCGGGCGACGCCGGCGAAGGCACGTCGTGACAGGAGCATGTGACGACATCTGGACGGTGATGTCGACCGCTCGCACCATCCGCCGGTTCACTGACCGGCCTGTCGACGATGCCACGTTGAAGCGGTGTCTGGAAGCCGCCCAGTGGGCACCCTCGGGTGCCAACGCGCAGGGCTGGCGCTTCGTCGTACTGCGCTCACCGGAGTTACGTGCAGTCGTGGCTGAGGCTGCGGCACAAGCACTTCGGGTGATCGAGCCGGTCTACGGCATGAGCCGGCCGGCCGGCGACGACCACACCCCGAGGGCTCGCACCAATCGGGCCACCTACGAGTTGCACGACCGGGCAGGCGAATTCACTTCCGTCCTGTTCACGCAGGTCCACTATCCGACGGCATCGGAACTCCTGCTCGGTGGTTCGATCTTCCCGGCCATGCAGAACTTTCTGCTGGCCGCCCGTGCCCAGGGACTCGGCGCCTGCATGACCAGCTGGGCGTCTTACGGTGGTGAGCGGTTGCTGCGCGACGCCGTCGGGGTACCCGATGACTGGATGCTGGCCGGGCACATCGTCATCGGCTGGCCGCTAGGCAGACACGGGCCGGTGCGGCGCCGGCCGTTGTCCGAAGCGGTCAACCTCGACCACTGGGACGGTCCGGCCGGCCAACTACTGGACTGACCGGTCTACATGAAGGAGACCTCCGCATGAATATCGACGACATGATTCTGGTGAGCATCGACGATCACGTCGTCGAACCACCTGACATGTTCCTGCGCCATGTGCCGGCCAAGTACAAGCCGGAGGCGCCGATCGTGGTCACCGACGACAAGGGTGTCGATCAGTGGATGTACCAGGGCAGGCCGCAGGGCGTGAGCGGACTCAATGCGGTGGTGTCCTGGCCTGCCGAAGAGTGGGGTCGCGACCCGGCGGGATTCGCCGAGATGCGGCCGGGCGTGTACGACGTGCACGAGCGGGTGCGCGACATGGATCGCAACGGAATCCTTGCCTCGATGTGCTTTCCGACCTTCACCGGCTTCTCGGCACGCCACCTCAACATGCACCGCGAGGAAGCCACCCTGGTGATGGTGTCGGCCTACAACGACTGGCACATCGACGAGTGGGCCGGGTCCTATCCGGATCGGTTCATTCCGATCGCCATCCTGCCCACCTGGAATGTCGAAGCGATGTGCGCCGAAATCCGTCGGGTGGCCGCCAAGGGTTGCCGCGCGGTCACGATGCCGGAATTGCCACACCTGGAAGGACTGCCCAGCTACCACGACGAGCAGTACTGGGGCCCGGTCTTCACGACGCTGTCCGAGGAGAACGTGGTGATGTGCCTGCACATCGGTACCGGCTTCGCGGCGATCAGCATGGCGCCCAACGCACCGATTGACAACCTCATCATCCTGGCCACCCAGATTTCGGCGATGTGCGCCCAGGACCTGCTGTGGGGACCGGCGATGCGCAACTACCCCGACTTGAAGTTCGCCTTCTCCGAAGGTGGAATCGGTTGGATCCCGTTCTATCTGGACCGCAGCGACCGCCATTACACCAATCAGAAATGGCTACGCCGCGATTTCGGTGACAAGCTGCCCAGCGACGTGTTCCGCGAGCACTCGCTGGCCTGTTATGTCACCGACAAGACGTCGCTGAAGCTGCGCCACGAGATTGGAATCGACATCATCGCCTGGGAGTGCGACTACCCGCATTCGGACTGCTTTTGGCCCGATGCCCCGGAGCAGGTGCTGGCCGAGCTCGAGGCCGCCGGTGCCGACGATGCCGACATCGACAAGATCACCTGGCAGAACTCCTGCCGGTTCTTCGGCTGGGATCCGTTCGCCCGCCGGCCGAAGGCTCAGGCCACGGTGGGTGCGCTGCGTGCCGGTGCCGCCGATGTGGACGTGGCGATCCGGCCGCGGGCCGAGTGGGCGCGACGCTACGAGGAAAAACTCGCGCAGTCCGCGCTTCAGTGAGGCGAAGTGCCCGCACCTGCTGACTGCGCAACGAACCATCGCGCGGCTTCGGCGATCGAGTCTTCGACCGGCTGTGGCTGCCAACCCAACTCACGCTCGGCCTTGCTGTGGTCCAGCGGCGACATCAGCTCCGCCATCCGGGCACCGACGTAGGCGAACGGCAGGTCGCGGTTCAGCAGCCGGGCGGCCAGGTCGTTGATGCGGGAGGTGACGCGCAGGACCGGCATCGGTATCGGAATGCGCGGTGGGCGCCGACCCACCGCGCGGGCCGCGATCGCGTGCAGCTCCCTGGTGCTGATATAGCGGTCGGAGATGATGTAGCGCTCCCCGTTTCGGCCCTTGTCGGCGGCGAGAAGCATTGCGCGAGCGGCATCTTCGATGCCGACGACCTCCAGTGAGAAGCCCATGTAGAACGGGAGCTGTCCGGCGGCCACCCGGGCGATAGCCCCACCGTGCGGGGTGGGTGCCCAGTCGCGCGGTCCGTAGGTGGTCGAGATGCACATGGCGACGGCCGGCAATCCGCGCTCGCGGGCGTACTTCAAGACCAGATCCTCGGCGGCGATCCGGGATTGGATGTACGCGCCACCGTCAGTCCAGTTGTGCGGGTCCGCCTCGGTGACCAGGCGGTGATCGTTGATCGCCAGTGTCCCGGTGCTGCTGGTGAAGACGAACTTTCGCAGATCGGCGGCCACGGCGGCGTCGAGCACGTGCTGCAGGCCCTCGACATTGGTGCGGAACAACGGCGCGGTGTCACGCAGCCACATGCGCGCGTCGACCACGCAGTAATACACCACATCGCACCCGGCCATGGCCGTCCGCAGCGCGTCGTCGTCGAAGACGTCACCGTAGCAGCGTTCCACCGGGAGATCGTCGATACCCTTGGTAGAACTGGTTTTCCGCAGCATGACCCGCACATCCTCGCCGGCCTGCACGAGCTGACGGGTGACATGCGAGCCCAAAAAGCCACTGGCGCCGATGACCAGTTTCTTGGTCCCGGTCATGATGCGCCCGCCAGTGCGCCGGGTCCGTACTTGGCGCCGATCATCGTCCATGGGTCGGCGTACGGCCCGCGGTGTTCACGCCTGTCCAGCACAGCGAAAAACACGCGCAAGGCAGGGCGCACCACCGGGCCGATCAATTTCAGCAGCACTCGGCGCCGACCCATCGATTCGGCGACATAGGCCACGGTCTGCGACCAGTCGTGTTCCTGAAACTCGAGCAGCCCTTGAGATTCCGTGGTATCGAACCACCCGGTGAAGCCCCAACCACGATCGTCGTCCGGATCGCCGGGCAGGCCGGTGGATTGGCCCAGCCGGCCGATGCCGACCGCGGCCATGATGTCGTCCTGCAGCTCGCTCATCAGCTGGACGCAGCTTTCGTTGCCGGCGATCAGCAGTACCTTGCCGTCGACGGCCTCGCGTCGGTCCACGGCATTGGCGAAGGCCAGTGCGACGTCGCGAGCATCGGTGGCGTGCATCCGGTTATCGACGGGTGTGGAACGGACCAACACCAGGTAGTCACCGTCGAAGCTGGCGGCGCCGTCCGGTGAGACGATTGCCGCCAGCCGCAGGATCGTATAGGGCAGACCGCTTTCGGTGATGACGGCTTCGGCCAGAACTTTGTCTTCGCCGTACTGGTCGATCGGATTGACCGGGGTGTCGGCGGTGATCCGCTCGGGCTGCCGATTCGGGTTGCGGGAGCCGTACACCGCTGCGCTGGAGGCGAATACGAACAACGGTGGGTCGTCCAGGGCCTGTGCGGCGGTCACCAGGTTGCGGGTGCCGCCCACGTTGACCTTGCGGGCCAGTGCGGGATTCCGGTACGAGGGTGGCGCGACGACGGCCGCGAGGTGCACGATCGCGCCAGGTTGATGGCGGCCCAGCACGGCGGCCACGGCGGCGGCGTCGGTGAGATCGGTGTGTTCGGTGATCAACGTTCCGGGATGTCCGGCCGCACCGAGAGACGCAGCGATCGCCGTCGAATTGTCATTGGCCAGATCGACTGCGATCACCGTGCGACCGCGGCGTAGCAGGATCTCACAACAGCGTCGACCGACCTGGCCGAAAGCGCCTGTGACAAGCACTGTTTGACTGCTCATCGCTCGAACCTCCGGGCCAGGGCCGCCGCGCTGTCCCGCAGTCGGGGCGAGATACGCACGGAGAACAGGGGATTGAACACATCCTCACGCAACCGGGTGAGTGTCGAGGTCTTGATCAGCCAGCCGTGATCGGACTTCTCGTACGTTTCGTGGTAGTGACCGAAACCGTTGAGGTTGACACCCGGGCGGAGCCGGACCACATCCTGCAGGGCCCACACGCCGGTGGCCGACGTCGCCGTCCGCAGTTCGACTTCGGGGGCATGAACTTGGTGCACGGTGGGATTGGTGCCCAACATGGCACGGACGTAGGAGACGAACTCGTCGGCTCCGGTAATCAGCTTTCCACCCGACGGCGAGGTGTCGCTGACGAAGTCGTCGGCGAATAACGTGCGCCAGTCGTCCCAGCGCTTGGTGTCCAGATAACGGCAGTATCGGGCCTTGAGCTGCTTGATCGCCTCGATCTCCAGCAGCACGGCGGCGGTGTCCAGCATCCGGGCCCTTCCGTAAGTCGTAACCGATTTTGAGATTACTACTTCCATCAAAGAGAATGTTATTCTCGCTAGATAATCCAGACGGGAGGCGGCCCGGATGCTGTTGGAGTTCGATGCTGATCAGCGGCTTTGGCAGGACACGGTGCGCGACGTTGTGGCCAAGCAATGTCCGCCGTCACTGGTGCGCAGTGTGGCCGAAGACGGCGCCGACACCGAACCGTTGTGGAAGCTGTACCGCGAACTCGGCTGGACCGAACTCAACGACCCGGCCAGCGCCGTCGAGCTGGCCATCGTGCTCGAAGCGCTCGGCCACGCCGCCGACCCCACCCCGTTCCTGGCGACGCTGAGTCAATTCGCGCCGCTGGCCGGCGACCGGTTCGACCCGGGCCAGTCCGGCACCGCGGTCTACAGCGGAGTCACCGCCCGGCGCGACGCCGAGGGTTGGGTGCTCGACGGCACCGCTCGTCACGTCCTCGACGGCGACCGGGTCGACCAGGTGGCGGTGGTGACCGAAGCCGGAGTGTTCCTCGTAGCCGCCGACCAGCTGTCGGCGCGACGGGAATCGGTCTTCGATCCGGTGCTGCACGTCGCCGACCTCTCGTTCCGCGAGGTGCGGGTGCCCGACGGCGACCGACTCAACACCGACCGCGAGCGGGCGCGACACACCGCGCTGACGGGCATGGCCATCACCATGGTCGGAGCCTGTCAGCGCATCCTGGACATGGTCCTCGAACATGTGCGCAGCCGGCACCAATTCGGCGTTCCGATCGGCTCATTCCAGGCCGTGCAACACAAAGCTGCCGACATGCATGTGGCTGTTCAGCGGGCCCGGTCGCTGTCTTACTTTGCGGCACTGACGATTTCCGCGGACGACCCGCGCCGCAGGCTGGCCGCCGCGATGGCCAAGGCGTCAGCCGGCGAGTGTCAGTCGCTGGTGTTCCGGCACGGCCTGCAACTGCACGGCGCAATGGGATTCACTTGGGAGAACGATGTGCAGTTTGCGCTCAAACGGGCCAAGGCCGGTGAGCTGATGCTCGGGGGTGCCGCGGAGCATCGAGCCCAGATCGCCGAGGAGTACCGTGCAGCTGACTTTTGATACCGAGGTCGAGCAGTTTCGGGCGGAATTCTCGGCGTTCCTCGACGACAATCTGCCGGACGCCAGGGAATGCACCGAGCGACCCCGATCGGTGTCTCACATGCCGGCCTGGGCGCGGCGCTGGCAGCGGCTGCTGTTCGACAACGGCTGGCTACTGCCGACCCAGCCGCCCGAGTACGGGGGCCGCAATGCGACCGTGCTGCAGCAGTACGTCTACCTCGAGGAGCTGTGCCGCCGCCGGATCTACCACAGCCTCAACCCGCAGGGCGTCAATATCGTTGCGGCGTCGCTGATTTCGTTCGGTAACGACGAGCAGAAGCGGCGCTGGGCGGTACCGATCCTGCGAGCCGAGCTCACCGCGTCACTGGGTATGAGTGAGCCCAGTGCAGGTTCCGACCTGGCGTCGTTGCGCACCCGGGCGGTGCTGGACGGCGACCACTTCGTGGTCAACGGGCAGAAGGTGTGGACGTCGGGCGCCCACGATGCCGACGTCCTGCTGACGTTTGTCCGGACCGACCCGGACGCGCCGAAACACAAGGGCATCAGCGCATTGGTCATCCCCACCGACACCGAGGGCGTGGTCTGTCGGCCCTTCGCGTCGGTCTGCGCCGCCGACGACCTGGATTTCAACGAGGTCTTCTTCACTGATGTCAAGGTGCCGGCCGAGAACCTGGTCGGTGAGCTCAACGGCGGCTGGCGGGTGGCCAACGGCTCGCTGGGGCACGAACGCACCATGATGTGGCTGGGGTTCGCCGACCGGATGGACAATATGCTCGCCGACTTCGTGCCCAGCTCCGCATTGGACCGCGACCAGTACGCCACCACGATCATGGACAAGCAGGCACTGCGCCTGTTGGGGTCGGTGGCGCTGGCTCGTGCGTCGCGCGGCGAGGACGACACGTCGGCCATCTCGGTACTGAAACTTCTTGGTTCCGAAGCGGAATTGCGGATTTCCGAGTACGCGTTGGCCGCGGCGGGTGGGGACGGTCTGGTGCATCCGGCGTTGACCGGGCCGTACGCGCCGATGAATCTCGACCACTATTTCGCGAGTTGGTTCGAGCGGTACGCCCGCAGCTTCTCCGGCACGATCGCCGGCGGGACGTCGGAGATTCAGCGCAACATCATCGCCCAGCGGGTGCTGGGTTTACCTCGCGGGTAGCCGTCCACTTCGGCCCCGAGGGTGACCAGCGTTGCACGCTCGGCGACACCGCGGGCATGGTCCGCTCAGTCGATGACGGCGGCCTCTTTGCGCTCGGTCACCGGACGCGCCAATTCCTGCTCCTCGCAGATGCGTTGCAACTTCTCCAACGTCTCGTCCAGGCCGGCGCCGAGTCGCGGCCCGGGCGTGAAACTGGCCGGTAGCTTGCGCATCCCCTGAATCACGCCGATGGTCTCGTAGTGGACCGCGCCATCGGGGTCGCACCGGTAATCGGGCATCCGGTCCAGCACCGCATTGAGCATCGACTTGAACACCGTGCGCGCCACATTGGATCCGACGCAGCGGTGCACGCCGATGCCGAAACTGAAGTGCCGGTTGCCTTTACGGTCCAGCACCACCTCGTCCGGGTCATGGAACACCGCGGGGTCGCGGTTGGCCATCGCCCATGAGATCCACAGCCGTTCACCCTCTTTGAATCGAGTGCCGTCGAGTTCGGTGTCCTCCGAGAAGGTTCGGCCGTCGCCGGGTGCCGGCGTGAAGTAACGCAGAAATTCTTCGGTGGCGGGGTCGAGTAGCGTCTCGCGCTCGCGGCGTAGGCGTTCTCGTTCGTCGGGATGCTCCGAGAGCCATTCCAGGGAATGGGCGGTCAACGCCGTGGTGGTGTCGAATCCGCCGCCGATCACCAGCCCGAGGTTACCCAGTATCTCCAGGTCGGGAGCGGGCTCGCCGTCGATTCGCATCTGCAGCAACGCATTCACGATGCCGGGACGCGGATTCTCGCGGATTTCGATCATGTTGTTGACCATGTCCAGGCCCATGTTGCGGTGCATCTCGGTGACGCGCTCGATGTCGGGGGAGTGCTCCGGGGTGTACACCGCGGCATGGACCGGCTCGCTGTACATATTCCACTTCTTGAGCGGAATGCCCAGCATCGCCAGGGTCAGTACGGCGGGCACGATGTTGGCCAGGTCGTCGACGAAATCGATGTGGCCGCTTTCGATTTTCTCGTCGACGCACGCGCGGGTGACGTCATCGATGAAGGGTGCCCAGCGCTTGACCGCGGCCGGTGACAGATACGGATTGAGCACCGTCCGGTAGGTGCGGTGCTCGGGGTCGTCCATCTCCAGGATGCCCCCGCGCACCACGCTGACCCGTCTGGCCGTCGGGATCGAAATCCCTTTGTAGCCACGACGTTCGCCGTGGATGTCATGATCGTTGGAGACCGCGGGACAGCGGGCCAGTTCGAACACCTCATGGCTGCCGGCCGCGACCCAGTGCCCGCCGTAGGTCTCCGTCCACGCCATCGGGCACTTGGCGTGCATCTCCTCGGTGATGCTCTTGAACTGCGATCGGTACTCCGCGGAGTGCCGATCGAAGTGGTAGCTGTTCTTCTTGCGATCGCTGTCGCTGTCTATCGCATCGTCCACACTCAAAGCGCTGTCTCCCAGTTCAGTCGGTGAGCATGATGGCTTGCTCGGGGCAGGACTGCGCGGCCTCCCGCACTTGCTCGAGCTGGTCTTCGGGAACCACCTCGTTGACCGCCGAGGAGCTCCCGTCGATGTCGCTGAGCTCGAACGAATCCGGTGCGATCATCGCGCACAGCGTGTGTCCCTGGCAGCGTTCGGCATCCACCCAGACCTTCACCCGTCCTCCTTCGAAATGTCTGTCGGCTGTGTGTTCAGGTGTTTCGGCCGCCGTTGACACCCAGGATCTGACCCGTGATGTAGCTGGCTTCGTCCGACGTGAGGAAGGCACACGCGGCGGCGATATCCTCGGGCTGGCCGATCCGGCGCACCGGGGTCCTGGCGATATTCTCCTCGACATCACCCAGGAACCCCTGGGTTTCGGCGTTGCGCAGCATCGGGGTGTCGATGAAGCCGGGCGGCACGGCGTTGACCGTGATGCCCTTCGGCCCGTATTCGAGCGCCAACGACTTGGTGAGTCCGTTGACCGCGGACTTGGCGGACACGTAGTGCGCCATGAAGGGCTGACCCGAGTGGGCGCTCGACGACGAGATGTTGACGATCCGCCCCCACCCCGCCTCCACCATGTCGGGCAGCACCGCCTGGGTCATGTGGAAGACACCGTTGAGGTTGACGTCGATGACCTTGCGCCATTCGTCGAAGGTGATCTTGTTGAAGCGCTTGAAGCCGTCCAGGCCGGCTGCGTTGACCAGGATGGCGACCGGTCCCAGCTGGTCGCGGATCGCCGACAGCGCAGCGTCCACCTGCGACCGATCGGTCACGTCCGCGGTGAACGAGAGGTCGTCCTCGGCTTCCTTGAGGTCGATGACGGCGACGTTACGACCGTCGGCGCGCAGTCGCCGCGCGATGGCCAGACCGATGCCGGATCCGCCGCCGGTGACCACCGCTGTCTTCATGTCGCAACGCTGCCAATCTCACTCACAAAGAATCTGCCTTACAATTATGAGAATCGTACTCTCCGGCGGAAGTTGCTGGCAAGTTATCCGGCAAACCGCGTGCAGCCTGCACCAAAGGGTGCGTGCGGCGCGACGCTGAGCGACCGCTTAGCCGATCGACAGGGTAATACGCTTCGGCTCATTTCTTGAGTTCTCGCTTCTCGAATGTAAGATTCGCCGGGGATGAGAATGAAGTTATCGTGACTGTCGCCACACCACACAGCCGGGGCAGGGGGTCATCCATGTCGGTGCAGGACGCGTCGGTGGTGCTCGCGCGCCGGGTGCTGGTCACCGGCCGGTCGGTGAGTTCGTGGACCGCAAGTCTCTTGCGGTCTCAGTGATAGGAGCGCCCGCGTTGAAACCCCTCGAAGGAATCCGCGTCCTGGAAGTCGCCATGTACGGCTTCGTCCCGTCGGCGGGCGCAGTGCTTGCCGAGTGGGGCGCGGACGTGGTCAAGGTCGAGCACGCTGTCACCGGCGACCCGCAGCGAGGCCTGCGTCAGACCGGCATGCTGCGCGTCGAGGGCGACCCCAACCCGAACATCGAACACGCCAACCGCGGCAAGCGCAGCATCGGCCTGGACATGTCGGTGCCGCAAGGAAAAGAGGTGCTGTATGACCTTGCGCGCCGATCCGACGTGTTCCTGACCAGCTTCCTGCCCGACCACAGGCAGAAATTCGGCATCGACGTCGACGACATCCGGGCGGTGAATCCGAACATCGTCTACGCTCGCGGAAGCGCGCTCGGGCCACGCGGTGACGAAGCGACCAAGGGTGGGTATGACATGACCGCCTTCTGGTGCCGGGCCGGTACGGCCGCCACCATCACGCCGATGGGTTACGACGGGATGATCAATCCGCCCGGACCCGCCTACGGCGACACCATCTCCGGCACCAACCTGGCGGGCGGTATCGCTGCGGCGTTGTTGAAGCGGGAGCGCACCGGGGAAGCGTCGGTGGTCGACGTGTCGTTGCTCGGCAGCGGGTTGTGGTCACTGGGACACACGGTGGCGTTGACGAATCATCTGGGCCAGCTGATGATGTCGCCGCCGCCGGGCATCCACGGTTCACCGGTCAACCCGTTGGTGGGCGTGTATCCGACTGCGGACAACCGCTATATCTCCCTGGTGATGATGCAGCCCACCAAGTTCTGGGCCGACGTGTGCCGGCACATCGATCGCCCAGAACTGGCAGACGACCCGCGTTTCAGCGATGCGGAGAAAATCGCTGCGAACACAGCAGAAGCCGTGGAGATCTTGACCAAAGTCATTGCAACACGCACCCTTGCCGAGTGGAGCGAACGTTTCGCGACGCTGGCGGGTCCATGGGCGCCCGTGCAGGACACCCTGCAAGCTGCCGATGATGCGCAGATTCGATCCAACGAATACATCGTGCGCGCAGGCGAACTCGAGCTCGTCGCCAATCCGGTGCAGTTCGATGTCACCGCGCCGCAGACGGGCCCGGCACCCGGGTTCGCCGAGCAGACCGACGAAATCCTGTTGGAACTCGGCCTCGATTGGGACCGAATCATCGAACTCAAGACCGCCGGCGCGGTCACGTAGGACGTCCGATGCCCGATAACGGTTATGCGTTTTCCATTCCCACCGGACGCGGTATGAGCAATAATCGCCAAACGCGTCAAGGCGTGGGGTTTCGTGCGGCGGCTACGTCTCGGCAGCAGCTACTCACGCGACAGAGCGGAGGGACCGTCGGCAGGATGGTAGAAGTCGTTGACGGTGTCGCATCTGCTAAGCCCCCGCTGTCACTGACACCCGCGGCCCGGATCGGCATGTCGCGCAGTTCAGTTGCCGCCGCTGCGCTCACCGGGAAGGGATCTCGGACCTATGGCGAGTAAGGGCGCGGAACGCTGGACCCCGGGTATTTCACTGGGGCGCGGTTCCAAGCCCATGGAGGCCGTCGGCGCGCTGTTTGCGATGTCGGCCGACGCCATCAAATATCTCTTCCGCCGGCCGTTCCAGTGGCGCGAATTCCTGGAGCAGTCGTGGTTTGTGGCGCGGGTCGCGATCTTGCCAACGTTGTTGGTGGCCATACCTTTCACCGTTCTGGTGAGCTTCACCCTCAATATCCTGTTGCGCGAACTGGGCGCTGCTGACCTCTCCGGTGCCGGGGCCGCCTTCGGTGCGGTCACTCAGGTCGGTCCGCTGGTGACCGTGTTGATCGTCGCGGGGGCCGGTGCCACCGCGATGTGCGCGGACCTGGGTTCCCGAACCATCCGCGAAGAGATCGACGCGATGGAGGTGCTGGGCATCAACCCGGTTCAGCGTTTGGTGACGCCCCGAATGCTGGCCTCGGGTCTGGTGGCTCTGCTACTGAACAGCCTGGTCGTCATCATCGGAATTCTGGGCGGTTATGTCTTCTCGGTGTTCGTCCAGGACGTGAACCCCGGCGCGTTCGCCGCCGGAATCACCCTGTTGACCGGTGTCCCCGAGGTGATCATTTCCTGTGTCAAGGCAGCGCTTTTCGGCCTGATCGCCGGGTTGGTCGCCTGCTACCGCGGGCTGACCGTCTCTGGCGGCGGCGCGAAGGCTGTCGGCAACGCCGTCAACGAGACGGTGGTGTACGCGTTCATGTCGCTGTTCGTGGTGAATGTGGTCGTCACCGCGATCGGTATCAAGATGTCGAGCAAGTAGCGGAAAGGGGGTAACGACTCACGTGACGCTGCGAGCTACCTATCCGCGGGTGGCGCGGACGCTGGAGAAGCCGGTCGGTGCCCTGGGCCGATTCGGCGATCACACGTTGTTCTACGGCAAGTCCCTCGGCGCGATCCCCTTCGCCGCCACCCATTACCGCCGTGAGATCATCCGGCTGATCGCCGAAATCAGCATGGGGGCCGGCACTCTGGCGATGATCGGCGGGACACTGGTCATCGTCGGATTCCTGACCCTGGCCACCGGCGGGACGCTGGCCGTGCAGGGCTACAGCTCGCTGGGCAACATCGGCATCGAGGCACTCACCGGATTCCTGTCCGCCTTCATCAACGTGCGGATCGCGGCGCCGATCGTCGCGGGCATCGGCTTGGCGGCAACGTTCGGTGCCGGAGTGACGGCACAGCTCGGGGCGATGCGGATCAACGAGGAGATCGACGCGCTGGAATCGATGGCGATCCGCCCGGTCGCCTACCTGGTGAGCACCCGGATCGTGGCCGGAATGCTGGCGATCACGCCGCTCTACAGCATCGCGGTGACGCTGTCGTTTCTGGCCAGCCAGTTCACGACGGTGTTCCTGTTCGGCCAGTCAGGTGGTCTGTACCAGCATTACTTCAACACCTTCCTGAACCCCATCGACCTGCTGTGGTCGTTCCTGCAAGCCATCCTGATGGCGATCACCATCCTGCTGATCCATACCTATTACGGCTTCTTCGCCTCCGGCGGCCCGGCCGGTGTGGGTGTCGCGACCGGCAACGCGGTCCGCACCTCGCTGATCGTCGTCGTGTCGGTGACCCTGCTCATCTCGTTGTCCATCTACGGCTCCAACGGCAACTTCAACCTGTCGGGCTAGGAGGGGTGGTGAACGAGAGGCGCGCGTATGTCAGTCCGTTGGTGGGCTTGGCGACCATCGGCGTGATCCTGGCCATCGTCGCCGTCGCCATCGGGTTGTTCAGCAGCAGCTTCACCGAGAGCATCCCCGTCACCGTCGTGTCGCCGCGGGCGGGACTGGTGATGAACCCGGAAGCCAAAGTGAAGATGCGTGGCGTTCAGGTGGGCAAGGTCGAAAGGATCGAAGAGCGGCCCAACGGTCAAGCCGTGTTGCACCTGGCGATGTACCCGTCAGCAATGCAGTTCATTCCGCGCAATGTGCTGGTCGACATCGCGTCGACGACAGTCTTCGGTGCCAAGTTCGTCGAGTTGCTGCCCCCCGAAAACCCCTCGCAGCAGAGTCTGCAACCGCATCAGGTGCTCGAGGGCAAAGGCGTCACGGTGGAGATCAACACCGTCTTTCAGCAATTGACGTCGTTGCTGGGTTCGATCGATCCCGCCAAACTCAACGAAACCCTCGGCGCGATCGCGGCGGCGGTGAACGGCCGCGGCCACAAGATCGGCCAAGCGCTGGCCGACCTGGACGCGTTCCTGGCCACCCAGGATCCCGCGCTGCCCGCGCTGAACCACGACCTGAGCGTGCTGCCCGCGGTGAGCAACGCCTACGGCGATGCCGCACCGGATCTGATGAGGGCGGCTGAGAATGCCACGCAGCTCAGCAAATCCATCGTCGAGGAACAGCAGAATCTGGACGCGTTCCTGATCAGCTCGATCGGACTGGCCGACATCGGCAACGAAGTGGTGGGCGGAAACCGGCAGGGCCTGACCGATGTGCTGCATCTGCTGCTGCCGACGACCAACCTGACCAACGAGTACAGCCCGGCGCTGACGTGCGCCCTGGGGGGCATGGCGGTGAACCTGCATGCGGCGGCGTTGCCCGAACCGATGATCAACGTGCTGGTCTATCTCGGTTTCGGCGCTGAGCGCTACCGCTACCCGGCGAACCTGCCCAAGGTGGCTGCGACCGGCGGTCCGCAGTGCCACGATCTGCCGCGGGTGCCCTTCGAGCACGCCCCGCCGTTCGTGATCGCAGACATCGGCGCCAACCCGCAGGAGTACGGAAACCCGCAACTGCTGTTGAACTCCGACGGTCTCAAGCAGCTGCTCTACGGACCGATCGACGGACCGCCGCGCAACAGCTTCCAGGTCGGAGATCCCGGATGAGCAATTCACGCGGAATGATCTTCAAATTCGGCGCCTTCGCGGTGATCATGGTGCTGCTGACCATCTCGTTGTTCTTCATCTTCGGGCAGTACCAAACCGGTTCCACGAATGAGTATTCGGCGCTCTTCACCGACGTGTCACGACTCAAGGAGGGTCAGACGGTGCGGGTGGCCGGGGTCCGGGTGGGCACCGTCAACAGCATCGAATTGCGTGCGGACAAGAAGGTTTTGGTCAAATTCGACGCCAACCGCAGCGTCGTGCTCACCGGCGGCACCAAAGCGGTCGTGCGCTACCTGAATCTGGTCGGCGACCGGTACCTGGAACTCCTCGACGGACCCGGGAACACGAGGGTGCTGCCGGCCGGCAGCGAGATCCCGATCGATCGCACCGCGCCGGCCCTCGACCTCGACCTGCTGCTGGGCGGACTGAAGCCGGTCACCAAGGGACTCAAGGCCGAAGACGTGAATGCGCTCAGCGCGTCGCTGATCCAGGTCTTCCAGGGCGAGGGTTCGACCCTGCAGTCGCTGCTGTCCAAGACATCTTCGTTCTCGAATACATTGGCCGACAACAGCGAATCGGTCCAGGCGCTGATCGACAACCTCAACACTGTGGTCGGCACCGTCAATTCCGAGGGCACGAAATTCTCCGGCGCCATCGACCGTCTCGAGCGCCTGATCAGCGGATTGGCAGGCGACCGCGACACGATCGGCACCGCCATCACCGCCCTGGACAACGGCACCGCCTCCATCGCCGATCTGCTCACCCGCGCCCGACCGCCATTGGCCGGCACCGTCGATCAACTGAATCGGCTTGCGCCGCTGTTGGATAACGACAAGAACGTCATCGACATCTCGTTGCGCAAGTTGCCGAACAACTACCGCAAGTTGACCCGGTTGGGGTCTTACGGCGCCTGGTTCCCCTATTACCTCTGCGGACTGTCGCTGCGCGTCTCGGACCTGCAGTACCGGACGGTGGAAGTGGGCATCAAGCACCAAGTCACGGGAAGGTGCGCCGAACCCGATGCTTAAGTACCGCGGAGCACAGCTCATTCGCGCCGGATTCCTCGGCGTCGTCTCGATCGTGCTGGTGATCGCCGTCGGGCTGTCCCCGGATGCGTTGATTCAACGGGCTACCGCCGTCCGCTACCAAGCCGTGTTCGGCGATGCCGGCGGTCTGGTAACCGGCAACGACGTGACGGTCTCGGGGATCAAGGTCGGCAGCGTGTCCGGGATGAAGTTGCAGAACGGCGATGTCCTGGTGACGTTCACCGTCAAAGGCGCTGTGCTACTCGGCTCGTCGAGTACCGCTCACATCCGGACCGGGTCGTTGCTGGGCCAGCGGGTGCTCACCGTGGAGTCCACCGGCAACGGCAAAATGCGCCCGATGGACGTCATCCCGCTGTCGCGCACCTCGTCGCCGTATTCGCTGTCCGAGGCTGTCGGTGATCTGGCGACCGACATCCAGGGAACCAATACCGACTCCCTCAACCAATCCCTTGACACCCTGGCGACCACCCTGAATCAGATTGCGCCGCAACTAGGTCCGACGTTCGACGGCGTTACCCGGCTGTCTGCGACCATCAACGGCCGCGACCAGCAGCTCAGTCAACTACTCAAGGGCGCGGCCGACGTCACGCACATTCTTTCCGAACGCAGCCAGCAACTGAACACGCTGATCCTCAACGCCGACGACCTGCTGTCGATGCTGGTGGAGCGGCGCCAGGCGATCGTGCGGCTGCTGGCCAGCACGTCCGCGGTGGCCAAACAACTGACCGGTCTGGTCCACGACAATGAGGCTGAGTTGGCGCCCACGCTGACGAAGCTGAACTCGGTCACCGCGATGCTGGAGAGCAATCGAGACAACCTCGGCAAAGCGATACCCGGCTTGGCCAAGTTCGAACTGACCCAAGGCGAAACGGTGTCCAGCGGGTTCTACTACAACCCGTTCATCCCGAACCTGTTCCAGTTCGAGTTCTTCCAGTGGTTGTTCGACTACGCATTCGGCTTCCGCGCCTACGGCGCGCCCGGTCAGCCACCGGACAATGCCGGGCCGCGGTCACTCCTGCCTTTCCCGTTCAATATGAATCCGGGCGGGTCGCGGTGATGCGCCGCCGAGGCTTCAAGATCGCACTGGCGGTCCTGTTGGTCGTGCTCGTCGTCGTCGGCGCCGGGGTCATGATCCGCAATACGTTCTTCCGGCCTACCACGATCACCGCGTACTTCCGCACCGCCACCGCGATCTATCCGGGCGACGACGTGCGGGTATCGGGCATGAAAGTGGGCACGATCGAGTCGATCGAGCCGGGGGGCACCCAGGCCAGAATGGTGATGCACATCGATCACGGCATCTCCATCCCGTCGGACGCCAGAGCCGTCATCGTCGCCCAGAACCTGGTGGCTGCGCGCTATGTCCAGCTCACCCCGGCCTACCGCAACGCCGGCGCCACGATGAAGGACGGCGCGGTGATCCCGGTCGACCGGACGGCCACCCCCGTCGAATGGGACGAGATCAAAGACCAATTGATGAAGTTGGCAACGGATTTCGGACCCAACAGCAGAGCATCGACACCGGCGGTGTCGCGGTTCATCGACGCGGCCGCCGACGCGCTGGGCGGCAACGGCGACAAACTTCGCCAGACACTGGCGCAACTGTCGGCGCTGGGACGAACCTTCGCCAACGGCAGCGGCAACTTCATCGACATCATCAAGAACCTGCAGACCTTCATCGGGGCCTTGCGCGACAGCAACATTCAATTGGTGCAGTTCAACAATCGGCTCGCCACCCTGACCAGTGTGCTCGACGACAACAAGCCCACCCTGGATGCGGCACTGACCGACCTGTCGACCGCCGTCGTGGAAGTACAGCGGTTCATCGCAGGCACCCGGGACCAGACCGCCGAGCAGATCACCCGGCTGGCCGACCTGACCCAGATCCTCGTCGACAACAAGATGGCACTACAGAATGTGCTGCACGTGGCGCCGAACGCAATCGCCAACGGCTACAACGACTATGACCCGGACGTCGGCAATGTCCGCGGTGGGGTGGGCTTGCAGAACTTCAGCAATCCGACCTTCGCCTACTGCTCACAGATCGGGGCCATCGAAAACGTCACCGCGGTCGAGACCGGAAAGCTGTGCGGTCTCTATCTGAGTCCGGCTCTGAAAGTGTTCAACCCGTTGATGCTGTTCAACTTCAACTACCTGCCGATTCCGGTCAACCCGATTCTGGCTCCGGCGTTCGACCCGCAGAATGTCGTGTACACCGAGGATCGGTTGAAGCCGGGCGGGATAGGCCCGAGGCCAGCGCCCCCCGAATTGCCGCCCGCGGTGTCGGCATTCAGCGGGCTGCCGGGCGACACTCCGGAGTATCCGCCACCGCCCGGTCCGCCGGCGCGGATACCGGGGGCGGCGATGCCGGAGCCGCCACCACCGAGCCTGCCCGTCCAACCACCACCCGTACCGAACAGCCCCGCGGACCTGCTCCTGCCCGCAGAGAGGCATTCCCCATGACCCCCCGGCGACAAGGCCGGCCGCCCGCGCCCGCCGCGCGGACCGTTCGCCGGGTTCTGGGCATTGCCGTCACCGTCATACTCACTGTGAGCGGGTGTGCGTTCAGCGGACTGAACTCGCTGCCGCTACCCGGTGCGGTGGGACGCGGGCCGGATGCCACCACCTACTACGTCGAGATCGCCAATGTCGGGACGCTGGAAGCGAATTCGCCGGTGATGGTCAACGACGTGATCGTCGGCAGCGTCAGCAAGCTGACCGTCCGCAACTGGCATGCCGACGTCGAACTCTCGGTGCAGCGCGGTGTGGTCATTCCCGAGAATGTGGTGGCCAGCGTCGGACAGACCAGCCTGCTGGGATCCATGCACCTGGCCCTGAACACGCCGCTGGGTCAGCAAGCGCACGGCAAGTTGCCACCCGGCGCCAAGATTCCGATCGATCGCGCCTCGACCTATCCCTCCACCGAGCAGACGCTTTCCTCGTTGTCGGTGGTCCTCAACGCCGGCGGATTGGGACAGATCGGCGACATCATCAACAACTTCAACGCCGCGCTCTCCGGGCACCCTGCGGAGATACGCGATCTGCTGCACCGGTTGGACACCTTCATCGGCACCTTCGACGCGCAGCGCGAGAATCTGGTTGCGTCGATCCAATCGCTGAACCGGCTCACCGGAACGTTGGCAGGCCAGCGTGACGTGATTACGCGGGCGCTGAACAAGATTCCGCCGGCACTGGACGTGCTGATCAGGGAGCGGCCCCGGCTCACCACGGCACTGAACAAACTGGGGACGTTCGGTGACACGGCAACGAGACTGGTCAACGACGCCGGGTCGGATCTGGTGAACAACCTGCGGAATCTCGAGCCGACGATCCGGGGGTTGGCTGATGTCGGGCCGGAACTCGATCAGGCCATCGCCTATGCGCCGACATTCCCGTTCACCCAGGGTTTCATCGATCGCTATGTCCGTGGCGACTACGTCAACGGCAACTTCATCCTGGACCTGACCAACTCTGGACTGCGCAAGAGCATCCTGCGCGGCACCCACTGGGAGCGGTTGGGCGCAGAGCCGGTGCCGGCGCCGGGAGACCCGCAGTATCTGCAGTTCCGGTACGGTGCACCCCCCGGATCGCCGGGCTCGTTCCTGCCGGGTCCACCGCCGGCTGCGGCACCGGGAGCACCCGGCCCGCTGCCGGGTCCGGCGCCCGCGGCGCCCGGCCCGCCCCCGGCGGGTGTGCCGAGCCTATTGGGGCCTGCGCCGGCGCCGGCAGAACAGGGTCCGCTGCCGCCGCCTACCGGGTTGCCACCCGCGGTCGCTCCGGTGCAGGGGGGTGGATAGATGCTGACTCGCTTCATCCGCATCCAACTCGCGATTTTCGCGATCGTCGGGATCCTCGGCATGGTCGTCATGGTCGTCCTCTACATCCAGGCGCCGACGCTGCTGGGCATCGGCAAGATCACCGTGACGCTGGAACTTCCCGAGAGCGGCAACCTGTACCGCTTCAGCAACGTGACCTATCGCGGGGTGCAGATCGGGAAGGTGACGGGCGTCGAGCTCACTGCGCGGGGCGCGAAAGCAACTATGCGGCTTGACAGTTCACCGAAAATACCGGCGAACCTGGATGCGGAGGTGCGCAGCCTTTCCGCGGTGGGCGAGCAGTACGTCGACCTGCGGCCGCGCACCAGTTCGGGTCCCTATCTGCGCGAGGGCTCGGTCATCGCCGCGACCAATACCCGCACCCCGCAGCCGATCGGGCCGGTGCTGGACCAGACCAGCGCCCTGCTCAACAGCATTCCGCAGGGCAAGCTCACCAAGCTGCTCGACGAATCGTTCCGGGCGTTCAACGGGGCCAGTTACGACTTTCAGTCGCTGTTCGACTCGACCTCGCGGATAGCCGGCGACCTCAACGGCGTCGCAGACCGCACGCGACGCCTCACCGAGGACACCGCGCCGCTGCTCGACTCGCAGGCGCAGACCACCGACAGTATCCGGCGGTGGGCTCACAGCCTGGCGGGTGTCACCGGCCAACTGGCGACCAACGATCCGCAGATTCGTAGCGTCCTGCACAACGGACCGGGGGCGTTCAACGAGGCGTCCCGGCTGCTCGACCAGATCAAGCCGACCTTGCCGGTGCTGCTGGCGAACCTGACCACGATCGGTCAGATCGGGGTGACCTACCACGCGTCCCTCGAGCAGGTGCTGGTGCTGTTCCCACCGTTCGTCGCGGCGATCCAATCGTTCGTCGGCAGCAACAGCCCTACCGGTTTGGCGACCGGTGCCTTCAACCTCATCATCAGTGACCCGCCCGCATGCACCGTCGGATTCCTGCCGCCGAGTCAATGGCGGTCCCCGGCCGACACCACGACCATGGACACACCGGACGGGCTGTACTGCAAGCTGCCCCAGGATTCGCCCATCGGGGTCCGCGGCGCCCGCAACTACCCGTGCATGGGCCATCCCGGCAAGCGGGCGCCGACGGTCGAAATATGCGACAGCGACCAGCCTTTCATGCCGCTTGCGATGCGGCAGCACGTCTTCGGCACCTACCCGCTGGACCCGAATCTGCTGTCCCAGGGGATCCCGCCGGACGACCGGGTCAACTTCAACCGGGAAAGAATCTTCGGTCCGATCGACGGAACGCCGATGCCGCCCGGGCTGGGCCCGGCGCGGGGATCGGCGATCCCGCCCAACGCCCCACCGCCGGCACAACTTTCACCGATGGGTGCGGTCGACCCCATCGCGCCGCTCGACACGCCTGCCGGCGCGCCCAGCCCGGCACCGGCGGCCGCGCCCGGTCCGCCGCCGGACCCGGCACCCGCAGCCGCACCAAGTGCGTTCGGGCGCAACGGATTACCCTCCGGGCCGGCCGTCGTCTTCGCCCAGTACAGCCCGGAGACCGGCAGCTATATGACTCCGGACGGTCAGGTCTACCGCCAGTCGGACCTGGTCGCGTCGAAGGCGCCGAAGACGTGGAAGGACATGTTCGCCATCTGAGGCGTTGTCTGCTCAGCCGATCCGGTCCAGCCGGAACGGCTGTTCGATGTACAGCGGAAGGTTCACGCCGCAGGCGCCACTTGCGGCACTGGTGCGCTCCCGCCCGGCGAACACCGTCGATTCGGGGTTGAGCGTATTGGCGCCGGTCACCGGGTCGGCGGGATAGAAGTAGATATTCGAGTGGCCGATGTACGAAGTGCCGTCCTCGCAGACCTCCCAGTTCGGGATGTCGCGTTTGACGAACCAGGTCGTTCCGTCGTGCATGTACAGTTGCGCGGTCCAGCCCTGGTCGCTGACCACCCGGCCGGCGCAGTCTTGAGCGGTCGAGCAGGACGAGGAGATGGTCCACGTGCTTCGGACCACGTCCTCATCGTGATACACCTGCCTGGTCTTGGCCCAGTCGCCGATCTGGGTGGCGGTGTAGGTCCCATTGATGGCGGGGTCGTAGGCCCATGCCGGCGGGGCTGTTCCTAGGCCGGCGACCAGGGTGGCCGCCGAGAGTGTCACAGCAGCCGCTGCACTGATCGGACGCATCATGAGTTGCTCCTCGACGCGCTTACTACCATTGAAATGGAGTCCGGACTTCACGATATATAAGAAGCGTGCTCACAAGCCTTCAAATTTTTCAATTAGCCACGAACTTTTGACTTTTTTCAACGTTACCCGAAGGCTGCTCGATGTCACTACTGGCTCCGGCTTTTCTTTGCTTGCCGTTTTTTGCCGGACGAAGACGAGCACCACCGCCGAATCGGGATGCAGTTCGGTCACTGCGGCTTTGACGACGGTCGCGGTGCTCGTCACTTGCGCGCGCTGCGTCGAGGGACTGACGATCTGGTCGGCGAACTGCTGGTAATAGAGCAGATAGTCGTCAGTGACCCGGGATTTGGCGTTCGTGAGGTCATGGCTCAGCGTGTCCGGTGAGTAGGAAAGCAGCGCCACCGCGCCGTCGCTGGCCGCTCCGATGACCTGGTGCGTGACGTTGCGGTCGGTCTGCCAATCCGACCGATAGGTTGCCAAGAAGTACCAGGTGGCGAATCCCGTACTGGTCAGCAGCAGCAGGGTCAGCACCATCGCGGGCCACTTAGCCAGCCAACGACGCGTCGGGTGCCCGTCCCGGCCGGTCGTCACCGGGCGGACCGACTTCTGCATCGCCTCGGCGTCGGCGGTCATGGGACGAACTCGACCTTGGCGATCTTGAGTCGTCCGGCGTCGGTCGCGACGTTGACGACCAGCCGCCAGGTCCGGATCTCCGGCTTGGACTGATCGGGCTTGGTGATCTCCGATCTGGCCGCGACCAGCACAACCGCGGAGTCACTGGTCATCGACTGCACCGCCACGGACTGCACGGATGCCTTGGTGACGACCTTTGATTCCTCGAGGGATCTGACCATGTCTTCGGCGCCCATCAGGACGCCGGCTTTGAACTGTCCGGTGGTCTCATCGGCGAAACGCTGCATGTCCGCTCTGGCTTTTGTCGAGTCGACCGACATCATGATCTGCACGGCGTTGCGGGCGACCGCAGCGAATTCGGCCGTCCTTTGAGTTTGCTGAACCACCCTTTGGTGATGCCAGATCAAATAGCCGCTGCCCGCCAGTGCGCCGCAGCTGACCAGAATCGCGGCGATGACGGCAAGAGTCCTGCGACCCGGGCGACGCGGCCGGAACCGGCGTGCCCACGACCGCCGTTCCTCATCCGGCGGATTGCCGGACCCGGTTGCGGCCCGCTCGGCCTGTTCGCGCAACGCGACTGCACGGGCTCGGGCAATCTCGGCGCGCGCTTCTGCTTCGGCGAGATCGTCGACGCCGTCGAGGAGGGCCTCGATCGGAATGTCGGCGTCGAGCGCCTCGGTTTTTAGCTCACCCGGCGGCATCGAGCACCTCCTCGCCTGGAATCACGGCGAGAGTCACATTAGCACTCGTACGGCAGATGCCCGCTCGGCCGGCGCACAATGCGCTCCTCTCGAACCAGGAGAATTTTCTTACCATCTGTCACCAAGGTAATGAATTTTCAGACCTACTGTGGCAAATTAAGTTGGTGCGATTCATTATCGGCGCAATCGCTGCATCGCTGGGCCTGGCGATGTCCGCGGGCCTGCCTGCGCCGCCCGCCGCCGCCGATCCCGCCAGTTGCGATTACGCGGACTGCACGCCGGGCATCGCCGGACACCAGGTGCTGGGTGCGCCGTGCGACAACACCACGTATTTCGTGTTCGGCACCGCGGACTACTACGTATCGTTCGCCACCGAGCCGGGACGGTTGATGTTCTGCGGCTCCCCGCGGCGGTATGAACCGCGCTGGTTCCGGTCACCGCCGATGGTCGGCGTCAAGCAGGAGAACGCCTCGTGCTCCGAATGGCCGACTTTCTATGTCGCACAGGCTCCGGACGGTCTGTTCCTGGTCTGCAACGCCCATGACGGTTTCCAACGTTGGGAGCGCGGCGACACCTGATCGTGCCGCCGACTCATGGTCGCGTGTTCGGGATGTTCGGCTGATCCTGGAACGGGCTCGGCCCGAAGTAGTCGTCGGTATGGATCGTGCCGTCGCGGTCGCGATGATGGGCATCGTGACACGTGGACGGATCGAAGTTATAGCCCCAAGCCGCCTCGTCATAGGGTTGGCCGGGGCACCAGTGATACCCCACCCACGGCCACTGCGGGTCGTCGGCCTGAGCGGTGGCGGCGCTCGCAATCATGAAGCCGGTGGTGATCATGATCGCTGCGGCAGCCAGACGACGAACTGTCTCCATAGAGGAACGGTATCTGAGTAACCGCGTCGTGAAAATGCGATCGGGCTAATCAGCGGCGGCGTCGAACAGACGCCGGGTGATCCGCAGCAGTTGGGTGCGTAGGGTCTGGTCGTCGATGTCGGCGACCAGCGGATGCACCACCCCCACCGCGATCGCACCCGAGAGCATGGCAGCCGAGACGCGCGCGTCCTCGGCAACGCCGTCGACGAGAACACCGTAGAGGCGCTCGATGAACTGCTGGAACGGCTGGTGATCGGCCAGCAGGCGGACGATGACGGGGTCGAACTGCAAGGTGCTTGCCGCACCGCGCCGCTCGACGGCAACCTCGATGACCCGGTCCAGCAGTACGTCGCGCGCCCGGGTCCGGTGATCGTGTGCTTCGGCGGCTTCCAGTGCCTCCTCCAGACCGCCGAGTTCACGCTCGGTGAGAGCGATGACGATCTGCTCCTTGGTCTTGAATTGGTGGTAGACAGCGGCTTTCGTGACGCCGATGGCGTCGGCGATCATCTGCAGTGAGGTTCCGCCGACACCGTTCTCACCGATCAGCTGCAGGGCGGCATCCAGGATGCGCAGCTGCGCGGGGCTGCGGGTGATGAACCGGAATCGGCTCGGTGCTGAGACCACGCAGTCAGAGTAGCCGATCGGCTATTGACGATGGGGTAGCCGTTCGGCTAGCTTCGCTGACGAGCCCGAAGGAGTCATCGATGTCCGATATCGGCGCTGCAGCCACCCCGCCACGATCACCCGCCGCGCGGCGAATCGATGGCGAGGTGATCCTGCTCTGGACGCTGCCGGTCCTGCTGCTCATCTGGATCGCGGCCTTCCTGTTGTTCCCGGGATTTCACCCGCCGATGTCTCCGTCGATGACGGCCGAGCAGGTGGCCGCGTTCTATCGCGATCCGGCTCATCTGCCCGAGATCCGGTACAGCATGATCGTCTTCAACTGGTTCGGCGTGTGCCTGGTGCCGATCCTGGTGCTGGTTGCGATGCAGATTCGCCGGATGGCTCATCGCACCCCGATCTTCTCCTACGCGATGCTGGGCTGCGTCGCCGGCGGCCCCACCTTGTTCCTGATCGCCAACGTGTGCTGGTTGCTGGCCGCATTCCGACCGGAACGGCGACCGGAATTGACGCAGTTGCTCAACGATTTCGCCTGGATCACCTTCACCATCCTGGTTCCCTACCTGATCGGGCAGAGCGTAATCTTGGCTCTGGCAATCTATTTCGACGATCAGCCGCGACCGGTGTTCCAGCGCTGGGTGGGTCACTTCAATCTCGTCGTAGCCGCGGCGCTGGTCCCGGCGGCGTTCGTGGGCCTGTCGTTGTCGGGTCCGCTCGCATGGGACGGCGTGCTGTCCTTCTGGTTGAAGAACATCGCCATCACCGTCTGGATCGTGGTGACCGGCGTGGTCCTGGCCCAGGCCATATATCGGGAACGATCTGAAAACCAAAGCCAGGCAATGACATTGGAACCCGCTTGAGCGCGGCGGTGGCGCTACCGGAGCGCTCGGCCGCACCGCGGGGCCCCTGGCGGCACCGGTTTGCCTGGCACCTGCGGCACAACCCCAAGCGCGAGCTGTGGTTGGCCTGGTGGACACTCGTCGTCTTCTACAACATCTTCTTCCCGGTGTTCTTCATCGTGGCCCAAGTCCAGCCGCCGCCCCAGCCCACCTGGGACCTGGCCACACAGGTGCACTGGTTCAATGAACGCCGCCTCGGCATCCCCATCGGGCTCGGCGTCATCTTCGTCATCTGTGGGATGAACGCGATCAACAACGCCCTGATCGCCTATTCCATGCGGCGCATGTCGGTGAGCCGCGCGTTCGGATACTCCTACCTGCTGATCTATGCGCTCAGCGCGGTGCCGGGCCTGCTCCTGCTCTGTATCGCGTTGATCGTCGGGACACTACGCCCGCACCGAGATCCCGAGGCGATCGGTTGGCTCTACGACTTCGCCTTCTTATCGTTCGACGGGACCATGGGGGTTTTCCTGATCGGGTCGCTGCTGTGGATGGTCGCGATACTGATCGATAAGAATCGGGTGTTTCCCAAGTGGTTCGGCTATCTCAATCTGTGCAACGCGCTGACCGAGGTCGTCGTGGCGCCGTGTTGGATCTTCGGGCGTGGCGTGCTGGCCTGGAACGGGCAGATCGCGTGGTGGTTGGACATGGTGGTGTTCGGCATCTATCAGGTGACCTTTGTCGTCATGCTCTTCCGGATGATCCGGCGTGAAGACTTCGGTACCGGACCGCTACCCGAGCTGCCCAGTAAGCGCGCGGCGGGACAGGCGGGCGCGTCATGACCGAGCTGGCCGGAGAAGACAAGCGCGCGACGTTCGTGCCGGGCCAGCCGGACATGTGGGCCTTCGTCCTGTTCGAAAGTCTGATATTCACCGGATATTTCGGCTTCTACCTGTTCTACCGGACCAGGAGCCCGGGGCTCTTCTTGAGCTCCCAGGAGCACCTGGATCTGCGCATCGGCGTGCTGAACACACTCGTGTTGCTGCTGAGTTCCTGGTCAGTGGCGCGATGCGTGCAGTCTGCGCGCGCCGGCGCGTATCGGGCAGCGCTGCGCGACGTTCTGGCGACGGCCGCGTTCGCCGCAGTCTTTCTGTCTCTGAAAGTTTTCGAATGGTCCCGGCTGGTGCATGCCGGAAACGGCCTGGACAGCAACGACTTCTTCGGCTACTACTTCTTCCTCACCGGCATTCATTTCGTGCACCTGCTCATCGGATTCGTCGTCCTCGGTGTCATCGGTTACCGCCTCCTGGGTGCCCGGCGTGGCACCGCCGACTCTCAAACACTGATTGAAACGTGCGCAACCTATTGGCACACCGTCGATTTCCTCTGGGTGCTGATCTTCGCGTTGTTGTACGTGGTGCGGTGACGCGGTGAAGCCCAACGCGCGGCTGCTGGTGGTGTGGGCGGTACTGGCCATGCTCACGTTGGGTTACCTGTGGATCGACCACTCCGTCCACAGCACCAGTGTGGTGCTCACGACCAGCGTCATCGTCATCGCACTCATCAAGGTGCGCATCATCTTTCGCGAGTTCATGGAAGTCCGGGAGGCGCCCGCACGACTGCGCCGGCTCACCGATGCCTGGGTATTGCTGATCGCGGCCGGATTGTTCGGCAGCTATTTCATCGGCCTGGCGATCAACTGACCGGTCGCCCGGCCGGTGGCTCCTGGGGTGTGAAGGTGAGGTGGAGCTGGTTGAGTCCGCGCAGGATGTAGGTGGGCTCGTAGGTGAATCGGCGGTCGTCGGCGGTGCCGTGGTGGGCTTCGTCGAGGTTGATGTCGGCCATCCGGTCCAGTATCCGTTCGATGGACACCCGGCCTTCGACCCGGGCGAGTGGGCCGCCGGGGCAGGAGTGCACGCCGCGCGCGAACGCCATGTGTTCGCGGACGTTCTTGCGGTCCAGCCGGAACTCGTGCGGGTCGTCGAAGCGGCGCGGGTCACGGTTGGCCGCACCGGGCAACACCATCACCACGGTGCCGGCCGGAATGTCCACTCCGCCAACCTGGGTCGACCTGCGCGCCAATCGCGAATCACTCTTGACCGGGCTCTCCATGCGCAGGGATTCCTCGATGAACCCCGGAATCAGGCTGCGGTTGTCGCGGAGTTGCTGCTGGATGTCCGGACGGTTGCCGATCACCTGCAGTGCGGCGCTGAGCAGCTTTGCCGTGGTCTCCTGGCCGGCGGCGAACAGGAAGGTGGCTGACCGGACGACGTCGATGACCTCCGGCGTCGTCCCGTCCGGATACTTGGCGGTGGCCAGCGCGGTCAGGACGTCTTCGCGCGGGTGCGCGCGGCGGTCCTCGATGTAGGCCGAGAATTTGTCGTCGAGCCACTCCAGCGGATTGACGCCCACCGATTCGTGGTCCAGGGCCCCGACGCGGCCGGGACGGTCGGCGCCCAGTACCACCCGGAATTCTTTGTGGTCCTCCTCCGGGACGCCGAGCAGATCGGCGATCACCAACGTGGCAAACGGTTTTGAGTATTCACCGATGAATTCGCAGTTGCCGTTGACCAGGAACTCGTCGAGTTGGCGGTCAGCGAGGCGCCACATGAATTCCTCGTTCTGCTTGAGTCGGCTCGGCGTCAGCAGCCTGCTCAAAATCGACCGCGCCCGGCTGTGGTCCGGCGGGTCCATGGTGACCATGTGCTCGAACATCGGGAAACAGTGCCGGTGCTCGTCGATCTGATGGTTGATGTCGTCGCCGTCGGGCTGGAACGGCAGCGGCGGGAACGGCCCGCCGAGCGCGACGCAGTTGGAGAACGAGTCGGTGTCCTTGTAGACCGCCGTCGCCTCTTCGTAGCCGGTGACGGCGACGACCCCATAGTGCGGCAGACGCAGCACCGGGTTCTGGGCGCGCAGGTAATCGAAGTAGGTGTACGGGTCGGGTACCAGCGACGGATCGGTGAAGAAATCAATGGTGTCGTAATCGCTCATCGTGCATTCCTCCCGAAGCCGGCCCGCAGCACCGTGTCGCCAATTGGTCAGTCGGCGACGAGAGCTGGCGTCGCCCGATTAGAACGTCTGCTGAGCACCTGCTTAGCATGGCGGTATTGTCGTGGTCAAGATCACTGCGCCGGTACCGAACCGTGTCGCGGATACGATCGGCCTGATCGTCGGGCGAGCGCAGAGAGGACGGGTACGGCATGACATCGGCCCGCAGGATCGGGGCGCCGGACGCGAAGAATCGCGGCCTGCTGCTCGACGCGGCCGAACAGTTGATGATCGAGGAGGGCTACGCGGCGGTGACGTCGCGGCGGCTCGCCAACAAGGCCGGACTCAAACCGCAGCTGGTGCACTACTACTTCCGCACCATGGAGGACCTGTTTCTGGCCGTCTTCCGGCGCCGCGCCGAGGAAGGGCTGCAGGCCCAGGCGCAGTTGCTGCAGTTGCCGCAACCGCTGTGGGCGCTGTGGCGATTCGGCACCGATCCCGGGTTCACGCGTATCTCGATGGAATTCATGGCGCTGGCCAACCACCGCAAAGAGATGCGCGCCGAAATCGCCTACTACGCCGACCGTTTTCGCGACGAACAACGCCAGGTGGTGTCGGCTGCCATGCAACGGTACGAGGCGCAGGGCAAGCTGAATACCGATTTCGTGCCGCCGGTGGTTTTCACCGTGCTGATGACCAGCCTGTCGCGGTTCCTGGTGCTCGAGCAGGCGATGGGTGTGTCGGTGGGTCACCCGGAGACGCTGAAGTTCGTCGAACATCACCTGCGCAGGTTGGAAGGCGAGCCGCAGCCGATCGCGGACATCCCGCCGACCTGGGTGGTTCACCAGGTGCGCAGCGAACAGAGCACCCCACGTTCTCCATCCTTGGACACCACCACCGCGCCGTCGACCGACAAGGTGCAGTGAAAGCCCGGAAAGCCGGGTTGACGCTGCATGCTGACGCTGACCATCGCCCAGTGCGCGGGATCCACCAGCATTACCGTCTGACTCCACGGCCGTCCCGGGGCGATATCGGCCTGCACATTCGGCGTGAACGGGTAGGGGTTGTGGCTGTAGTCCGAAAACTTCGCCGGATCCTGGTCCTGGTAGTAGATATCGGCGTAGGCCGGGTTGTTGGCGGTGATGGTGTAGACGACCCGGTGCGCGGGCGGCGGGTCGTCGTCAGCCCGTGCCGTGCCGGTGCCGGCCGCTATACCGGAGCCGGCCAGCAGAACCGCTGACAGCAGCGCTGCTCCGATGCCCAGTTGCGGCGTTGCCCTGGTCGTCATATCGCTCCTCCGGCTGCTGGGCGCGGATTGGCTTTGCGGTTCATGACTAGTGCTGCGGCCTGCCAGTGCGGGTCGGCCACCCACAGCCGTGCAAACGATGCTATCGCCTCATCAGGGGAAACTCCGCTGATTACCCGTTTTATCTCGGCGGCCGGACGGCGGGCGAGGGATCTGGCGACCGAGCGCCAGCCCTGGTCGGCCGAGTCGAAGGATGCCCGCGGTAAGACCACATCCACCAGTCCGAGGCGTTCGGCCTCGACGGCATCGACTGCGGTCCCGCTACCGGCCAACAGCAGGGCCCTGCTTTTGCCGACCAGCGCGGCCAGACGTTCGGCGCCGCCCCACGCCGGCATGATTTCGAGTTGCACCTGATTGAAGGCGATCTTGATGTCGTCGGCGGCCACCCGGATGTCGGCGGCCACCGCGACCTCGGCGCCGCCGCCGAAGGCGTGCCCGTTCATCGCCGCGACCACTGGCGCCGGGAACCCGGCGATCCGGTCGCACAGCGTGCGCATCCGGCGGGCCATCGCCGCGGCTTCGTCCTCGGTCCGTAGCGCGCTGAGCTCCTTGAGATCTCCGCCGGAGACGAAAGCCCGGTCGCCGGCACCCGTGATCACCAGTGCCAACGCCCCGCTCGCGCCGTCGAGCGCATGGTCGAGCTGGTCCATGGTTTCCAGCGAGATGGCATTGCGTGCGTGCGGCCGATCGATGGTCAGCACTGCCACCCCGGTCTCGGCGTCGTCGAAATCCAGGTCCACCATGCGTGTTCAGCTCCTCGGTACAACCCGGACTTGCGACGCCGATATTGGCATTCTCGTCTAGGGAGAATAGCATCATCGCTGCAGGTCCAGAAGTTGTCCGGACGCCTGCGGATTGGGGTGGCCAGGTGCGGAACCGAATCGCCGCGGCAGCGGCCGTAGCGCTGGCGGCACCCGTCTTCGGGGCGTGCAGCGCCCCCTCGCAAGGCCAGCTGGCCAGCACCGCGGTGGCGACCGTCAACGGGAACGAGGTGCGGCCCCGAGTTGTGCGCTGCTTCCAGCAGGAATGGTTTCGCACCATAGAACTCGGTGACGACGCCTCGGGCGCCAAGATCGTCGTCGACCAGCGGGCAAATCCGGCGTCCACGGTGTCCGTCCGCTTCCACAACTTCGGTGGTTTCACCGGCACCTACTCCCACGGCGGCGGAGCCGACGCCGCCACCCGCTTCGATGGCCAGTCGTTCATCATCACCGGCACGGCCAACGGGTCCACCACGGCCAAACCGGGCGAGGCGGCCAGCGCCGATTTCAAGATCAACGCGAAGTGCTGACCCGCACCGTGCCGCCCGCGCGGGGGGTGGGTGCACGTTGCGCACGGCGATATAGGAGAATATGATTCTCACTAATTGCGAAGGAGGATTTCATGGGTCAGTTGTCGCACCGGGTTGACGTCCCGTTTCCGATCTTTGACGCGGATAACCATCTTTACGAGCCGCCGGAGGCGCTGACCAAGTTCCTGCCGAAGGAATACCAGAACCACGTCCAGTACGTGCAGGTCAACGGGCGCACCAAGATCGCGATCCGCGGCCAGATCAGTAACTACATTCCCAACCCGACCTTCGAGGTCGTCGCCAAACCCGGAGCCTGGGAAGAGTATTTCAAGTACGGCAACCCGGAAGGCAAGAGCAAGCGCGAGCTGTTCGGTGAGCCGATGCGTGCCATCCCGGCCTTCTTCGAGCCGGGCCCGCGCCTGGAAGTAATGAACGAGCTGGGGCTGGACAAGACGCTGATGTTCCCGACGCTGGCCAGCCTCCTCGAGGAACGGTTGTCGGACGACCCTGTTGCCATCCATGTGCTGGTCCATGCGCTGAACCAGTGGCTCGACGAGGTCTGGGGCTTCAACTACCAGAACCGTATCTTCACCACCCCGGTGATCACCCTGCCGATTGTCGAAAAGGCGATCGAAGAGCTGGAATGGGCGGTCAAGCGCGGTGCCCGCTGCATCCTGGTCCGCCCGGCACCGGTCCCCGGCTTCCGTGGTCCGCGGTCGTTCGCGCTGCCCGAGTTCGACCCGTTCTGGGAGCGGGTCGTGGAGTACGACGTGCTGGTCGGCATGCACTCCAGCGACAGTGGCTACTCCCGGTACACCTCCGAATGGGACGGTGCCAGCGCCGAGATGCTGCCGTTCCAGACCAACGCAATGGGCATCCTCAACGAGTGGCGGCCGATCCAGGACTCGGTGGGCTCGTGGGTCATTCACGGCGCGCTCTATCGCCACCCCAAGCTGAAGGTCGCGATCGTCGAGGCCGGGTCGAAGTGGATGACCCCGCTGCTGGACGGCCTGGCGGAGGTCTTCCGCAAGGCTCCGGAGGCATTCCCGAGCGACCCGGTCGAGATGGTCAAGAACCGGATCTACGTCAGCCCGTTCTTCGAGGACGGTATCGACGACCTGGTCAACCTCGTGGGCGTGGACCAGGTGCTGTACGGGTCGGACTGGCCCCATCCCGAAGGGCTGGCGGAGCCGACCTATTACATCGAGGCGCTGTCGCACTTGTCGGCCGACGACCAGGCGAAGATCATGGGTGGCAATCTCGGTCGACTCGTCACGGTGTGACCGACCGGGTCAGCTGGCAGACCATCCCCGAGATGGTCTTGAGCGCGGCGGATCGCTTCGGCGATGCGGAAGCGGTCGTGGACGGTCCGCTGCGCTACACCTTCGCTGAGCTCGTCCACCGAATACGTTGTGCGGCAGGTGCTTTTGCCGATCTCGGTATCGCCAGGGGTGACCGGGTGGCCGTCTGGGCGCCCAACTGTGCCGAGTGGATCGTTGCCGCCTTCGGCCTGCTGACCGCCGGGGGAGTCCTGGTGCCGGTCAACACCCGGTTCAAGGTGGCGGAGGCCGCTGACGTCATCGGCCGCAGCGGGGCCAAGGCGGTATTGGTCCAGCAGGGCTTCCTGGGGCAGGACTTCGTGGCGCCGGCCGGGATACCGGTCATCGACCTGAAATCCGGCTTCCTCGACGCCGGATCACCGTTCGAGTGCCCGGTCAGCGGCGCCGATGTCTCCGACATCATTTTCACCTCCGGCACCACCGGGCGGCCCAAGGGCGCGATGATGAATCACGCTCAGACGTTGCGCATGTACGAGGAGTGGGCGACCCTCGCGGATCTGCGCGAGGGTGACCGCTACCTGATGATCAATCCGTATTTCCACACCTTCGGTCTCAAAGCGGGCCTTGTCGCGTCCTTTCTGCGTGGTGCCGCGATGCTGCCGGTAGCGGTTTTCGACATCGCCACCGCGGTGGATCTTATTGAGCGCGAGCGCATTACGATGTTGCCCGGCCCGCCGACGCTGTATCACTCGTTGTTGACGGTGCCGGACAAGTCCAAGCTGGCCACGTTGCGGGCCGGCGTCACCGGTGCCGCCGACATCCCCGTCGAACTCGTCCGTCGCATCCACGGTGAGCTGCCGTTCCAGACGTTGATGACCGGGTACGGGCTCACCGAGGCGGGCAACGTCACCTTGTCCCGGCCCGGCGACTCCTTTGCAGAGGTCGCCTCCACCGCGGGTCTGCCGTGCGACGGGGTCGAGGTGCGCATCGCCGGGGACGGCGAGGTGCTGGTTCGCGGGTACGGGGTCATGCAGGGCTACCTCAACGATCCGGTCGCCACCGCTGAGGCGATCGACGGCGACGGCTGGCTACACACCGGGGACCTGGGCAGCATCGACGAGTCGGGTCGGTTGCGCATCGTCGGCCGCAAGAAGGACATGTTCATCGTGGGCGGATTCAACGCCTACCCGGCCGAGATCGAAGGCTTCCTGCTCAAGCACCCCGCCATTGCCCAGGTGGCGGTGATCGGCGCTCCCGACGAACGGCTCGGGCAGGTGGGCAAGGCATTCGTCGTCCGTAAGAGTCCGGTGGACGCGCCGGAACTGATCGACTGGTGCCGGGAGCGTATGGCTGGATTCAAGGTGCCGCGAGTGGTGGAATTCGTCGACGCGCTGCCGATGAACGCCACCGGCAAGGTCGTCAAGGATCTCCTCCGCTGAGTGGCGCTCGGCATCCTCCGGCAGTTGCATATGCCGAAAGCAAGAACGGTATTTCCACAGTTTGACGCGGTTTTGCGCGGTCCGTGTCGGCCCGGACGGTAATATTGCCGACGGAAAGTGATAATCTCGTTCTCCGACGGCCGACGACGTGCCGGAGTGGCCGCCGCCAGTCCGGCCCATCATGGTTGCGGTGGCGAGTAGGGTGTGGCCACGGCTGGCGTACGGCGGATCCCGGACGGAATTGGGATCGGGCGGCAAGTTAACGCATTTTCCCGACACCGTCGGCGGCTACCAGGCACCTTGTCACCGACGGACAAGCGGTAGAGGAGTTCGGAGTTGAGCGGCGAGCGATCTCGTTCCCGAGCCGGTGAGCGGAGGACGGCGGCACCCGCCGTAATGCAGACGACGCGAAATCGGCGCCGGTGAAGAAGGACGACACACCGCAGAGTGTCGCGGAAATGCGGTCCCTGGCCGAGGAGGCCGAGGCGGAGGCCGCCGAGGCCGAAGCCCTCGCCGCCGCTGCCCGCGCGCGTGCCCGCGCCATCCGGCTGCGCCGCGAAGCCGAAATCGTTGCAAGCACCGAGGTCGGATCCGGCACGAACGGACTGAAAGTCGACGACGCAACAATCGAGCCGGCCGAACCGCCGGTCACGCTCGCCAAGCCCGACGCCGCGAAGATCAAACTGGCCAAGGGCCCGGTGAAAAAGGCCGGCGGCGCCAAAGCCACCGCAGCAGCGGAGCAACCGGAGCCGGTGAAACCAGCCCGCATCGAGGAGCGCGACACCGAGGTTGCGGACGATCGCACCACCGAGACGCTTTCCGACGAAACGGACGCGGACGCAGCGGACGACGAAAACGCCGAGGAACCGGCTGCCAGATCCGCGCGGCGCGGCCTGCGCCGACCGACACTGAAGTCGGTGGCAGCGGTACTGGCCGTCGCTATCACGCTCTTCGCGGTGGGGGCCAGCGTGGAGATGTCCGTGCTGCATCGCAACGCCACCCGGGAACGCCAGCAGGTTGCCGAGTTCGCCGCGGGCGCACGGCAGGGAGTCGTGACGCTGACTTCGCTCGACTACGAACACGCCAAAGAAGGCGTGCAACACATCCTGGAAGTGTCCACCGGAACGTTCAAGGACGACTTTCTGAAGATGGCCGAAGATTTCACCAAAGTCGTCGAAGAGTCGAAAGTGATCTCGCAGGGAAGCGTTCAAGCTGCCGCTGTCGAACTCGACACCATGACCGAGAATTCGGCGGTGGTGCTCGTGGCCAGTACCTCCGAGGTCACGAATGCCGCTGGTGCCAAACAGGATCCACGTAAGTACCGGCTGATCGTGACGATGACTCGGGAAGGTGGTCGGCTCAAGATGTCGAAAGTGGAGTTCGTGCCGTGACCGAACGGGACTCGTCGGTGGTCGACGACAGCGCAGAGCAGACCTCGGTCGGCGAGGACACGGTGGATGCCGAAGACGCCGATTCGCCAGCCGACGGCCGGGATTCGGGCCGCAATCGCTTGACCGCCCGATTGAAGAACCCGACCGTCGGCAGGACGAAAAGTCGTTGGGCCGGGAAGCTCGGCATCGCCGCGCTGGCCCTGCTGGTGGTCAGTTCGCTGTCGGTGCTGGCCGCCCTGTACTGGTTCTCCTACCGGCCGGACCAGCAGGTCGACGCAGCCGAAGCCAAGGCGGCAATCGCAGCTGCCAGTGACGGCACCGTCGCCATCCTGTCCTACTCGCCGGACACGCTCGACCACGACTTCTCCACCGCGAGATCACATCTGACCGGTGACTTCCTGTCTTACTACGACCAGTTCACCTCGCAGATCGTCGCTCCGGCCGCAAAGCAGAAGGCAGTCAAGACGACCGCAGTGGTGCTTCGCGGCGCGTTGTCCGAATTCCGTCCGGACTCGGCCATCGTGTTGTTGTTCATCAACCAGAGCACTCAGAGCAGGGACCGTCCGGAACCGGCGATGACGAACAGCAGCGTGCTGGTCACCTTGACCAAGGCCGACGGGAAATGGCTTATCTCACAGTTCAATCCGGCATAGGCCTGTGATGAGCAACGGCGACATTCACTCGATGGTGATCGCGTCGGACTACCGGATTCCGGACCCGACCAAGGTGTGGCCGCTGCTGGAGCGTCGCAAAGCCGCGCTCGCCGACATCGGCGCCCATCACGTGCTGGTCTATATCTCCACCCACGACTACGGCCGGGTGCTGGTGATGATCGGGGTGCACAGCCGCGAGCCGATCGTAGAGCTGTTGCAGTCGCGGGTGTTCTTCGACTGGTTCGATGCCGTCGGCGTCGACGACATCCCGGCCGTCTTCGCCGGCGAGATCGTGGACAGGTTCATTGCCGAACCTCCGGCAGCGACGGGCCGGGCGCCCGGCGTGGTGGTGGCCGCCTTCGCGTCCGTGGACAGTGTGACGACGCTGCACACCGAAGTCGGTCTCGCGATGGACCGGTTCACCGCCGCCGGGATCCGAAAGACCTGGGTTTTTCAGGCTTTCGACGACTCACACGAGGTGCTGATCCTGCAGGAATTCGCCGACGAGGACAGCGCGCAGGAATGGATCGAGCACCCGGACGCGGCGGCTCAATGGCTCAGCGGGGTGGGAATCGGCGCCTACCCGCCGCTGTTCGTCGGCCGGTATTTCGACATGATGCGCATCGGGACGGACTGACCGGCGCGATGTACGTGTGCCTGTGTAATGGCATCACCAGCCAGATGGTCACCGAAGCTGTCTGCGCGGGCGCGTCGACGAGCAACCAGGTTGCCGCGGCGTGCGGCGCGGGTGCCGACTGTGGACGCTGCCGTCGCACCGTGCGTGCGATCATCGCGTCGGTCAGCGAGACGAGGAGTCCGCGCCATTCGGCGTAGCCGCGTTCAGTGGTCCTTCGGCTGCATCGGTCCGACGAGTTGGGCGAGCAGGGGCGGGATTTCGTGTCGCGGCAACACCACCTCGACGAACACCATGCGGTCGCGATGGGCGGCGGCGGCGGTGAGCGCGTCGTCGAGTTCGCCGTAGGTTTCGGCGCGCAACGCGAGGTGATTTTCCACCCCGAGCGTGCCGGGGAGATCGGTCCAGCGCCAGCCGACGATGTCGTTGTAGGGCGCCGTTGCTCCGTGGATGGCGCGTTCGACGGTGTAGCCGTCGTTGTTGACCACCACGATGACCGGGGAAAGCCCCTCCCGGGAGAAGCTGCCCAGTTCCTGCGCGGTCAGCTGAGCGGCGCCGTCGCCGATCAGCAGCACCGTTCTGCGGTCCGGATGGGCCACCGCCGCCCCGAAGGCGGCGGGCAACGTGTAACCGATTGAACCCCATAACGGTTGGCCGATGAAGGTGACCCCCTGGGGCAGTACGTGGTCGGCCATGCCGAAGAACGAGGTCCCCTGATCTGCCAACACCACGTTGCCCGGGGTCAGTGCCGAACACAGCCGGTCCCACAGCACCCGTTGGGTGAGAGCCTCGTCGCGGCCCGGGGCGGGGGCCGGTGCTTGCGCCGGTGGCGGTGCCACATCCGGTGAACGGATACCGCGCTCGGTCAGTATCGCTGTCAGAGCCTGCAGCGCCGCACCCATCTCCAGCGGCGCGAACACCTCGTCGGCCACGCTGCTCTGGTACTGGCCGATATCGATGGTCCGGGCCGGGTCGATGCGTTGACTGAAGAACCCACTGACCATGTCGGTGAACACCACCCCGGCGGTCACCAGGACCGGTGCCTGTTCGATGGCGGTGCGTACCCGTTCGGTGCTGGCCGCGCCGGCGTAGATGCCGAGGAAATTCGGCGAGCTCTCGTCGAGCAGGCTCTTACCCCACACCAACGTCGCGTGCGGCACCACGTCGGCTGCCAGTAGCGCCTGCAGTTCCCGGACCGCCTGCAGGCGGTGCACCAACAGGTCGGCCAGCACGGTCAACTGGCGGTTGCCGATCAACTTCGCCGCCGCCTCGGTGAACATGGCCAGCGCCCGCGGACTGGTGCCGCCGGCATAGCGTGGCAACGGCGCGTCCGGCGGTTCGGTGGGGAAGCGCGCCACGTCGGTGGACATCAGCAGGTACCCGGGCCGCTTCTGTTCGCGCACCTCGCACAGCACCCGGTCGATCTCACGGCACGCGGTGGCTGGCATGAGATTGGCTTGCGCGCAGGTGATTTCGCGACTGATCCGGAAGAAGTGCTCGAAGTCGCCGTCGCCGAGCGAATGATGCAACGCCCGGCGGGTGGCCTGGGCGTCCTTCGAGGGCCCGCCCACGATGTGCACGACGGGCACGTGCTCGGCGTAGCTGCCCGCGATGGCGTTGGTCGCCGAAAGCTCACCGACGCCGAATGTCGTTACCACGGCTGACATTCCGCGCAGCCGCCCATATCCGTCGGCGGCGTAACCGGCGTTGAGTTCGTTGGCGTTGCCGACCCAGCGCAGCTTGGGGTGGGCCACGATGTGGTCGAGGAAAGCCAGGTTGTAATCGCCGGGCACGCCGAAGATCTCTGTGACGCCGAGTTCGGCGAGGCGGTCGAGCAGATAGTCGCCGACGGTATAGGCAGAATCGGTCACGGAAACGACGGTACGCCCGTGGCGACGATACCGGCGAAACGACTATTCCCGCCGGGGCACGGTCGCGATATGGTGCGGGCCATGGCAATCAAAGAATCCCGCGACATCGTCATCGAAGCCAGTCCCGAGGAGATCCTGGATGTCATCGCTGATTTCGAGGCGATGCCCGAATGGTCCGAACCGCACCAGACCGCCGAGATCCTGGAGACCGGAGACGACGGGCGTCCGAGCAAAGTGAAGATGAAGGTGAAGACCGCGGGCATCACCGACGAGCAGGTGGTGGCCTACACCTGGAGTGGCAACGAGGTGACCTGGACGCTGGTCAGTTCCGGTCAGCAGAAGTCGCAGGACGGGAAGTACACCCTGGTGCCCAAAGGGGACGAGACGCTGGTGAAGATGGAGATCAGCGTCGACCCGAACGTGCCGTTGCCCGGGTTCGTGCTCAAGCGGGCCGTCAAGGGCACCATCGACTCGGCGACCAAAGAGCTGCGCAACCGCGTGTTGAAGGTGAAGAAGGGCTGATACCGCGGCGCTCGGTGAAATCGGCTGGTATCCGACAATTTCCGACAACCGCTCCCCAGGTCGTGCCGAGCGTTGCTAGCTTGAGAACCAGTGGCCGTAAAAGCATCGCGAGAATTCGTCATTGATGCGCCCCAGGAAGTGGTCATGGCGGCGCTGTCAGATGTCGGCGCGCTGTCCTCCTGGTCACCACTGCACAAGAGTGTCGAGGTGCTCGACTACTACCCGGACGGCCGGCCTCACCACGTGAAGGCCACCATCAAGATCCTGGGCCTGGTCGACAAGGAGATCCTGGAATACCACTGGGGTCCGGACTGGGTGGTGTACGACGCCGGCAAGACCGCCCAGCAGCACGGCCAACATATCGAGTACAACCTCAAACCCGAGGGACTGGACAAGACCCGGGTGCGTTTCGACATCACCGTCGAACCGGCCGGACCGATACCCGGATTCATCGTGCGGCGGGCCAGCGAACACGTATTGGATGCCGCGGCCCGGGGATTGCGCGAGCAGGTGCTGGGCGCGGAGCCCGGCCCGGACGCATAGTTGGCCGCGGAGTCCGCGCCGCCAGGTTGCTAGTTTGAGCAGTAGTGGCCATACAAGCATCGGGTGAAGTGCTGATCGACGCGTCGCCGGACGTGATCATCGACGCGCTCGCCGACATGGACGCGGTGCCGTCCTGGTCGTCGGTGCACAAGCGGGCCGAAGTCATCGACACCTGGCCCGACGGCCGCCCCCGGCACGTCAAGGTCACCATCAAGGTGGTCGGCATCGTCGACAAGGAGTTGCTGGAATATCACTGGGGGCCGGACTGGATGGTGTGGGACGCCACCAAAACGCTTCAGCAGCATGCCCAGCACGGGGAGTACAACCTGACCCGCGAAGGCGCCGACAAGACCCGGGTGCGGTTCACCATCACCGTCGAACCCTCTGCGCCGCTGCCCGAGTTCCTGGTCAACCGGGCCCGCAAGAAGATCCTCTATTCCGCCTTGGAGGGACTGCGCAAGCGGGTGATGGGCGGTTAGTGCCGTCGATCGCCCAGCGCCGCCAGTCGCCGGATCGCTTCGTCGAGCGTGTCGTCTCGTTTGCAGAACGTGAAGCGCACCAAGTGTTTCCATAGCCCGGCGTGCCGGGCGGCCGGGTCGCAGAAGGCCGACATCGGTATCGCGGCCACCCCGACGCGCTCCGGCAGCGTGGCGCAGAAGGCGGTGCTGTCGTCGTATCCGAGCGGGCGCGGATCCGCGCACAGGAAGTAGGTGCCGAAGCTGTCGTGTACCGCGAACCCGATGTCGGTCAGTCCGGCCGCCAGCCGGTCGCGCCGGCGCTGCAGCGTCTGGCGCAGGGTGGCCACCCACTCGTCCTGGGTGTTCAGCGCCAGAGCCACCGCGGGCTGGAACGGTGCTCCGCCGACGTAGCTCAGATACTGTTTGGCGGCGCGTAATCCGGCGATGAGATGTGCTGGGCCACAGGCCCATCCGATTTTCCATCCGGTGCAGTTGAACATCTTGGCCGCACTGGAGATGGTGATCGTGCGCTCGGCCATGCCGTCGAAACCGGCCAGCGGCAGGTGCCGGTGGTCGTCGTACACGAGATGCTCGTAAACCTCGTCGGTGATCACCAAAAGGTCTGCGTCCGTTGCGATCTCGGCAATGGCTGCCAGCTCTGGCGCGCTCAGCACCGCTCCGGTGGGATTGTGCGGCGAATTGACGATCAGAGCCTTGGTGCGCGGGGTGACGGCGCGTCGCAGCGCGTCGGCGTCCAACGCGAAACCGCGCCCGTCGGCAACCAGCGGGACCGGCACCCGGGTCGCGCCGGCCATCGCGACCACCGGTGAGTAGGAATCGTAGAACGGCTCGATCAGCAGCACCTCGGAGCCGGGTTCGACCAGGCCGAGCACCGCTGCGGCAATGGCCTCGGTGGCCCCGACCGTGACCAGGATCTCGGTATCGGGGTCGTACTCGATGCCATAGCGTCGTCGGCGTTGCGCGACGATGGCCTGTCGCAGAGCGGCGATGCCGGGGCCGGGCGGGTACTGGTTCATACCGTCGGCGATGGCGTCCTGGGCGGCCCGCAGCATCTCCGCGGGACCGTCCTCGTCGGGAAAGCCCTGGCCGAGGTTGACCGCGCCGATCCGCGTGGCCAGCGCCGACATCTCGGCGAACACCGTGGTCGCGTAGGGCTGTAGCCGCGAGACGGTCAT